>DATMXL010000033.1:0-22368 GCA_035561555.1 Bellilinea sp.
GTAGGAATCCCACTAATGTGGCCTGCTTTTTTACCGATATTAAGGGCAACTGCAGCCCAAATGGGTATAAATACAATTAATCTTCCAATTCCAGGGAAGTTCAATGTTGATCCTTCATCAGCTGAACCAAAAGAGAGAGAAGCCGATAAAAAGGCAAAGGGACGCATAGTCGGCGAAAAAGTTAAGGCTGGATCACCTTGAGATTTTTTGGTTTTATCGGTTGATGCATATCACCAAATAATTATCATCACTCTCGATCCCAATTCATCGCCGACCAAGTCCCTTACAGACAACCAAGGTCGTCCCGAAATCGGCAAATGGATAAAGCACCACCCCAACCGGATTGGTGTAGGTCAGTCACCGGCCAAATTCACAAAAGGCGAGACTTAAATGGTTCTGGGTTTAACAGAAACCTTGTTTCTGCCTTGCCGTTACAGATGGCTCTCATGCCGATCTCTTCGGAACGGCGGGGGCGCCGTTCCCTACGGGGCATGCCCAAACCGTGCGGGCGAGGGTGTCCCGCAAGGGGACGCATAAACCGTGGAACCCCGCCCCTACGTGCCACGGGTCGGCATGGAAGCCGACCCCTACTGCCGCTGCGCGGACAAGCCCACAAATAATGGTTTTCTCCGTGATCTCTGTGCTCTCTGTGGTGAGGTTTTCACAATTTCCGGGTTAAAATACAAGAGCCACCGAAGGGATTCGGACCCTTGACCTGGCGTTTACGAAACGTCTGCTCTGCCAACTGAGCTACGGTGGCGTGCGCGCCAAATTATACAGTACGCCTGCCAAATCGACAAGGAAAACCGCCTCTCCAGCCCCAGCCTGCCATGAACATCGCCATGCTCTCCTACCACACCTGCCCCCTGGCAACCCTGGGCGGCAAAGACACCGGCGGAATGAACGTTTACGTCGCCGAACTCACCCGTCACCTGGGTCGCCTGGGCGTGCATGTGGACGTCTACACCCGCTCGCAGAACGAGCATGTGCCGCACGTGCTGCACGATCTGGGTTACGGCAACCGCGTGGTGCACATCCCGGCTGGTCCGGAATTTCCGCTGCCCAAACCCGAGTTGGCCAGGCACATCCCGCAGTTTGTCAGCGGCATTCAGGAATTTGCCGCCAAAAAAGGACTGCACTATGACCTGATCCACAGCCACTACTGGATGTCTGGCGTGGCTGCCGAGCAGTTACAGACCAGCTGGCAGGTGCCCATCGTGCAGATGTTCCACACGCTGGTGATGATGAAAAACCGCATTGCGCGCACACCGGAGGAGATGGAAGGCGCGTACCGGCTGGATGGCGAGCAGCGCATCCTCGGACTAGCTGACCGCATCATCGTGTCGACCCTGGCGGAACAATCCCAGCTGGAATTTCTCTACCGCGCCGATTCGGCCAAACTGGTGATCATCCCGCCAGGGGTGGATACGGCGCGTTTCTACCCCATCCCCAAAGACGAGGCCAAAGCCGCCATTGAGTTGCCACCCAATGAGCAGATGATCCTGTTCGTCGGGAGAATCGAGCCGCTCAAAGGGGTGGACACGCTGCTGCGAGCACTCGCCTACATCCAATCCACCAAAAACCTCAACTGCTGCCCGCATTACCTGGCTGTCATTGGCGGCGACCCGGAGGTCAGCGAGGACAGCCTGAACGAAGAGATGGGGCGCGTCCAGGCGCTGAGTGCCGAGCTCGGCTTGAGCGACATCGTGCTCTTCCTGGGCAAACGCTCGCAGGAGTCGCTGCCGTATTACTACTCCGCTGCCGACGTGGTGGTGGTGCCTTCGCATTACGAATCGTTTGGCATGGTGGCGCTGGAAGCCATGGCCTGCGGTACGCCGGTGGTGGCCTCGCAAGTTGGCGGACTGCCTTTCCTGGTACAGGACGGCGTGACCGGATTTGTGGTGCCCAATGGCGAACCGGAGCTCCTCGGTCAGCATCTGATCGAAATCCTGCTGGATGGCGACCTGCGCGAACGCCTGGGCTGCCAGGGAGCTGAAATTGCCCGCGGTTACTCGTGGGATACGATTGCGGCGCGGATTTTGGGGGTGTATAACGAACTTCTCAATGCCTCACCCCACGCCCACGCCGAGCGCCGCATGCCCCACATGATGTAACCGCTGGTGTGAGTTAGATAAATACCTGCAGCAGCACGATGATGGTCACCAGCGCCGCCTGCCAGATACCCAGCGCAGCCCACAGGCGCTGCACCTTGAACTCGGCGCGGAAAATCAGGTAGATAATGGCAAAGACCAGGCCGACCAGAGCAAAAAAACCGCTGGCGTAGAACAAACCGGTGTACAGGTCGATGCCGCTGGATTGCAAGACCGAGTGATTGATGAAGAATCGGTTGACCCAGCTGGCCATGAAGGTCAGCAGGAAGAATTTGACACCCAGCGGCAGCACGGGCTTCCACAATGTGCTTCCGACCAGCGTCACCAGCACCAGAATCAGCAAGGTCCCCTGCGTGTCAAACTTGAGACCGCCGAGCAGCTGGATAATGTACAGCGAATGCCAAAAGAACTGACCGGCGACCATGCCGGAAATGGCATGCGAGCTTTCGGTGCCGCTGAAGTGAGTACTCTTCTCCAGGGCAAACACACCCAGAGCCAAAACCAGGGTGAGGTAGATCAACAACCCCTCGCGGTTGGTGGTCGACTGGATCGGCTGGATGAGCATATCCATCATAAGGGTCAAAGCCATAAGCAGCAAAGCTGGCACCAACCCATCCGATAGCCGGGTGGTCAGATCTTTTGGCAGGCGAAGGTGGCGCAGGTCCAACGGACGGGCAGCCCGTTGCGGACGCGGCAGGACATTGGGTGGTACCGTGTCGACGGTCAAGCTGCTGGCGGTTTCCAGAGTGTCCTGGTGGAGAGCGATGTGGGGAGAAAAGGGTTTTTGCATGATCTTCTCGCTTGCTGCTGTAGGTCAGGGCGCCTGGGAAATCGGTCACCCTATGGGTCTTCCGTGTTCGGCTTGCGGGGTTTTAATGCTGCACCGCGCTGGACAATCTTGCGTCCATAACGGCTTTTCAATTCATCCATCGCAGCCAGCAGCCGCCGTTCCTTCTCGTTGGGCGTATCCCACAGGGATGGCTGCCAGACTTCTTCCTGCAGACCGCTGACCCCCACCCCGATCAAGCGCACTTTGCGCTGACCGTCCCAGATGCTTTCGAACAGGTCCAGCGCGCCGCGAGTGATGATCGTATCCTGGCTGGTAGCCTGCGGCAAGGTCATCTGGCGCGAGTGGGTGGAGAAGTCTGGCCAGCGAATCTTGATACGCACGGTAGCGGCGGTCAGATTCTTGCTGCGCAGGCTGAAGGCCACACGCTCGGCCTGGTCCCGGATCACCTGGCGCAAGCGGGCGCCGTCATCAATGTCGCGGTCAAAGGTGACTTCCTGGCTGATGGATTTGATATCATGTTCAGGTGCGATTGGGCTGTTGTCGATGCCCTGGGCGCGGCGCGAGAGGTCGGGCCCGTACTTGCCAAACAACTTCACCAGATTTTGCTGCGGTTCGCGTGCCAGGTCGCCGATGGTGTGCAGTCCCAGGCTGTTGAGGCGCTCGGCGGTTTTCGGTCCCACCCCCCACAATGCCTGCACTGGCATCGGGGCAAAAAAGGCGGCTTCCCCTCCGGCTGGCACTTCCAGAATGGCACATGGTGGCGTGATGCCGCGATGACCGGCCTTTCCAGCGTCCGTTGCGACCTTGGCGACCAGCTTGTTGGAGGCGATTCCGAGCGAACAGGGTAAGTCGAGCTCCCGGCGAATGGCCTGCTGTATATCACGTGCAATTTCCACGCCAGGCTTAGGCAAATCACTGACATCCAGAAAGGCTTCGTCAATACTCACCTGCTCGATCAACCCGGAATAGCGTCCCATGATCGCCATCACTTTTCTGGAGTACTCAGAATAGTGACTGTGCTCACCGGAGATCAGGATCAACTCGGGGCACAGGCGCAGCGCTCGACCGGTTGGCATGGCGGAGCGTACACCGCACATCCGAGCTGCATACGAGCAGGAAGCCACCACGCCGCGAGTCTCAGGCCGTCCGCCGACTGCAAACGGTTTCCCGCGCAGTTCGGGTCGCCGCAACTCCTCCACCGAGCAGAAGAAGGCATCCAGGTCCAGGTGAATCACTTTTCGGGGAGCCATGGTCCGCATCTCCTATCTTAATAACATTCCGGCTCGGCAGAATTTACAATCACTTATCAATCGGGCGAGGGAATACTGTTCAAGTGGGATAGTGCACCGACGATCGCCAGAGAAGCGAGGTTAGATAGCGATAATTCCGTTCGAATGTGTCGTCAGCTTTGGGGCGGATTATCCAGGCGCAGGCCGTAGCCGCGTACCGTAAGCAGATAATCGTGACTTGTGTCCAGGCTGGCCAGGCGGTCGCGCAGGCGGCGTACCAGGGCGTCCAACGCCTGTTCCGAGACGCCGGCTGAGACATCATCACCCCAGACGGCTACTACCAGATCCTGACGGGAAACCACCCGACCGCGGCTGTTATACAGCGCTTCGAGCAGGCGAAATTGCGGCACAGAAAGCGCCGGGATGACCTCGTTACCGTCAACCCAAACCCGGCGGGATAGCGGGTCGAGGAAAAGGCGGTTGGTTTGAGCAGTAGCGGCTTGCAGCGGCTCGGGGATGGGAATGCCAGGTCCAAGCGGCACGGTTGAGTCAGAGCTGAGAAATACAAATGTCTGAATCGCCGCGACCTGGATCATATCGCCATCCTGCAGGATCACCGGCTCGTCGACCAGAGTGCCATTGCGATAAGTGCCATTTTTGCTGGCTAAATCTTCCAGGGCAACGCCATCTGGCGTGATGGTAAGGCGCGCGTGATAACGGGAAACCTGCCGGTCATGGATTACCACGGGACAGGTATCATCCCGACCGATCAGCAGTTCCTGTTCAATTTCCCACCGATTCCCATTGAGGGGTCCGGCCTGTCCAATCAGGATCGGCAGGTCGACATTTACTGACTTCATCCTTCCCCTCCTTGGCCTGAAAAAATGCGGCCGGTTACAGCCTGGCGTCGTGTATAATATAACAAATAAACACATTTTTGTGTGTACTCATCACAAAAATAGCCTGATCCGACGCCGACATACAGGATCAGCACATGGAGAAACACCCAGACAGGGATTACTAATGCCAATACCCCTCAAGTCAGGGGAAATTCTGCGCGGCAGGTACCGGATCAAGCGCATTATTGGCCAGGGCGGGATGGGTTCCATCTACCTGGCGGATGATACGCGGTTGGAAGGCCGTCAGTGCGCCCTGAAAGAAGTCGAGCACGATAAATCGTTGCCGCCAGAACTGGCACGGGAAGCCCGCGACCAGTTTTTGCGAGAAGCGACGGTATTGGCACGCCTGGACCATCCCAACCTGCCGAAGGTGAGTGATTTCTTCTCGATCAGCAATCGGGATTACCTGGTGATGGACTTTGTCCCCGGCAAGGATCTGCGGGCATTACTCAGCGAAGCTCACCAGGAAGACCGCTTTCTGGCAGAGTCGGATGTGCTGGATTGGGCTAACCAGCTTTCCAATGCATTATCCTACCTTCACGCTCAAAACCCGCCCATTTTGCATCGCGACATCAAACCGAGCAACCTCAAAGTCACTCCAGACGGGCTGTTGAAGCTGGTGGACTTTGGCCTGGTCAAGCTGATGGCCCCCGGTGAGGTCACCATTACAGTGATGCAAGGCCAGGGTACAGCCTTATATACTCCGCTGGAACAGTACGGCGGTGACAGCGGTCACACCGATGCACGCAGCGACGTGTACGCTTTTGGCGCCACGCTGTACCATTTGCTGACAGGCGAGCCGCCGGTAGATGCGCGTGATCGTTTCCTGCGACCGGAGGACTTTATCCCGCCGCGGCAGATCAACCCGGATATCAGCGCTCGCACCGAACGTGCGATTATCTGGGCGATGAGCTTACACCCAGATGAACGCCCGGAATCGATCGAGCAATTCCGTCAGAGTCTGGCAACCGACCGGCTGACGCTGGCACGGATCACACCTGGCTCGAACTCGCCGTGGAATTTCCTCAATTACCCGCTGGAGCAGTCGTTAATTGCCATAACCCTTGGTCTGACGCTGGTCAGCTTGTTGATTACTTTGCTGCGCTAGAACTGTTAATGCGATTCTTCTTGAAGCGCTTTTGCCAAAGCCAGCCGGCGCCCCAACCTACCAGGATGCCAATAGCACACGCCAGCAGAATTCCAATAGTTCCACCGCTGGCAAACCAGTTAATGGCTGCAAACCAGCCGGTAGCCAGATACAAGTAAGCCATCATTCCGCCGACCACAGCCAGCAGACCCCAGCGCACCCCCCAGCGCAGCGATACCTTCTTTTGACCCAGGCGGGTAATACCGAAGGCACTGCCCCAGATCATCAGGAACGATAGGAACCAGTCGCCAGCGCGCGGAGCGGAAGATTGGGAATCTTCCACGGCTTCAGCCGGAGTTGGGGAAGGTGTCAGAGTAGCAGTAGGTTGAGGGGTCTCGGTTACCAACGGCGTAGGATTGATAGGCGTGATAGCTGCGCCGGCAGCGTCCGTGAGCGGCAGTGTCAACAGCTGCGAGGTCGTGGCAGGTTCGGAAATTACCCGGATTTCGAGAGCACCCATACCGACAATCTCATATGTACCACGGGCAATACCGCCAATGGTCGTGGTTTCTTCTATTTGCTGGGCTTCTGCGTTTTCACCCTGGATCGTAAAGATAAAGCGTACGACGGTGCCATCCGGTACCGGATTTCCATTGGTGTCGATGATCACACCGGTTTTGAGCGGGATTGTATCGCCGATGTTATATACCGGAACGGTGGTTGGTTCTGGAGTAAGGGTCCCGCTAAACGGAGTTGGATCCGGCAAGTCAATGGAGAGGGGAATCACTTGAGCAGGATCGGGTGAAGTTGCTTTAATCAGATCATAGCCTACGCCTGGCACAGAAACTGGCAGCGCCCCCACTGGTGAGAGTTCCTGAAACAACACCCGGGCAGCAACGTCCATGAAGGCGCCGCTTTTGGAGTAAATACCAAAGTAGGCGGTCAGCTTGGCAATATCGGTGGCGTCCAGATAATAGGGCGCATTGAAGGCAAAGCCGATAACCTTCTTCTCGCGAATCAAGTCGGAACGTTCCGAGAGCAAACGGGTGACCGCATCAGTCTCAGGACGAGCGACTGAGGAATCCTGCATGACCAGAAGTACCCACTGGGATGCATCGAGGTTTACACCCAGGGCTGCAGAGCCTAATGGATCGTTCAAATAGCTGATCAAGTCCTGGTATGAGTAGGCGTGAATCATGGAGGCATTGATTTGCCCGCCGGCACCTGGTCCAAACAGTCGGACGATGGAATTCTTGAGTGCATCCACCTCGATAAAGTTTTGCTCGGCGCAAACACTGCATTGCCGGGCAGTCCGAACGTCGGTGAAGATGATCATCTGTTCGCGAGCGCCGGGCGGACGAGGTAGAGCAGCCTCCAGGTTGGCTGGATCCGGGCTGATGAGGGTCACAGAACGGCGGGCGATTTCAAAGGTTGTGGGCTGTGAGCGGCCTACCTCAGCCAGAAAAGCAGCGTCAGGCAGTACTTCGTCCAGGGTGAAGGTCGGGTATAAACGGAATTTCAAGGCTAGCACCCGCTCAACCGATCGATCGACACGTTCGGCGAAGGCTGGATCTTCCCGATATTTCTGGGCGAAAGATTCGAGGGTTTTGATGATGGTGGTTTCACTATCCGGGTCGATGGATTCAATGAAATTGTTCAAGTAAAGCAGGTCATTCCCAGCCAGGAAAGCATTACGAGCCACACCGCGCGCGTCAAAGGTTTGCATGGTGGGGTCGTAGAAACGCCGGACAGCATCGCTGCCAAGGTTGTCGCTGACTACCAGCCCACCATCCCGGTACCAGTCTGCGATTGGCTGTAAATTTAGCACTTGCTCCAGTGCAGCAGCGTCCAGGCTGACAGGGGGCGTCACATCACGAATGTTATCCCTCAGCCCCTGATAGCGAATGTGCGAAACCAGCAAACCTTCGGTGCGAGAAAGTTGATCTGTTTCTGGATTGGTTACTGCAAAAAATGGAACCAGATCCACCTGCTGCAATTGCTCCAAGGGTTTGCGAACAGTCGCAACTTCCTCCTCGGGCAATCGATCGGAACTTCCACGGCCTGGGAAGTGTTTGGCGATCACAGCCAATTCGTTGCGGCTGCCGAGGTGCAGCCCGCGGATGTAGGCTTTGCCCATTTCCCCGACCCAAAATGGGTCTCCGCCGAAGGTACGAATCCCAAGGTCATCGCTATTAAATCCCGGTGTGACGTCCAAAACATCCAGTGAGGGGCCAAAATACAGGTTAAAGCCGATGGCGCGCAATTCCTTACCCATCACCAGACCGGCAGCCTGTGCCAACTGCTGATCCCAGGTTGCGCCAATCGACATTGGGCTGGGGATGGCAGTCAAGCCGTTAATAATCTGATCAGTCGGGTATAAATCACCTTCCTGCGAGATACCGACGAATAAAGGGATGTAACCAGAACCATCTGCCGGAGGCGCGGTTCCAGCGCCGCTGTGCACCCAACCAATTTCATGCAAGCCGCGCACTAATTCAGCGGCGCGCGGCACAGTATTGGTTGGACCGACAAAATTGTCGTTATCGGCACGTAAAACCACACCACCGATGTCGTGTTCTGTGATCAACCGGTATATACCCGTATCCGGTCCGATTTCAGTGCCTTTGAACGACACCAGGAACAGCTGACCAATGCGCTGTTCAGGAGTCATGTCCGTCATTAGGTTTCGGGCTCGAGCAAGGTAATCTTCCGGAAGTTCATCGATTTGTGCAACGACGGGATTTGGTCCCGCCAGGGAAAAAACCAGGACGAGTAGTAGGAATATTCCAACCAAACGCATCATTTTTTCCCGCCTGAAGGCTGGGATCCCCCACTTTGACCAGCAACCAAGGCTTGATGGATCTCAGGCTGGATGTTGCCGCCAGAAATCACCAACGCGGCCGGCAGGTTGGGGATTTTACCGGTCAACAGGGCTGCCAACGTTACCGCAGCAGATCCCTCGATCATCTGATGGTATTTCTGCCAGGCGAAGACGATGGCGGCAGCAATGTCCGCTTCAGAAACTAAAATGATGTCATCAACGACCTGCTGAACCAACGGGATGGTAATCGAACCAGCTTCAATTTTGCCGGAGAGCCCGTCCGCCAGGCTGTCCCATTCAGTCACTGATTCCTGGCTGTGCTGGTTGAAAATGGCATGCATGACCGCAGTAGCCTCGGATTGGACACCAAGGATGTGGGTCTTTAGATTGCGTGCCCGCAACGCCAGAGCCACTCCGCTGATTAATCCCCCGCTTCCGATCGGGACGACCACCGTTTGGACATCGAATGGTTGAATCTGCTCGGCAAGCTCCAACCCGATGGTGGATTGGCCGGCAATTACCCGACCATCATTATAGGGCGAGACCCAAGTGCGGCCGGAGTCCTGCGCGAACTTTAATCCCGCGATCTCAGCTTCAGTATAACCGCCGGGAACCAGGCGAACTTCAGCGCCGAGGTTGCGCATGGCTTCAACTTTAACCGGTGTGGCATGATCGCCGGCAAAAATGACTGCCCCGGCACCCATTTCACGGGCAGCATAGGCGACTCCCTGTCCGTGGTTTCCGGCTGAAGCTGTTACCAGACCCTGCTCACGCTCCCATGGCAGCAGGGTGGCGATCTTGTTCATAGCACCGCGGAGTTTGAAAGAGCCGGTTAATTGCTGATTTTCCCATTTGAAAAAAGCCTGCAAGTTCGGATCGAAGGTCACCGGGGTACGCACAGTCCACTCAGCCAGGACGGATTGGGCATGGATCAACCATTCAGCTGGAATCATGCCTGACCTCGGATGGTCAAACCAAGCCGTGGGTTGTCGGTAATCAACCCATCAACCCCAGCCTGTATCAAATTGCGCATCAAAAAAGGGATATTTACCGTCCAGGCAGTGACCTGGCGACCGGCTGCATGCTCGCGGTTAATCAAGCGCTTGGTGGTGTCCAGGAAATGAGGATGCAGGAATTCCTGAGCCACATTTCGGCTATGTGCGGAACGATGCTTTCGGCCAGCCGGTCCAGGTCGAGCGAGGATGGCAAGCGGAACCTGCGGTGCCAGTTTGCGGATTAAGACCAGGTTAGACGGCAGAAAAGAAGAAAATAATACAGACTCCTCCAAATGGTAGGTTTGAACCAATCTGGCTGCCTTTCCAGGCAGTCCATCTTCCGGGGAGCCATAGTTGGTCAATTCGATGTTGATAATCAGGCGGTTTCCAACTGCTTCAAAAACCTCGGCAAGGGTCGGAATAGTACAGCCTTTGAAATCCGCACTTTTCTTAATACCAGCATCCAACTGGCGAAGTTGTGCCAGAGTCATCTGGGATACCCGGCCCCGTCCATCCGTGGTGCGGTCTACCATCGGGTCGTGGATAACCACAACCTCGCCATCGGCAGTCAATTTTGCATCCAGCTCGATCCCATCCGCGCCTTGTTCCAACGCAAGACTGAAGGCTGCCAGGGTATTCTCTGGCGCGTCAGTGCTGGCACCGCGATGCGCGAAAATCAGCGGCCAGGCCTTTCCTGTGCGCATTAACCCAACTCGACGAAATAGGATTGAATCGCGCGATCGATCAGTTCAGGAGTGGACTCAGCTTCTTTACCCAGGTATCGCGAAATATCCACGATTTGGTCGCATAGGTCGCGCGGGTGATTGGCACGCAGTTTGTGATTTCCCTTGATGTAGAATTCCTGCAGCAGGTAATTGACACCCTGGTCGTTGTACTTGACACCCTTCTGTTCCGCGACCCGTTTGAAGATTTCTTTGAACTCGTCAAAGGAGGGGTCAATAATTTCGATTTTGTGGCGCAAGCGGCGCAGGAAAGCCTCATCCACCAAATCACGCGGAGGCAGGTTGGTGGAGAAGATAACCAAAACATCAAACGGCACCTCGAACTTGCGTCCGGTATGCATGGTCATGTAGTCAATGCGGTTTTCAAGCGGCACGATCCAGCGATTGAGCAGGTCGCGTGGGCGGACTTGCTGTCGGCCAAAGTCATCGATCAACAGAATTCCGCCATTGGCTTTTACCTGAAATGGTGCTTCGTAATATTTCAACGTATCGTCGAAAACCAAATCCAAGCCAGCCATGGTCAACTCGCCGCCAGTGACGATGAATGGGCGGTGGATATGAACCCAGCGCGGGTCGCGACGGTTGGCAGCCCGCAAATTTCCTGTACCCCAGGGCATGGTGTCTTCTTCGCCGGTCAACTGGTGGTTAACCGAGTCAAACAATTTGATGACCTGCCCATCCACATATAGTGCGTAAGGAACGAACAGGTTTTGAGTAGAAATCATATTGCCGACTGCACGGGCGACAGTTGTTTTTCCATTGCCTGGAGGGCCGTATAAGAAAATGGAGGTTCCCGAGTTTACTGCCGGGCCAAGCCGCTGGTAGGCTGTCTCTGAGAGAACCATTGATGAGAGGACCTGGTGCATCACCCGCGGCGTCACCTGCATGTTACCGCGGCTTTGAGCGTGAATCGATTCGATATATTTGGCTAACGGCACGGGTGCCGGACCGGCATATTGGCTGCGTTCCAGCGCCTCCCGTGCACGGGCAATTCCAGCACCAGTGATCGCATACACATATGACCCCTCACCCAATCCCATTTGCGAGGAGCGGACTTCTAATGATTTTTCCCGTTTGAGGGATTCTAGAATCTGGTCCAACACGCCGGTGAATGGGAGTGCAATTTCCTCTGCTAATTTGAAACCGCTCATGTAGCCCTGGAAGTAATAGATTTTCAAAACCAGGTCTTGCAGCCAGAGCGGTGAAAGTCCGGTGTCATCGACGCTGGATATGGGCGCCGGATTAAAATTAGCTTGAGCGGTGGGGCGGGGCGCATTGACTGTAGATCGACCGAGGACAGCCATTTTTAATCTCCTTAAGCGTGTGAGTCTCAGGTGAGGGGGTATATTTACATTAAAGACGAACAGCCAAAAATGGATTGAAATAAATGCATTGGCCTGTCAAGATTATAGCATGCCCGCCTTGTGTTAACCCTATTTGTCACCTATAATCCACGAAATGAATGTGACGGTTTTAATCCCAGCCTACAACGAAGTAAAAACCATCCGCGAAATCATCCAGCGTGTCAAAGACACCGGTTTAATTCATGAAATTTTGGTGGTGGACGACGGTTCGACCGATGGTACACAAGAAATTCTGAAGGAAATGTCCGACCAGGGGGAAGTGCGAGTCATTTTCCAGGAAAAAAATGCTGGTAAAGGGGCTGCCCTACGCACCGGAATACAAAATGCCAGCGGAGACGTCATTATTATCCAGGATGCCGACCTGGAATATAACCCAAACGAATATCCTAATTTGCTCAAGCCGATTAAAGATGGTATTGCGGACGTGGTGTACGGCTCACGGTTTTTGGGACAAGCCCGCCGACCTATTTTGTATTGGAATATGGTCGCAAATAAAATCCTGACGTTCGTAACCAATATCCTTTACAACAATATTTTGAGCGATATGGAGACGGGATACAAAGTCTTCAAGCGCGATCTGATTAAAGATATCCCACTGCATGCCCACCGTTTCGAATTCGAGCCTGAGTTCACGGCCAAAATACTCAAACGCAAATTTCGACTATACGAAGTACCAATCGCCTTTTACCCGCGCGATTACAGCGAAGGAAAAAAGATCAAGATGTGGGACGCTTTCGAGGCGGTCTGGGCGTTGATTAAGTACCGGTTTGTAGATTAATTTGACGGAACCGGCGAATTTGTACCAGCATCGTTCCAATTGTCGCCGCAACAATTCCAAAAATATCCAGCGTTGACAGCCCTTCCCTCACGAAAATCCAGGCAAGAATGGCCACTAAGACCGTCATCATGTTGGCGATGATCGAGGATTCGGTAGCCTGCAGCGTGCGTTGGGTGTAATTCCACAGGGTAAATGCCATGGCGGTGTTGACCACAGCCATCCACACAATGGCTGCCCAATTGAGCGGGCTGATGGTCGGAATCCCTTCGATAGACAATCCGACCCCCAGCATGAGCACAGCGCCAACCCCCATGCTTATTCCGGTCAAAATCAATGGCGGGATACTGCCCATCCGGTTCAAGCTGCGTCCCATGATGGTGCCGGCTGTATTGGCCAGCATGCAGACCATCGCAATCGCAATCCCTAACCCATCGCGGTCGGAAAAGGCCGGAGGATAGAAGAACATCGCAATTCCACCCAAATTTAAGGTGATCCCGATCCATTGCAGACGAGTGGGAGATTCGGACAGAATGACAAGACCAACGATGGCGGTCGCCAGTGCCGTCAGATTGATGATTAAGCTGGTTGTAGCCAGGGGTAGAAAGCTCAAGCTAAGATATTGGGATCCTTGCGCCACAGCATAAAGTACAACGCCGAGAGCGAGCAGCTGCCCCCATTGGTTACGATTGAGCTGGCGGATTGCCTGGCGGGATCTTTTGGTGAGAAGAAAGGGAGCCAGACAGATCGCGGCAATGGTATAGCGTAAACCTGCGAATGTCAGTGCTGGAATCTCTTTCAAACCGATACGAATCAACACCCAGGAGGTCGACCATACTAAAACGACCAGAAATGCCCAACCTATGGCAGCCTGGCGGGTTGGATTATGGCTGCGGGCGATCATTGGGTCGCCAGTCGGATCAGGTGTCTTCATCGGCAAGAATCGGGGTTAATCCGGCGTACCGCTGGCTTTCAGGTCTTTAACCTGCAGCTGAAGCGTTGTGCGTCCATTGAAAACGTTCGTTTCGAACTGGTACGCTAAATCGATTTTCTTGGGAAGGGTCTCTACCAAATGTCCCATGCGAAAAGCAATCGCATCAAAAAAGATGTTGCCATCCGTAATGGTCAGTTTGAGCGTGCCTTTATCGGCACCGACTGCCCGGGCCTGGGTAATTTTAAGATTGCGCGAACAGAAAACGGGCTCCGGGTTGCCCTGACCAGTTGGCTGCAGCATTTCCAGGTAGTCCAGCAATTGAGGTTGTAGCTCGGTCAAAGTCACTTCCTGGTCGATAAAAAGTCCTGGCCGCAAATCACGTCCGGATAATTCCTGCCAGGCGATCTTTGTCAGACGTTCCCGTAATTCCCCCAGATGTTCTTCGCGCACGGTGAAACCAGCTGCTATTTCATGTCCACCATGACGCACCAGAATATCAGCGCACTGGTCAAGCGCTTTGGTGATATGAAATCCGGCAATACTACGGCAAGAAGCTCGTACAGCACCATCCACCCAGGTCCCGACAATCGCCGGACGGAAGAAGCGTTCCGCCAGGCGGGATGCGACCAAGCCGACCACGCCAGGATTGAAATCTGGGTCGAGTGCAAACAACATAAATTCTTCTTCAGACTCCAGCAACTGCTGCTCAGCCTGAATCACCATCTCACGGGTCTGTTTTTGCCGCTCGGTATTTTGATCGTCCAATTTTTGCGCCAGCCAACCTGCATCCGCCAGGTCGCGGGAATAGAGCAGCGAATAGGCTGCAATGGCCGATTCCAAGCGACCGGCGGCGTTCAGACGCGGTGCCAGCCCATAGCCGATATTGCCGGTATTCAGTGTAAGCAGGTTGATCCGAGCAGCATTAGCCAACGAAGTAATCCCCTGGCGTTGACCAAGGCGTAAGCGATGCAACCCCTTGCGCACCAACTGGCGGTTTTCACCGGTGAGCGGTACCATGTCTGCCACCGTGCCGAGCGCAACCAGGTCCAGCCAATGGTCTGCCGCCAATCCGCCGGCGGGACGGCTCGCGATGAGCGCCTGAACGATTTTAAACGCGACACCTACACCAGCCAGGTTTTTGTCTGGGTAGGAATCGTCGGCTCTATTTGGATCGATCACCGCGAAGGCTTCCGGCAACTCCGCACCAACATGGTGGTGATCGCTGATGATGAGATCCAGTCCGATTTCATTGGCGTGCCTAGCCTCATAGACCGAGCGAATACCGCAATCAACAGTGACCACCAGCTGTATGCCGCGGTCCTTTAGTCCCGTCAAAGCTTCTGCGTTTAGTCCATAACCCTCTTCAAAACGATCGGGTATGTAAGGTTCAACCTGACCACCTAAGGCCTGCAAGGCTTCGACCAGTAAAACTGTAGCGGTCACTCCGTCCACATCGAAATCACCGAAAACCGCGATCTTTTCTTGATGTTCGAGTGCCCAATTTAATCGGTCAACCGCCGGGACCATGTCACTGAGCAGGAATGGGTCAATTGGTTCAACACGCCCTTCCAGATAGCGGATAGCCTGAACACCTTCTGTCACTCCACGGTTGGATAGTAGCTGGCGCATAACCGGCGGATAAGCAGCCAACTCTTTTTCGGCTTCTGGCGTGATTTTTTCTGCAATGATCCAGTGTTTGCTGGTTGGCGGCTGCATAAAGGTTCCTGGTGAACTGAGGATGAAGAAAAATGGCGACCCCTGGGTCGACCGCTGTCCAGTATAAAGCCTGACTAGCATTCTCACAAGTTCAGAACGCTCCTAGACCTCCCAATTGCCTCGAAAATTCACACGCTATTAAGAGATTGATCAGCTATAATCCGATGGAAATGGATCCTGCCGCCCTGTTCACTCTGGTAGTCACAATTATCGCAGCGGTATTGCTTATCTCCGAAATATTGCGACCTGACCTGGTCGCTTTGTTGGTTTTGATTGCTCTGGGGTTATCTGGCACGGTCGATCCGCAAAATGTATTTGCCGGATTCAGCGGCGCTGCCGTGATGACCTTGATTGCCATCTCGATGATAGGCGCAGCATTGCATAAAACTGGCGTCACCATCGTCCTTAGCCGTTGGATGCTGCGCATTGGCAAAAAGAATGACACAATTTTAACCCTCGTAACCTTCCTAACGGCAGCAGGCCTCTCCCTTATGATGAATAATATTGCCGTGGTTGGGATCCTGCTGCCTGCCGTCATGACTCTCACCCGATCGACTGGTGTTGCACCGTCAAAATTAATGCTACCACTGGCATATGGCACAATTTTAGGCGGCATGGCGACATTGTTCACCACTTCCAATATGGTTGTCAGCGGGGCATTAAAGGATGCGGGATTTGCGCCTTTTGGCGTTCTGGATTTTTTCCCTATTGGCCTGCCGCTCATCTTGATAGGCGCAGTTTATATGCTTACAGTTGGCCGCAGATTGCTGCCAACAGCCAAAAAAGATAGCGATAAAGTGCTGCCTTCCCAGCTAGGGGCGCGTCTTACTGATCTTTATAACTTGAAAAGCAGTCTGGAGGAGATTGTCGTGCTTCCTGAAAGCCCATTAGCCGGTAAAACCATCAGCGCCGGCGACTGGCGAAAAAAGGTCGGATTGACCATCGTCGGCATTATCCGCCGCGGGCAATCTTACCTGGGTCCAAAACGCGGGGATATGATCGAGGTCGGTGACCGGCTACTGGTCCACGGCCTGGTTGATCTGGACAAATTAAATGAATTCCATCTGGCGGTCTTTCAGGGAAATCCAACGGTGCCAAATGTGGTCAATGAAATTATCAAACTGGCTGAACTGATCATTCCGCCGCATTCTTCCATGAATGGGAAAACACTGCGTGACCTTAGCTTCCGCGAAAAATATCACTTGACAGTCATTGCGGTCTGGAGAGGCGCCTGCCCGGTTGAAGGCCCTCTAGCCGATCTTCAGTTGCAAACAGGCGATGCCTTGTTGGTGCAGGGGACAGCCCGGCGCATACGATTGCTGCATGGGGATGCAGATCTGGTGCTGTTGGAAGAAGATCCTGATGCCATTCTTGAACCCGGAAAAATTTATCTGGCGGTTGGGATCACCCTAGCAGCTCTTACCGTTGCTGCCATCGGGGTGGTGCCTGTGCCGGTGGTCATTCTGGCAGGCGCGGTGCTGCTGGTTGCAACTGGCTGTATGAATATGAATGACGCTTACCGGTCGATCGAATGGAAGGTCATTTTCCTCATCGCAGGCATGTGGCCATTAAGCACCGCAATTCGAGATACCGGCCTGGCAAGCATCGCCGTCAACTCGCTGCTTGGGTTGTTAGGAAGCGTTTCTCCTATTTTGATCGCACTGGCGCTCATTTTGGTGGCGATGTTCATGACTCAGGTCATGGGGGGTCAAGTCGCGGCACTGGTGGTCGCACCGCTGGCTTTGGCGGCAGCAGCATCCATCCATCTCGATTCCCGTGCGTTGGCCATGGCGGTGGCGCTTGGATGTTCCCTGGCCTTTCCAACGCCTTATGGTCACCCGGTGAATGTCATGGTAATGACTCCAGGCGGGTATAGTTTCCAAACATTCAGCCGTATCGGTATTCCCCTCACCATTTTAGTAATTCTGGGTATTTTGGCAGGACTTTTCTTCTTTTGGGGTTTATAAGGTTTTAAAACTTGTTTCAGTTCAACCGCATTGCACAGGAACACCGCGCCCGAGCCGGAGTCTTTACCACCCCACATGGCAATCTGCTGACACCGGTTTTCGCGCCGGTCGGTACGCAAGCAACGGTCAAAGCCGTGTCACCGGACCAGCTGCGCGCCACTGGCGCCAGCCTGGTACTATCGAACACCTATCATCTGTATTTACGTCCCGGCGCAGAGCTGGTAGCGGAGATGGGTGGTTTACACCGTTTTATGCAATGGGAAAGCCCAATGTTGACCGATTCAGGCGGTTTCCAGGTATTTTCTCTCTCAGAGATGCGGAAAATCGATGAGGATGGGGTGACATTTAAGAGCCATATCGACGGATCGACACACCGTTTTACTCCTGAAAAAGCCGTCCAAATTCAAGAAGACCTCGGCGCCGATATCATCATGGCCTTCGATGAATGTGCCCCACCGTACGACCGCGATTACAATCAACGCGCAGTGCAGCGCACCCACGCCTGGGCCGAACGTTGTGTCAAAGCTCATAAAAGGCAGGACCAGGCATTGTTCGGCATTGTGCAGGGCGGCGTTTTTACGGATTTGCGCGAGAAATCAGCACAGTATATTAGCTCACTCGGTTTCCCCGGTCATGCCATTGGCGGGTTATCGGTCGGCGAAACCAAGCTGGAGATGCATGCCATGATCGAGGTGGTGGATGCCGTGCTGCCGGAAGATAAACCGCGTTACTTGATGGGTGTCGGATCGCCAGAAGACCTGATCAACGGGATCCGGCGCGGCATCGATATTTTTGATTGCGTCCTGCCGACGCGGCTGGCGCGGCATCAGGCGGCCATGACCCGAACCGGGCGGATCAACTTGATGAATGTGGTTCATGCTCGAGATCCACGGCCGATTGACGAAACCTGCGGCTGTTACACATGTACCCATTTTACGCGAGCCTATTTGCGGCATTTGATTGTGGCCAAGGAAATGCTGGCAGCCACATTGATTTCAATTCATAATATTCAGACCCTGGTGTCACTGGTCAAAGATGCCAGAGAAGCTATCATCGCCGGTCAGTTTGACGATTTCGCCGATTCCTTCCTGGCACACTACAATCCATCGAGGCAAACATAATGAGCATCCTCCAGGCTATCCTTCTTGGCATCGTCCAGGGCATTACCGAATTTCTACCCGTGTCCAGCTCGGCTCACCTGGTTCTAACTCCCTTTCTTTTGGGTTGGAAACTGGATGAGACAGTGGTTTTCCCGTTTGATGTACTGGTGCAACTTGGCACATTACTGGCGGTGATCATCTATTTCCGGCGCGACCTGTGGGAAATCCTACAGGCAGTCTGGGCCGGCCTGCGCAGTAGAAAGCCATTCGCGAGTCAACCCGCGCGTCTGGGCTGGCTGCTGATTCTGGCTACCATCCCGGCTGGCGTGCTTGGTGTGTTGATCAAAGATGCGGTGGAGGCGGCCTTCGGCTCTCCACAGATGACGGCAGTCTTCATGTTGGTGACCGCTGGTTTGCTCCTAATTGCGGAGAAGATTGGCAGAAAGAATCGCAGCCTGGACTCTTTGACCTGGAAAGATGCGTTATGGATTGGGGTGGCACAGGCGATATCATTGTTCCCCGGTATTTCACGCTCAGGCGCAACGATGACTGGCGGCATGACCCGTCACCTTGACCGACCTTCGGCTGCGCGGTTTTCTTTCCTGATGATGATCCCGGTGATGCTGGCTGCCGGGTTGTTGAGTATTTTGGATTTATTCGCTATTCCGAATTTCACCAGCTATCTGCCGGCGATCATAGCCGGGTTTATCGCTGCAGCTGTGGTCGGTTATTTGGCCATCCGCTGGCTGCTGGCATTCCTCACACGCCGTCCGCTGTATATATTTTCAATTTACTGCGCGGTGCTCGCTGTTATCGTATTATTGGTCAGCTATGTCTAGGATTCTGCGGTTTATGCTAATCACTGGATTATTGGCTGGTTGCGCGGTACAACCAACGGCTGTCCCGGCTATTACTCCGCAGGTCTTGCGAGTGGAGATCAGCAGCACCTTAGAGTGGCTGCGACCTGAAATGGCTGAATGTGTCCAACCATCCCCAGGTCTCAGACTGAGCGTACAAACCATCGCGCTGCCGGAACAAAGCCTAAACCAGGCGGATCTCCTTTTGCGCTGGTCCGACCAGCCGGTGACGGACGGGTTTGCCTTTGAACTTGGCGAGGAAAGTCTGGCGATCATCGTGCACCGCGATAATCCGCTTGAAGCCATGGATTTGAGCATGGTTAAGGATATGTACTACGGTCAGGTAACCATCTGGCCAGGGACCGATAACGCTACTCGTGATGCTATTCATCAGTGGGTGCTTCCGGCGGACAGCGAAGCGCAAGGCCTGTTCGAGCGGGTGGTTATATCGAATAGCCAAGTCATTCGAACGGCAAAAATTGCGCCAACGCCGGCAGCCATGCTGGAAGCGGTAATGGATGACCCGCAAGCAATCGGCTTCCTGCCGACCCGCTGGCTTGATTCGTCCGTCAGATCCATCGAACTTTCTAATTCCCCGGTCGATAAGTTAATCATGCCGATCCTCGCGGTTACCGCAGCGGAACCAACCGGGTTGACACGCGACTGGCTGCTGTGTGTCCAGGAGCGAATCAATCAGCAATAGGAAATAGCGCGAATTGAAAATTCGCTTTACAGCAGAAATGTGAAATCAATTTCAGTATCCTGTTATGCGGTATGCAGGAAATTGTTGATTTCCCAATCGGTCACATGGATGCGGTAGTCATCCCATTCACTGCGTTTGGCACGGGTAAAGGTCTCATATAAGCTGTCCGAGAAGGCTGAACGGACAACCTCGTCCTTTTCGAATTCATCCAATGCCTCTTTCAGCGAGCCAGGCAGTTCAGCGATACCTAACTCTTCACGCTCTTCAGCATTGAGCTCGTAGACGTTGATGTTGTTGAGCGGTGTGGGCGGCTTGACTGCACGGTCAACACCATCCAGGGCAGCAGTCAGCATAGCTGATAGCGCCAGATAGGGGTTGCAGGAGGGATCCGGGCAGCGCAGTTCAGCCCGGACAGCTTTTTCCTGTCCCGGTGTGTAGCGTGGAATGCGAATCAAGGCTGAACGGTTGGTCTGCGCCCAGCCGACATACACCGGAGCCTCATAACCTGGCACCAGCCGTTTGTAGGAATTGACCGTCGGTGCCACCACTGCCGAAAATGCACGGGCATGCTCCAACTGACCGCCAATAAAGCCGTAAGCGAGCGGCGAAAGGTGGAATTGATCGGTCGGATCGTAGAATAGGTTTTTACCCTGCAAGTCAAAGATGGATTGATGGCAGTGCATCCCCGAGCCGTTAATGCCAAAGACTGGTTTCGGCATAAAGGAGGCGACCAATCCGTTCTGGGCTGCTATGGCTTTAACGGTGTATTTGAGCGTCAAGACATTGTCAGCGGCGCGTAACGCATCCGCAAAGCGGAAATCGATCTCATGCTGACCCAGCGCCACCTCATGATGACCGACTTCGATCTCAAGACCCATCTGGTCGAGCGCTTCCATCAGTTCTGTACGCACCCGCACCGCCTCGTCATTGGGTGAGAAATCAAAATAACCGCCGACATCGTGGGGCACCGGGTGAATAGTTTGACCGCCATTTTGGCGGAACAGGAAGAATTCCGGTTCGGGACCAATGTTGTAAATCCAGCCGCGTTCATGAATTTTGGCTAACAATCGTTTCAGGTTGCCGCGCGGGTCACCGGCAAAGGGAGAGCCGTCGGGCTGGAAAATGTCGCAAAATACGCGCGCACGGCGCATATCACCCGGTGTCCAGGGCAGAACCGCATAAGTATCGGTATCCAGGCGCAAATGCATATCTGATTCCTGAATTCGGGCAAAGCCCTCGACCGAGGAGCCGTCGAACCAGACACCGTTATCGAGTGCCCCCTCGAGTTGTGAAACCGGCGCATCCACCGATTTAACGGTACCAAGCACATCCACAAATTGATAAGAAACGAATTTTACGCCATCCGCTGCCACTCGCTCGAGAATTTCTTTGTTGTCCATTACCTGCCTCCTGAAGAAATCGAAACAAATAGAGCATGCCGGGCATGCCCTATTTGCTGATCCGATTTCAAGGTGGCAGCCCTTCCAACGAATGCCAGAAACAATTCGACCGTCGTTTCTGATCACTATGCCGGACTTGTCGCCGACGTCGCCGCCGGTTTTTCATCCAGACATTTTTCGGAAGGGAGAAGGGAGCCTGTGACCGGGCTCCAGAGGCATCCGCTGATCGTTCGATTTTTCCCTGCATTACAGGGTTAGCTTCCCCTTCGCAGGGGAGAACCTCCACCTCGTCGCCTCATCTATTGGATGAGGTTCAGCCGCTCTCTCACCGTATGCAATTGTAAAAGATGCCTTATGCTACTGATTTAAGGCCGGATTGTCAATAGGTTAATCAGAAGATATTACTACGGCGGTAGAGACTGGGTGTAGGCCACACCCTGAGCGATCCAGTCCGCCAGGATCTGCGGGTCCGTCAGTCCGGCTGCAGCCACTACCTCCCAGCCGCTCATAGGCCGGCCGGTCATGTCAAATACGCGGGTGTGCGGACGTTTCATAGCCTCGGCATGATTCTCATGCCCGACCCGCACCATCAGATCATTGCCATGCACGCCGACTGCCATATTGCCATGAATCAGATAGGCTACCCCGCCGAACATCTTCTTTTCATCGACGGCTGAGATTCCCTGCAGGTTATCGATAATTCGTTTGGCTAAATTCGTGTCGTAGGCCACGTTTTTTCTCCATAAGCGGTTGCAGAGATCGTGAGTAAAGAGATGATGATGATTATAGCTAATTTGCTGAACTAACTTGACGAATTGAACAAATGTACTATAATGTATAAGTAAGTTTTTTGCTAAGCCGATTTAATTTTTAGATA
>DATMXL010000034.1:0-4573 GCA_035561555.1 Bellilinea sp.
CAGAGTCTTGTATATGGCCACTCTCAATGCCACAAGGAATAACTTTGCTATCCGATCTTTCTATAACCGCTTATTGGCAGACAACAAAGAGAAAAAGGTTGCTCTTGTCGCGTGTATGCGAAAATTATTGACTTTCCTCAACGCGATGATCCGAGACAACAGCTTGTGGCGTCCGTTGCCCGCTTGACATTTCTCACAGTTGCTCTGTGGTTTGAGATTAGGTTTAGGGCACAGACAAAGGCGAAATGACGCCGGAGATCAAATCGGGGATGATGCGCTCTGCCAATTGCAGACGGCCAGCTGATAAGTTTTCCGGGATTAAAAATGTTATCTGAACCCCGGCGTTGATTAACTTACCCTCGGTAAGCGTTGCCAGCTGCGGCCATAACTCTATTAGGGCAGTTAAACTGGCTGATTCAACATTCGCCACGAAGATTGATACAAAGTTATCAGGCGGAGGGATCGGGGTGATGATCTTAACATTCTTTTCTGTCAGATATGCCAGGAAATCCGGAAGCAGCCCCTCAACCGGAACATATAACATCTCGATGTCATTTTGGTTGAGGATATCGAAAGCAGCTTTCCAACCGGCCGCATCAGCTCCAGCGGGAACCAAACCGACCTGTGGAAACAGCACGATAGGAGCATAAACCGGGGCGCAGCGTCCGCAAAAATACCGGCCGCCATTTAGAAAGGCATCTTGAAGGTTGGCCGTATTCGGTCTGCCATCCACAAAAAGTGCTCCAGAGCGAAAGTCAGGCGCATTTAAGGTTGCCAGGTATCCAGCCAGGAACGCGGCCTGGATATCCATGGTCTTTATAATGCTCAAATTGGCTCCAGGCGAAAGGTCTTTATCAGTCAAAGCTACAAATTTCGTTTGCGGCAGGCTGGCAGCGATGTCCTTGATATCCTCAGTCGGAGATAGAAATATTACAGTCTGAAGATTGGCTGGCGCTTCGGCTGGACTGATAACATCCTTAACTTCTAAGGAGAAATTATCATCTTTGCTCTGACCCGTTACCCAGAATAATACCCGCTCGTGTAAGTTTGGATCGACATCTGGCCCGGCGACGAGCCAGACGACGGCTGGTTCCGGCGTCGCGGTGGGGGTTGCTACTGCTTCAGGCGCTTGAGTTGAAGTAACCTCAGCTGTCGCAGTCGGCGTGGCGGGCGTTGAACAGGCTGCCAGCAAAAACAAGATGAGTACTGTGGAGATGACGAGCGAGCGGAGCGTGATCTTCGACATCATAGGCGTATTGTAACCGGTTCGTATAAAGTTGGGGCTGTATTATAATTGAGTGATGATCGAATTGAACGTGCCCGGGCGGGAAACTTTAAAACTCAATTATTTAGTATGCGATGTGAACGGAACGGTGGCATTGGATGGCAGACTTTTGGATGGGGTAGTCCGCGGGTTTAAAACATTGCGGGACCGTCTGGAAATTCATCTGGTCAGTGCCGACACGTTTGGTACACTGATGCAAATCAATCACCAGCTTGAGGTGCATGCGCACATCATACCCCCGGGGGATGAAACCACCCAAAAAGCCGAATTTGTCCAACGGCTGGGTGCCGAACATGTGATCGCCATCGGTCAAGGGGCTAATGACCGCGCCATGCTGCAAACTGCAGCCATTGGCATTTGTATTCTCTCGCGTGAAGGTGCAGCTTCTGAGACATTAATGTCCGCCGATGTGATTGTGCCGGATATTGTGGCTGCACTCGAACTGCTTGAAAAACCTCTTCGAATGATTGCGACCCTGCGAAAATGAGTCTTCCCACCAGCGAACCAATCCCATCCCAGCCGGAGTCCAACTCTTCAACCGTACGCCGCCGCCGATACCGGCGTGTCTCCGTACCGCGAACCGATGACGAACACAGCACCTGGTTGGCTGCTCTCACACACCAATTAACCCCATCCTTCGACTTTTTCCTGGCCAGCCTGCTGTCTGGTCTGGTATTAGCCATTGCGCTGCTGCTATTTTCTGATGCGCTTTTGGTCCTTGGGGTACTTTTCGCGCCGTTTCTCGGACCGGTGATTGGCATTGCCTTCGGTTCGACCAATGGAACGGCTCGTTTATTTTTTAAGTCGATCCTGAGTCTGGCTGCCGCCGGCTTATTCATATTTGGCTTTGGCGCCCTGGCTGGCGCTTTAATACCTATGCCGCCGTTGACTACACATCCAGTCTTCACCAACTGGACCACCTACGAATGGCCAAACTTTGTGGTGCTGGCAGTAGGCGTCGGTTTATCTGTGTATATGCTGGTGCGCTCGCCGCGCCAACGCCCGCTGGTGGCGAACATCGCTATTGCCTATGGCCTCTTCCCGCCCCTGACCGCCGCGGGCTTTAATCTGGTGGTTTATCATGACAGCGACTGGATCGCTGGAATCACAGTTGCGGGGGTTCACCTGGCTTTCGCGGTCTTGGTGGCAATTGTCATGTTAATCCTGCTCGGATATCCTCCCCGCAACCTTGGCGGTTTCCTATTTACAGGATTACTGATCGGCATACTGGTGGCAGCTTTTATGACTTCCGGGGGAGTAAAAGGACCGGTGGGGGCGTTAGTTCCGACTGCGCCACCTGCGGTAGTGCCATCCCATTCCAGTCCAACCGCGACGGTGACATTGACGGTAACACCTCAACCCACCATCAGTCACAGTGCCACAGCTACATTTACCCCAACCATAACTTTTGAACCAACCGGCACTTCGACCGAAACCATCACGCCGCAGCCAACACCCGTTTGGGCGCGAATCACAGCTCCAACTGGCGGCGGTGCGCTGCTGCGCGATGAGCCGGATGGTAAAATCATATCCTCCATTTTGAATGGCGGCATGGTACAGGTTATTTCAGATCCCGTCCGCGGGAAAACCACCATAATTTGGGTTCAGGTGCGCACAGAGGACGGTTTGATCGGCTGGATCGTGCAAAATTTACTTGCTACAGCCACACCGGCTCCCGGGTGGTAAAATAGCTCGTTATTTTATAGAAAATCAATCCGGTAGGAGCAATTAAAGATGATTCATTTTGGCACCGACGGCTGGCGCGCCGTAATCTCGGATACCTTTACCTTCAACAATCTGCGCCAGGTTACTCAGGCGATTGCGGATGCTGTGGGTTCGGATTCATGGGTAAACGGCGAAACAGAAGGTCTGAACCCTGACCCGCACACCATGGTGGTCGGTTTTGACACCCGCTTTCTTTCTGATCGTTACGCAGTTGAGACTGCTCGGGTGTTGACTGCCAACGGATTCAAAGTTCACCTGGCGCAAGCTGACGCGCCAACCCCGGCGATTTCGTATGCGGTGCGGAACTTCAACGCTATTGGCGGAATCATGATCACTGCCTCGCACAATGCGCCTCGATATAACGGAGTTAAGTTGAAAGCAGCCTTTGGCGGTTCCGCCTCACCCGAACAATGCCGCAAAGTCGAAATTTATCTCAATGACAATGAGACTCAGGGACGCGGGCCAAACGTAATGGAATACGAGCTGGCTAAAAAATCCAACCTGATCATGCGCTTTAATCCCATCCCGGCCTATTCTGAGCACCTGCGAAAACTGATCGATTTTGATGTAATTGCCGACAACCCCCAACGCATCGTGGTCGACTCGATGTACGGCTCAGGCCGTGGCGTACTGCGTTCTGTTTTGCAGGGGACTGGCTGCGAGGTATATGAGGTGCGGGGTGAGATGAACCCCGGATTTGGCGGCGTGCATCCGGAACCGATTGGACGCTACCTGGGAGCTCTCGCCGGTGCCATCTCCATGGGCTACGGCAGCTTCGGGTTGGCTACCGATGGCGACGCCGATCGCATTGGCGCCATGGACGAACGTGGGACTTTCGTCGACCCACATAAAATCATGGCTTTGGCACTGCGTTACCTGGTTGAGAAACACAAGTTATCTGGAGCTGTAGTTCGCACCGTGTCCACCACCCGCATGATCGACCGCCTGGCGAAACGGTATAACCTGAAGTTGTATGAGACCCCGGTTGGCTTTAATCACATTGCTGATCTGATGTTGAAGGAAGATGTCTTGATTGGCGGCGAGGAATCTGGCGGAATTTCCTTCAAAGGTCACATCCCCGAAGGCGACGGGATAATTATGGGGTTGTTATTGGTGGAAATGGTTGCCAGTTACGGTGTCACCCTGCGTGAACTGGTGGATGATCTGCTCAAGGAAGTAGGTCCGGCATTCTATGAACGCAAAGATATTCGTCTGGGACATCCGGTTTCTAAAGATAAAATGACAACTTACCTGCGTGAATGCGCTCCTGCTGAAATTGGCGGTGAAAAAGTGCAGGAGATCAGTGTGGTTGACGGCGTAAAATATATTATGAGTGATGATTCCTGGCTGCTTATCCGCCCATCCGGCACCGAACCGGTGCTGCGGGTGTATGCGGAAGGGCGTACCGATGGTATGGTTAAATCACTGCTGGGTTATGGAGAAAAAGTAGCCCAGGACGTGCTGTAACAGGTAACCATAGATTGATTTGACCTTCGAAAAAGCCTTCCCTGATCGTCGGGAAGGCTTTTTTAGTTTATTTCATAATTGGATTAATGGCTGATT
>DATMXL010000035.1:0-8509 GCA_035561555.1 Bellilinea sp.
GCGAGTCACAGCCCCGCTGGAAGGCACCACCGCTTCCGCGGCATTCGCCTGGAACGAGCGGTCATTGTAGTGGTACACCAGAAAATCATCCCACAGGGATACGCGCGAGAAGCGCTCCGCCAGGATGGTATAGGATTGCATGCCCGTGTATGGCGAGCGGTACAGGCTGGAGTTGGGGAAATAGATGGCAATGCCGGTTGAGCCGGGTTTGGAGGTGCCATGTCGTTCAGCCACGATGGCGCTGTTCAACGCGGTCATCACATTTTGCGCCGCGCTCTGCAACCCGGCGTCACCGGTTTGTTTCACTGCCAGCTGCACGAAATGTCCCAGGTCAATGTAGGACGGCGGCACTTCACGTCCAAAAATGCTGGTGTAGGACTGGGTGTAATTACGTGCACTGGCGATCGCCCGCTGGTCAACTGACTGCATGGCATAGGCAAATTCGTTGAAGGCCGCGTTCAAGTCAGCGAAGGCATCCAAATCCAGCGCAGTGAGGGTGATGTCACGTTCGATCTGGCTGGTAATCTGAGCCGCGCTGATGTTCGGCGCGCTGAAGAAACCGCCGATAGGCGAGCCTTGCCGCAGGAAATCGGCTCGCGCCTGGTTGTCCACAATCCGCTGGTCCTGCCCAATGTAGGTGTCGACAATATGCGTAGCCAACTGCGCGCCATCCATGGTCGGCTCATTGACCAGCTGTTCCAGGGAGGCAGCATAAGCCCAGCCCAATCCAGGCTCGGTCTCCTCGGACGCCACGGCGAAGCGTGCATACGGCTGCAGCATGGCGTAAATTTCCATCTGGCTCATCAGGCAGGCGTCCATGCCGATCAGGTCCAATCTCTCGATGCCCGTATTGGACTGAATTTGAGCCAGCGCGGCTTCCAGCTCAGCCAGGTAAATCGAGTCACCCTGGAGTGCGCCGATAAGCGGTGCGGTTCCGCGGTCAGCGCCGCCGGTTGGATCGCTCCAGCCGCCTGGCCAGCCCAACCCGTGATCAGAAAGCACCAAGGCATAGCGGTCAGCCGGGTAGGTCTCCACCGCCCAGCTGACGAAATCGACCAGCGTTTGGCCGTCGGCCATATTGGTTTCGCCCAAATCATCGAGCAACTCAGAGCCGATGACGTTGAGGTTATCGTCCTGCGTCACCAGATAGCGCCGGGTAGAAGTCCAATCATCCCCGCTCTGAAAACCGCCGAGGAAACGATCCATCTGCGAAACAATGGTTACCTTATCGGTTGAGCCGACCCGTTCGGCCTCATTAAGATCCAGGAAGATATCCTGTTCCAGCACCTGGTCATCGGCATCTTGATACAGCATCACCGTCCAGGTGTCGCCAGATCCAGAAGTGGATGGAACGCGGGTCGCCCGCGGTGTATTCGTCACCAGGACCCGGGTGGGTCCCTCGCCTTCGAAAGTTGGCTGGTCAAGCGGAACCTGCCCCTGGTCACCGCTCAAGCCGTCATCCCCGGATAGGAACAAATACAGAACCACAATCGCGATAAGCGCAATGATGCTTCCGCAGCCGCCCACCTTTCCGCGCGTAGGCGTGAATAATCCGCCTCCTCCTCCCCCGCCGCCGAATGGACTGCCACCCATACCACCGCCAGAGCTGCCGCCCTGCCCGCCGCCAGTATCGCGCCGCCGGGGTGCAACCGCACGTCCCGTTGGTTTTTCGCCCTTCCGCCGGCGTTGAACGTTGATTTCAGGAGTATTCGACATGGTCTCATCCTTTTCAGGTGTACGTTCTTAATTCCATCCAAAATCGCAGGGGTTGCACCTGTATGTATACCAATCTTACCGCTTTACTTCGCGATAAGCCAACCTCCCAGAATGAGTGTGCCAATGCCTAAAATCCGCAGCAGATCCACCGGTCGCTGAGTCACGCCAAATAGACCGAAATGATCGATGATCACACCTAAAACCAGTTGACCGATGATGATCAGCACCACCATCATAGTGCTGCCAAGCCGCGGCAGGGTAACGCTGATCGTCTGGTAAAGAATCAGGCCGAAGACGCCGGCCGCCAACATATACCAGGGCAGGCTGCGCCATTCACGGATGCGTTCACCGCCGCGAACCAACAGCCACAACCCAGAAAATACTGCCCCACTGATGTGAATAATAAAACTGCTGGCCGTGCCGCCGACTCGTTGCCCCATTGCGCCAGCCAGCGGCGCTTGCAGTCCAACAGCTACACCGCCCAGCAAGCCGATCAGAATCACCCACCAATTCGCCATAATGTTTTCACCTCGCCCTTTCGTCAACCGATGAACAATAGGCAGTTAACCTGCATGAAAATGAATTATTTGGTCTCAAACCTGAGCCGAAACCTGAAACGGCAGTCGTCTTCGAGCCACATGGGGAAGTTGGTGCCCCACAGGTTATTGTACAGATTGAAGTGAACCCCCTGAGTCATATCCGGTTGCTCGTTGTTGAAGTCCAGCAAGGCTGGCCAGCCAGGCGCGACCAGGGGAGCATCCAGGGACTCAATGGTCATTACCAAATCATCACTCTCCATACGCACCCGGCTGCAAGCGTGCAGATGGCGGTTGCCATTCTCCACTACGCCAAAAGGTGAGATTTCCTGCCCAAGTTTCTCGATGAACCATTGAGCTTCCCCGGTTGAAGGCGGAATAAAGGACAGCCACAGCGCCTCCGGTAATCGGCAGGCCCGCTTTTCGAACCACCGCAGGTCAATTTCGATTTCAGGCCGTTCATTGCTGAACAGGTAATGCATGTAAACATTCCGCGGGCAGCCATAATTGGCTTCTATCTCTTCTTCCAGATTCAAACCGAACCAGCATTCGTTATCCTCGCCATAGAAGCCGGTAGCTTCCAGCCGCCAGAGCCGGCTGATGGGATGAGCTATTTCGATGCCCGGCTTGGTGAAATCCTCGCGGCTCCAGACGTTATTCTGCTCTTCGGGTCGAATGTACTGGTGAAAGAAGCGCTCATAATCTACCCCCGAGAAAGTTTGGTAGCGCAGCCAACCTAGGGGGTGTTTAAAGTCCGCGAGAATTCGGTTTGTATGAGTGTCTTTGAGGTCAGTCAAAGCCCCAGTATATGGATCTCCTGTGCCGCGCAGCCAGGCTGATCGGACTTCTTTATTTTCCACCAGGGGATGTCCAATCCACGGGAACGTCGGTACTTGCGGGCTGAGGGCAGCCAGCCGGGCTTGAGCTTCCTGTGCCAGAGTCGAATCACCTAGCGCCGCGACGGCTTCATCAATGTACGCGCGCTGTTCAGCCCAAGATGATTCAAATGCTTTAAAGTTGGGCTTTGCCCGTGCTGCTGCAAAATCGTCTGACGAATAGGCCTCGTGGTCATTCAGCCAGGTTTTCTCGTCCATACCCCAGGTATGCTCTGGCACCAACAGCAATCTGCGTTGAAACCGGTCAAAATCCAGATCCTGCGCTAAGCCAGGATCAAGCTTCAACCAATGTGACCGCAGTCGCAGCAGTTCACGGAATTGACTCACCTTGACCGGGTCGCTGCCGACGCCGTGGATCCAGCTGTCGCCAATCTCCTGAGTAACCACCGGCAGGCTGTCTTTCATCGGCAGGGTTTGTTCTGCGAATGCATTCAAAGTCGAAGCGAAAACAACGGCGTCCGGATGCTCCGCGCGTAATAAACGATAAACCTCAACCACCTCGGCTTCATTTTGCGGTCCCAGGTTGTCCATCGAATGACCAAAAGCCAATCCAGTCTCTCCCCCCGGTAAAATGAACGTATTCCCATAGCTGCCTTCGTACATGACGATCAATTCGCTGCCCGTGGGATCCTGCCAGCGAAACAGCGGCGGCACTTTGGGTACGGCTGAGCCTCCATTGACGCCTACCTGCAGGAATTTCACGCCTGCTTCAGCCAAAAGCGGAACAATACCGCGGGTATGACCGGGAACATCGGTGAACTTGGCTGCGATGGTGTGCTTGCCAAACCGGGCATCCAGGCGCTGAGACAACGAGAGCCCAAGGCGAAACAAGTCAACATCCATCAATTCGCTGTGCATGGTGAATGGGAGTGCATGCCAGGCAATATCGCCCTGCTGGATGGCATTTTCCATTTCCTGCCGCTGCCGGGTATCGGCTTGTTCCAGATACTCATAGATTAACCAGGAGCCGGTGGTCCAAATAAAGCGGTCAGGGGACTCGCGCTCACCCATCGTTTTTGCCAACTGGATGGCATTGGGAATATAGCGCTCAAAATACTGCTTTACCACCACAGCAGCGTAATCCGTGAAACCAACGTCCAGGTGTGTTTTGAAAATCAGGTGAATATTTAGCGGCATAGATGCTCCGAAAGGATCCGACGGTGTTACGATTTTACTTAACTATAACCAAAACAGGCTGGGCGGCAGGTATTTCCTAAGGGTGAATCCCGATTAATCTCCATCTGGGAGGAAAAGTTTTTTCTCAATCGTCGCTATAATCAAGTTCAAGCGTTGAGTCGATCCGGTTTGGCATACTCATTTCTGGTCAGGGGAGCTCTCCATGAATACTGAAAAACTCAAGTCGTTTAATTACGCCATCGGGATGTTCGGGACGTCGATTCCGATCAACATGCTTAAAACCTATGCCGCCATCTATTATGTAGACCGGTTGGGGCTGACCACTGTCCAATTAGCCACGATTCTGTTTGTGTATACCTTCATCGACGCGTTGGATAACCCAATCTATGGCTTCCTTTCTGACCGCACACGCACGCGTTGGGGTCGGCGCCGCCCCTGGCTGATGATCGGCACGCCGCTGCTAGTTTTGACCTTCATCGCCTTCTACTCGACCCCGGCGTTTCTGGCGGGCAACAGCCTGTTCGCTTATGCCATGCTGTTTTACATTCTGACCGGCACGCTCGATTCGGTCATTAACGCCAACTACGGCGCTCTCTTCCCGGAATTGTTCCGCACGGATGCTGCCCGCGCCTCCACCAATGCCATGCGCCAGGCTTTCCAACTGGTGGCTATGATCATCAGCATTGCGCTTACACCCATTGTCACCAGCGCTATTGGCTTCATGCCGACAGCCATCATTTACGGCCTGTTGGGTGGTGCGGTCATTCTGTATATGGCCATCACCGCCAAAGAGGTTGCTATCCAGGTCGAGGAGAAAAAGCCAGCACTGTGGTCCAGTCTCAGAGATCTTTTCACCAACCGCAACTTCTGGATGGTTGGTTTCACCAATGCTTTTTACAGCGCCGCCATGTCCCTGGTGCTGGCTTCTTTGCCATTTTTCGCCAAATACACGCTGAAAATTCAGGACGCACAGCAGACGATCTTGTTCGCCTCGGTTTTGATCATCGCCATCGCTTGCGTGGCGGTGTGGGCACGCTTTGTTCGAAAATACACCGTCATCCCCGTCTGGCGGGTGGCTCTGGTAGCCCTGGCGCTGGCATTCATCCCGCTTTATTTTGCCAACTCGCTGACCACCGCGGCGGTCGGCAGTGCGCTGATAGGCTTTGGCTTCGCTGGTGTCATCACCACCATGGATTTGATCGGCGCCAAGGTGATGGACGAGGATACCCGCAAATACAACCTGCGCCGTGAAGGGATCATCTCCAATGCGCTGGGTTTCATGAACCGCCTTAACGGTCTATTCACGGGGGCTGCCTTCCTTCTGGTAAACAGATTTTTTGGCTTCGAAAGCGGCAACAATCCTGGTCCCGATCCCGCCAGTGCCTCGCGCTTTCTGTTGACAGTGTTTCCACTGGCATTGATGGTGATCAGTTTTGGCTTCTCCTGGCTGATCAACTTTTCGAAGGACGACAAACCGCCCGAATTGGTCAAATCCGCAGTTGAATTGAGCGGAGATTAGCGAGGGTATTATGGCGCTCATCCGTCTCGACCACCTTCCGCAGACCGTAAAGGTCAATTTGCCGTTGAACATTATCGTGCCAGAGCCCGGAATGATGGAGGGCATCTCGGTCAGCCAGCGCAAGGTCCTGTATCTGCTCCACGGGTTGAGCGACGACGCCAGTGCCTGGCAGCGCTTTTCCCCCATTGAAATCCTGGCTCGACGTCATGGTTTGGTGGTAGTGATGCCTTCGGTTGGCCGCAGCTTCTATGCCGACCTGCCGAATGGCCAGAAATATTTCAGCTATTTGACCGAGGAACTGCCGCATTACCTGCAAGATGTCTTTGGCATCCAGCCGCGCCGCGAGAATACGCTGATCGCTGGTCTGTCCATGGGCGGTTACGGCGCACTAAAAGCCGCCTTCACTTTCCCGGAACGCTATTTTGCGGCTGCCAGTTTTTCAGGTGTACTCTCGCTTGCAATTCTAGCCTCCAATCCGCATGACGAACGCCAGGATGAGTTTGCCTATTTATTTGGCGATCTGACGAAATTGTCCGGAAGCGAACACGATCCCGCCACCTGGCTGCAGCGCGCTGCGGCTAATCCTTCCATCCTGCCGCGGCTATTTATTACCACCGGCCGCCAGGAGGATTTATATCCGCTCAATCTGCAATTCAAAACTGCCTGCCAGAAATTAGGCATCCCCTTGGACTTTCACGAGGAAGATGGTCAGCACGACTGGTTCAACTGGAACCGCCAAATTGAACGCTTCCTGGCAAAAGTTCTCGAACCGCTGCCAACCTAGTCAACTTGGAGAACCATGCAACACATCGCCAATTTTGAAATTCATATTCACCCAAACCAGCAAGGCAGTTATTTTACTGTCCCCTTCGAAGTCCCTGACGATTTCGAGTGGGAAGCTTTAACACTTCGATATGACTACAGCCGGCACGCCGCAGAGCAGACATTCATCGAAAACGGTGAGTGGATCGACCATTCCGATCGAAATATTATCGATCTAGGCTTAATCGGACCGGACGACAATCAAGTGGGGGCTTCCGGCTCGGATAAAAGCGAAATCACCGTCAGTGAGGAATATGCCACGCCGGGTTACCGGCCGTGCCGCATCCTCCCAGGCGAGTGGCAGGTACTCGTGGGAGCTTACAAAGTAGAGCCGGGTGGTGTCACGGTCTATTACGAGGTATCGTTGGAGGGTAAAAGCCGGCGTCTGCTCAAAGGCGACCTGCATGCGCATACCCTGGCGTCCGACGGGGTGCATACCCTGGAGGAACTGGCCTTCAAGGCGAAACGCAATGGACTGGATTTTATTGCTGTCACCGATCACAACCAGCTGGTTGCCAAAACGGAACTGCCTCGTCTGCCGGGCGTTACCATGATCCCCGGCGTCGAGTGGACGCATTTCAAAGGTCATGCCAACTTCTTGGGAGTCGATCAACCCTATGACGGGTCTTTCATGGCCAACACCGCCGCAGAAATCCAGGCGAAATTTACATCCGCCCATCAGCGGGGTGCACTCATCACCATCAATCACCCCTTCGAACCCATTGCCCCCTTCCAATTCGACCTGACTGCCCTGCCCTTTGATTGCCTTGAGGTTTGGAATGGCCCCATGCGCGAATCTAACTTGCGTGCGGTAGGCTACTGGCAGCAATTGTTAGTCTCCGGAAAAAAGATCCCGGCCTGCGGTGGCAGCGATTACCACCGCGATACGCCGTTCATCTTCCTCGGTGGACCCACCATGGGCGTCTACGCTGAATCAGCCGGGAGCAGCGACATTCTGGCTGCTATACGCGCCGGACACAGCTACATCACCTTTGCCCCCAACGGTCTGTCCATCGAAGTTAGCGCCGGCGAGGCTATACTGGGGGACTCAGTCCCCTGGACCGAGGTCAAATCGATTCAGATCAACGGATTAGGTCTGGTTTCCGGCGACGTACTGCGGGTGGTGACTGGCGCAGCCAGCGACGTGCTTTTCACCATGCCCGCAGACGGCGATATCGACTTGACCTATCAAATGACAGCGCCTGGTTTCGCCCGAGTGGAAATCCTGCGAGCCTTCCTGCCTGGTCTCCCCATGCTGCCGGCACTGATCTCCAACCCGATTTATTTTGACGCGTAGCTTCTAAACACTGTCGGAAAACTGGCGCGCATACAGTTGCGTGTACAACTTACTGTGCTGCAACAATTCGGCATGTGTGCCCTGTTCAACAATTTGACCCTGGTCCAGCACGTAAATCCAATTAGCATTGCGCACCGTGCTCAACCGGTGAGCGATGACAATAGCAGTACGTCCTTCCAGCAGGCGTTTCAAAGCTTCTTGAATGGTGACTTCTGTTACTGTATCGATGTTGGCGGTAGCTTCATCCAGAATGAGAATGCGCGGCTCAGCCAGGATCGCGCGCGCGATGCTGATTAACTGACGCTGCCCGACTGACAGGTTCACTCCACCTTCCTGTACTTTGGTCAGGTAGCCTTCTGGGGAGGCTGCGATAAAGTCGTGTGCATTGGCAAGCCGTGCGGCTTCCACCACCTCGGCATGGGTGGCATCGGGTTTATGGTAGCGGATATTCTCCTCGAGCGTGCGCGGGAAAAGAAACGGCTCTTGCGAAACCACGCACACCTGGCGGCGCAGCGAAGCCTGCGTGACTGTGCGGATGTCAATGCCGTCGATGCGGATTGCACCGGATTGAATCTCATAGAAGCGG
>DATMXL010000036.1:0-3697 GCA_035561555.1 Bellilinea sp.
AGGAGGGGTTCAGATGAAGACCTTCGTTAAGACCTTGGTCTGTCTAATGGTCGTTTTTTCGCTTGTCCTGATTGGGACGGATTATCGAGCCTCAGGTGAAAGCCCCATGCCGGAGAATAAGGTTCCTGGCTCAGTAGAAAGCAAAGCCCGTCAGCTCATGAATAACCTCAGCAAACAAGGTTTTGAGGTTGAACGCGGCTATTTCAAGCTTTACACAAACGAAGATTGCCCAGTTTCATTCGAAGAAATCGGTACCTGTTGGGGCAACAATCCTGCCGCTCCATATGTGCAAATTGCAATCCCTTCCTGGCCAGAGGAATACAACGATCCGGCTACAGACACAGCCTATGGGCTCAATCTTGAAGGGTATCATAATTCATACCGGCTTGATCCGCGTGAAGCGATTATCATCCTGGGTGTTCTGCCCCCACCAGCGCATTATTTTGGTTTGCAGACTTACCATTTCACACGCCAGGGTGATTTCGACAAGAACAGCGCAACCTATAAATTAATGGAAGGCACACCACTTCTGCTGAACAGATTCTTCAATAAGGTCCCCCAAAACCAGGAACGGGTGATCAATTTTGCCAGTTTAAGCAACAGCATTAATCACAAGGTAATTGAGGGGCAATCGGGGGATGCTTTTGACCAACAAAAGTACTTCATCATCACACCCGATCTAGTCATGGATGAAACCATCCGCAATACTCTGGATGCGATCTCAGTCGCCGAATCAGATATCTTCACTGAGCAAATCCCGTCAAATATGATCTTAGGGCTGGACGAATCGGCGGATGATTTTGTCACAATTATCCGTTATGCCATGCCATTTGATGGCGGCGGGGAGGACGCTCGCTCGACCAAATGGAGACAGGATCTGCCGCTGGTCGTTTTGCGCGTGCGGGATACACGACCAAACCGGCTGCCTGTTGCATATCCACCCTTTACTGAGCCAGAAGAAAAGCAAATATCGGATGAGTTTTATTTGAATGGTGACCTGAATAATCTGGTGCAGGCTGTGGCACAGCGCTGGGACCAACCTTTGGCGCTCGATCAATTGATGCCATTCTTGCGGGTGGAGCCACCCCCCATCAACATGGTCGGACCGAAATGCTCTCCGATTGGGATGAACTGTCTTGGAGACACTCAAGATACTACGTATCAATACTCTTTTCCCCTCCCGGTAGGTAGCCAGGTTGTCTACGCAGTAGTGGGTACTCTCGGCACCCAGACTGGCAATGCAACCTACGTAGGATTAGGGCTTAACTCTACACCCAGATTATTAGGTTTCGCCAACCGAGCGGACGAAGATCTATTAAACTCTGCGAACAGCTATGCCCATTCGGTGAATAATACAGAAAAATTCTTTGTCTACTATTTCACGCGTGAATGCTCTGGTCTGGAGCAACTCACCGACGGTTACTGCCTTGAGTTGTCAAACGATGATCTCCCGTTGTGCTCTAGCCCAACCGATCCTGCCTGCTCTAAGCTAACACTCTCTATCCGAGATTATATGCCTCTGGGATCACAACGCGGACCCGATCCTAATTACATTCTACCTGCCAGGGTGATCCCGCTACAACGACCGTAAGAGGCAGGTCAGATTTATCGGTTAATTCACTTGCCAGTAACGACGGCAATTACTGACCACAGGACTTACGCTGTGCATTCTAGCGGAAAAACATGAAGTACAGCACCCCGCCGAGTATCACCAGGCCAAGGACCACCCATAACAGCCCCAGCGGTGTACCTTCCACGCGGGGGGTCTGGTTGGAGGTTTGGTACTCCGGTTGCCTTACAATCTGGTACTCACTGGCGTTCTGAGTCTCTTCATCTTCGTCATCGTCTTCATCTGGGTTACTTTCCACCCAATTCCCAGTCAACTCCTGACGAATACTCTCGAGTACCTCCGGCAAATCGTCTCCGAAAGTCGCCTCCAGCGACCGGTTGGCCTCGTTGCGCAACTCCTCATCCTGTTCCCACAATGCCATCTCCCCCAGTACTCGGATGGCATTCTGATCGGGGATGCGCGCCAAAGCCCGGATGGCTTTGATCCGCAGGTCGCGGGGCGTGGTGGCGTGCCCGGCGATGGTTGCCAGCCCATAAATTTCCGAACGGCTGGCTGGGTCGTGTGATTCGGTGGGGGGAAGCATAGGTAAATTATACCTGCCGATTCCCACTCTTATTGCGGTACTCAACGGCAGTCATACCAGTTATGCGGGAAAACACCCGGCTAAAATACGCCTGGTCTTTAAATCCCACCTGATGCGCGATTTCAGTGATGCTCCGCGATGTGCTGCGCAGCAAGGCCTTCGCCTGCAGAATTCGGTAGCGGTTTAAATAATCCCAGGGAGAAATTTCCAATTCACGGTTGAAGACCCGGGTCAAATAATCTTCGCTGACACCAACAGCAGCGGCAATTTCCCAGCGGGTAAGCGGACGGGTGTAATTTTGATGCAGGTAGGCCACCGCGCGTTTGACCAGTGCGCTGGTTTGCGGCGGCAGGTTGTCGCTGCCGAATAATGGCCGTTCTCGCCACTGCTGCAGCACTTCGTCCAGTTGAGCTGCCGCCCGGCTGACCAGCATGGCAGAGATTTCAATGCCACACAACTGTTCGGTGATGGCTTTGACCTTCCTGGTTGAGACTCCTTGCACATACATCTCGGCCAGGGTGGTGACCAAGGCCCGCTCACTGCGCAGACCTTTCTCTAAAGCGGAGGGGTAAAAGCCTCCCTCTCGAACTTGCGGTACCGCGAAAGTGATCTCACCCATGCGGGTCTTGACGGTCTTGGGTTTGAAACCGTTGGCGTGCCCTTTCCGATCTTCGGTCCGTTCGTACTCTTCAGCTTGCAGGTACTTGGATCGTTCCACCTGCATGACATTGTTGATCAGGACACGCAGCAATTCTGGAACTGCTTCCAATCCCTTTTCCGCTAGCTCTGGTGCAAAGGTACAATCATTTTGGTGAGTCATTGGCTTCTCCTTATGCTCTTTGCCGACACTAAGGATACTTCTGACTCACCACTTTTGTTAAGGTTCAGCATTTTACAGAAAGAATGTTACACCAACCAACGAATTCGTCAGAACCGAACTGGGATAGTCCTTCGGGGATTAGCGCAACTTGCCTGCTTTGACTGTCACAGCAACGAAACAAATTGGCCTTGGTATACCAAAGTTCAACGTGTTTGGATGTTATTGAGCGGTGACATCATAAAAAGTCGTGCAATGATGAACTTATCAGAATGAGATAGTAGAGTTGATCTTACTGGTGATTTTGTCGAGCGCACCATCCGCAGTGGAAAGATGCCTTTAAAGCGGTATCTGATGCTGCACCCCGAAGCCAGGCTCACGGTTGAGGTGCAGGATCAACACATCGCGGAATTGAAACAACTTTTTGATTGATTTCTATCCGAAGGAAAAACAGGAGCCTAATAAACCCTAGGCTCCTGTTTTATATTCCCAAAAATCACCTTGAGTGAACTTACTCTCATGGTCTCAATTTAGCCAGCGCTTCACCGTATTCCGGAGTACTCCATCTCACCTAATTTGTTGTTTGACTAGAGTTTGCCATGTCATCGCGCCTGCAGGGCGGTCTGTGACCGAGCGAACAAGGTGAGCGTGGCGATCTGCTTTTTTTTATCCAGATAGAAGTGCTGGAAACTTTTCCTTAGATAAATTAATGAAGATTGCTTCGACC
>DATMXL010000037.1:0-16206 GCA_035561555.1 Bellilinea sp.
GGAGGGGCGCACCAGCTTTATCATCGCGCACCGTCTGTCCACCATCCGCAATGCGGATTGGATCCTGGTGATGAACGATGGCGACATCGTCGAACAGGGCACCAATGAGGAGCTGCTGGCAAAGAATGGCTTTTATGCCTCTATCTATAACAGCCAGTTTGAGGCAGCGGATCTATATTAGCCGTAGCTACCCCCAAAGAATGAAATTCGACCTGTGACGGGTGATTGATTTATAATCACACCATGACAGATGCGAGAATTGAACCAAAGGTTCGCGTTATCCTGGCGGATGACCACGCTGTTGTACGGGCGGGCATCCGTCAGTTTTTAGAGCGCAGCGGGAAAATTCAGGTATTGGCGGAAGCTGACAATGGACGCCAGGCGACCGTGCTGATTGACCAGGAGCCGCCGGACGTTGCCGTTCTGGATGTGCAAATGCCGGAAATTAGCGGCATCGAGGTTACCCGCTGGATTCACACCAACTATCCGCGCGTAGGCGTGCTGGTGTTGACTGCCTACGACGATGAGCCTTATGTCCAGGCGGTGCTGCGCGCTGGCGCCAACGGCTATGTGCTCAAAACCGCCTCGCCGGATGAGATTGTCCGGGCTGTTTTGGAGGTGGCTGAAGGCCGGGATGTGCTGGACGCTGCCATGGCGCGGCGCTTAATCACGCGGGTTGACCCTCCGAATCCCATGGTGGAACCGCTCACAGAACGCGAATTGGAAATCCTGACTCTGGCGGGCAAGGGGCTGACCAATAAAGCCATTGGGGTTTCGCTGCATATCAGCGACCGCACGGTGCAAAACCATCTCGCGCACATTTTTCAAAAGCTGCAGGCTGCCAGCCGCACCGAAGCTGTGATGCGCGGGGTTTCGTTGGGGTTGCTGCCGTCTGACCTGGCCGGGGCTGAACCAGGATTCTAACCTTGACCAAAGAATCCAGTCCGATCCTGCCACTACCCGGGCTGCGCTGGCGGGGATTTACCCTCCAATTTTTCCTGATAGCCATACTGCCGCTGGCGATATTAATGCTGGCGGTGGTGTTCATCAGTCAAAGTCTGCACCATGAGGCCATGGTCCAGCTGGTTGGTGACCGCAATTTAAGGGCTGTGCGGGCAGTGGCGGATGCGCTCTCGATGCAGTTGGATCACAAAGTGTCCAGTTTGCGCACGGTGGGCCAGTTGATCGAATCCGGCGTGCCTTTGGACGGAACTAACCCCGCCATGGATTTGATCCATGCCGAATTCAGCGGTGGGTTGGGCCTTTACGATGCACAAAATGCCTTGATCGTGGCTCGCAGCGGTGGAGAATTTCTGGCAGATCTGCCGGAACGGCAGGCTGAATTTTGGGCTCAAGTTAAAGCCAGTCAGCCGTCTGGTGCGGTCCTCATGGCCGATACGCAGCCTGATGGCATCCTCGAGCTGGTGGGATTGAAATTGTCCGACGGCACCGTATTGGTGGGGGGTTTTTCTCCTGCACCAGGAATCCAGCAGGCAGTCGCATCGATTCTCACCACCGAGCAGGCACGGCTGCTGGTTGTCAATCAGGCTAACGCGGTATTGTATTACTCAGGTGAAGCTGAAACGCTGGGTGTTGTGAATGAATATCCGGGCGTTACAGAGGCTTTGAACGGCGAGAGCGGCGTCAATTCGGTGCCGAGTCACCATGGAGACCTTGTGACAGCCTTCAGCTATATCCCACAGGCTGGCTGGGCTTTGGTGCTGGAGGAGAATTGGGAAGAAATCGCCACGCCGTTTTTGAGCACCACTCAGTCGGCGCCGCTGATCCTGGTGCCGCTGCTGGTGTTGGCGCTGGTGGCTTTGTTGTTCGGGGCACGGCAAATCGTCCAGCCGCTGCAGAAGCTGGAGGTCAAGGCTGCCAGCCTGGCGCGCGGCGACTTCGAAGGCCTTCGCGAACCGGTGGGCGGTATTGCAGAAATTCGCAATTTGCAGAACGCGCTAAGCGGCACCGCGGAAGATTTGGAATCCGCTCAAGATGCCTTACGCAGCTATATTGGCGCCATCACCGATGGGGTGGAGAAAGAACGCCGCGGTCTGGCGCGCGAGCTGCACGACGACACACTGCAGGCTTTGATCGCGCTCAATCAGCGTCTTCAGCTGGCACGCGATTCGGCTGACACGCCAGAGGAACGCGCATCGATTGATCAGTTAGGGCAGATGACCGAGCAAACCATCACCAATTTACGGCGCATGGTGCGCGGATTGCGGCCGATTTACCTGGAAGACCTGGGGCTGACGGCTGCGCTGGAAATGCTGGCAAAAGAGACCTCGGCGACTGGGGGACTGGAAGTTGCCTACTCGACCAGCGGCGAGCCGCAGCGATTGGCGCCTGAAGTTGAATTAGCGCTATACCGCATGGCTCAAGAAGCGCTGACCAATGCACGCAAGCATGCTGATGCGCAGCGGGTGCAGCTGACCGTTAATTTCACGCCGGAATCGGTGGGATTCAGCGTGCAGGATGACGGGGTGGGTTTTGTGGTACCGGAAACGCCGGACGAATTCGCTCACCAGGGTCATTTTGGGCTGCTCGGGCTGGCTGAACGGGCTGAATTGATTGGCGCCATATTGAGAGTCGAGTCGCAGCCAGGTCAGGGGACACGGGTGCAGGTGACGCTTCCTCAATAACAGAAACAGACGTAAACCTGATATGAAATTTGTCCACTATTAATATGACTTGCAGAAATATATATTTTGGTGTAATATATGAACACTTGCTCATATATTCAAAGGTTAGAAATGTTGACAAAATCTGTTGCCGCATGTGAAGAAAACATCATCCATCTGGACGAGGTGCAGACTGCCAGCCGAACGCTGATCGACAGCCATGTTGCCGGTCACCTGGCGCAGATCTTCTCGGCGCTGTCTGACCCGACCCGGCTGCGCATTATTTCAGCTCTTTCAGACCACGAATTGTGTGTTTGCGACCTGGCGGTGGTGTTGGGTATGAGTCAGAGTGCGGTTTCGCATCAACTGCGGCTGCTGCGCAATTTGAACCTGGTCAAGTACCGCAAGGAAGGCCGGGTGGTGTATTACGCGCTGGATGACGAACATATCCGCGAATTGTACGAGCGGGGGTTGGAGCATGTATCCCACCAAATTAAAATGGAGGCGTAAGAAAAGCCATTGACAACCAAACAAACATATCTCATTAAAGGCATGGACTGTGCCGATTGTGTGCTGACGCTTGAGCGCGGGGTTGGCAAGCTGAAAGGTGTTAAATCGGTAGAGGTTAACCTGGCGACCACTAAGATGGTGATCGAAGGGCAGGTGACGGAGGACGTCATCCGTCAGCGGGTTGAAAAACTGGGTTACAGTCTGAAGGAACCTGAGCTACGCACACCGGAAAATCAGAGAACAAAATTCTTTCCTGGCTTTATTAAATATCTTTTCTCCTCCCGTGAAAACCGCCTGGCATTGGTTGGCGGCGGACTGATTCTGGCTGGCTTCTTCCTGCGCCTGGTGGGTGTGCCGGAAGTGTGGACGAATCCGCTGCAGATCATCGCGCTGGCGCTGGCAGGCTTCCCAATTGCGCGCAGCGCCATTAATAATCTGCTGATCAACCGCAGTTTCAGCATCAATTTCCTGATGACCGCAGCAGCCATTGGAGCCGTAATCATTGGCGAAATTCCTGAAGCTGCCTCCTTGATTTTCTTATTCGTCATTGCTGAAGCGCTGGAAGGCTATACCGCTGACCGGGCGCGCGGCTCGCTGCGAGATCTGGCGGCACTGGCACCTGCGCGCGCTTTATTGATCAGCGCAGATGGCAGCGAAATTAACATAGCGGTTGAACAGCTCAAACTCGGCGACCGGATTCTGGTCAAAGGCGGTGAACGCATTCCCATGGACGGAACCATTCTGAGTGGTTCCAGCGGGATTAACCAGGCGCCGATCACGGGTGAGAGTATGCCGGCGGAGAAAACAAGCGGAGACGAAGTATTTGCCGGTACGGTCAACGGTGGGGGTACGCTCGAGGTTGAGGTCACCCGACTGGTCCAGGATAACACGCTGGCACGCATCATCCACCTGGTGGAGGAAGCGCAATCGGTGCGTGCGCCGGCACAACGCTTTATCGACAAATTCGCCAAATATTACACTCCGGCGATGATGGTGCTGGCTTTGCTGGTGGCGGTTGTGCCGCCGTTGCTGATGGGTGAACCGTTCCTAAATCTGGCTGACGGCACGCGCGGCTGGTTGTACCGCGGTTTAGCCATGCTGGTGATTGGCTGTCCGTGTGCGTTGGTTATCAGCACACCGGTGACCATCGTTTCGGCGATCACGGCAGCAGCGCGGCGCGGTGTATTGATCAAAGGCGGTGTCCACCTGGAAGCGCTGCAACGCATCCAGGCAGTGGCTTTTGATAAAACGGGTACCTTGACGTCAGGTCTGCCGGTGGTTGCGCAAGCGCGTTCCATCACTTGCGTTTGCGATGACACCTGTGAAGATTGTGACGATCTGTTGGCGCTGGCAGCCTCGATCGAACGGCGTTCAAGCCACCCGCTGGCACAGGCAGTGGTCAACGCTGCCGAGAAGCGCGGCCTGGCTGAGCGCTACCCGCCAGCTGAAGCGGTCATTACGTTAGCCGGACGTGGTCTGCAGGGCGAGGTTAATGGAAAGACGGCAACCATTGGCAATCACCGCCTCTTTGATGAAGAACATCCGCATAGCGATCTGTTGTGCCAGTGGATTGATTCGGCTGAGGAACTGGGGCAAACGACCATGCTGGTCTGCGACGGCGACCATGTGCGCGGTTATCTGTCAGTCGCCGATGAATTGCGACCGGAAAGCCGTGAGGTGATCGCGGAGCTGAAGGCGCTGGGTAAAGACATCGCTATGCTCACCGGTGACAACCTGCGGGCTGCCTCGTCCGTCTCACAGGCGTTGGGCGTGGATAAGGTCCATGCCGGGCTGCTGCCGCAGGACAAAGTTGAGGCGGTGAAGGACCTGCGCAAGCAGATAGGCGAGGTCGTCATGGTAGGCGACGGCATCAATGATGCCCCCGCACTGGCAGCTGCCACGGTTGGAATCGCCATGGGAGGCGCCAGTTCAGCCCAGGCTATGGAGACCGCGGATGTGGTATTGATGGCCAGCGACTTGCGTCAGCTGCCATATGCCTTCCGTCTGTCCGGCTTTACCCGCAACATTATGGTGCAAAACATCGCCTTTTCACTGGTGACCAAGGCTATTTTCATCCTGTTGGCGCTGGCTGGCCTGACCACCATGTGGATGGCTGTGCTGGCGGATATGGGTGTTTCGCTGCTGGTGACCTTCAACGGCGTACGCCCGCTGCGCTTTGAGCGTGGGACGAACCGTTAACCAATCCATAACCCGGCGTTTGACGTAGGTTAATACAAGATCGTTACAATGGAAAAAACGCTCTAGAGGTTGTTGTGGAAAAAACCAGGGTTTTGTTCTTATGCAGCGGTAATTCGGCGCGCAGCCAGATGGCGGAAGCCATTCTGCGGAAACGCGCCGGGGATTATTTCGAGGTGTACAGTGCCGGGCTTGAACCCAAAGGGTTGAATCCATACACACTGCGTGTTTTAGATGAAATTGGCGTCAATACCGCAGTGCTGCGTTCGAAAGAATTAGCCGCATTTATTGGAAAGCAACACTTTGGCTATCTGATCACGGTATGCTCGAACGCGGAAGAAAAATGCCCGATTTTCCCCGGCATGGGCATGCGGCTGCATTGGCCGTTTGACGATCCGGCTAAATTTGAGGGCAGCGAGCAAGAGACCCTGGCGGTTTTCCGTACCATACGAGACCAAATCGATTTGAAGATTCAGGAGTGGCTGACTGCGCAAGGGGTCACCAGTGCAGTTTAGCAAACTCCTGTTGAGCAATGGGTGTTGACTCAAAAGCAGGGGCGTCCGGGCAGACGTCCCTGCTGCCGTTAATTTGGGACACTGAAATATTTTCAAACGCGCCAAATTCATAGTTACACTTGTGGCTTAAAGTGTAACTATGGGGATCTCTTATTTACACTTAAGGCTTAAAGTGTTAATATAGAATGACTATAATTACACTTTGCTCGTCTTCGAGGATGATTTTATGAATCCCAAAGATTTCCACAGCCAGGCTGCAGGAAAGACATTATTCACTCCCAACGGTTTTTGGACGTTTATTCCCAATCCATTACCGCCAGAACTATCTTGGTCGACTGGATTGGTGTCAGCACTGGGAGATGCCGAACGGGAACTAAGCCGTCTGTCTGCCATGGTGTTATCCTTCCCTTTCCCTCGACTATTAATCCAGCCATTTATACGGGAAGAAGCAGTGATTTCCTCACGCATCGAAGGCACACATGCTTCTTTGTTTGACCTATTCACTTACGAAGCAGCCCAACTCTCTTTCTTTGAAAGAGCAGATGATGTCAGAGAGGTGCATAACAATGTGCGGGCGCTAGAATTTGGGTTAGAACGTTTGAAGACTTTGCCGGTCAGCCTGAGATTAATCCGGGAAGTGCATGCCATATTGACTGAAAATGTGCGTGGTGGATCATTGACACCCGGTGAATTCCGGCGCAGCCAGAATTGGATCGGTCCAGTGGGCAGCACACCAACCTCTGCCGTGTTTGTGCCACCGCCAATCGATGAGATGAATCAGGCTTTAGATCATTTTGAGAAATTTATTCACTCTGACACGAAGATTCCAATTCTGGTACGAATTGGCTTGATCCATTATCAGTTTGAAGCCATTCATCCCTTCTTGGATGGAAACGGCCGGGTAGGTAGGCTGTTAATTGTGCTGTTGTTGAGCGAATGGGGGTTGTTAACCCAGCCGTTACTTAATTTGAGCACTTATATCGAACGATATCGGCAACAATACTATGACCTACTTCTTCAGGTCTCTCAGGAGGGGGACTGGGATACATGGTTACTATTCTTCTTACGCGGTGTGAGCGAACAAGCCCAGGCAAGCATAATTCGCATGGAACGCCTGCAACAACTACGAAATAAATACCAGACTTTCATTGAGCAGGCTCGCAATCCTGCCAGAATGTCAGGAATCGTTGATTTCTTCTTTTCCCGGCCTATTGTGTCCGTCAAGCAGGTCTCGGATGGATTGGTTATACCCAAGAAAACAGCTCAAGATTACCTGGACAAGCTTCAACAAGCTGGCGTAATACGTGAAATAACGGGTTACGCCCGAAATCGGCTATACCAGGCGAACGAGATTTTCAACGCTTTGCAAGGCATCGAGCGGCGCTAATTCCTTGTTACCTTCTTCCCGGCGGTGGTACACTTATCCGGCAAGTTCAAACTTTGTAATCCAGGAATTGACTGAATATGCCCGTCATCTATCCATTTACCGCCATCGTAGGACAGGAGCGCATGCGACGCGCCCTGGTCCTAAACGCCGTTGACCCGCGCATTGGAGGCGTTTTAATCCGCGGCGAGCGCGGCACAGCCAAATCCACTGCTGCACGCGCCCTGGCTGCACTGCTGCCGCAGGTCAGCGTGGTGACCGATTGCCGCTTTGGCTGCGACCCGGAGCGCCCATCCACTTGGTGCACTGAGTGCCGCGAACGCTCGGCGCGCGGCGAGGTGCTGCCGCACCACACCCGTTCCACCCCGTTTATTAACTTGCCGATTTCAGCCACCGAAGACCGGGTGGTGGGCACACTGGATATTGAAAAAGCCATCCAGAAAGGCGAGCGCCACTTTGAACCCGGCGTTCTGGCAGCAGCCAACCGCGGGCTGCTTTACATTGACGAGGTCAACCTGCTGGATGATCATGTGGTGGATGTGCTGCTCGATTCAGCCGCCATGGGTATGAACATCATCGAGCGCGAGGGTATTTCCTTCAGCCATCCGGCACGCTTTATTCTGGTGGGAACCATGAACCCCGAAGAAGGCGATCTCCGCCCGCAGCTACTGGACCGCTTTGCCCTCTCCGTGGAAATTTACGGAATTCGCGACGCGCGCGAGCGCGTCATGATTATGGAACGCAATCTGGACTTCGAGGCGAACCCCGAAAAATTCCGCCAGGACTTCCTGGACAAAGAGCAGGAATTGTCCCGTCAGATTGAACATGCGCGACGTCTGATCGACGAGGTTGGCTATGCCAGCCGCGACCTGCTCTCGATTGCCCAGTTGACCGCTTCGCTGCACGTCGATGGTCACCGAGCGGACCTGGTGATCCTCAAAGCCGCGCGGGCTCAGGCCGCGTTTGACGGCCGCCTGGCGATCAACGGTCGCGACATTGCTCTGGCTGCTGAACTGGCTCTGCCGCACCGCATCCGCCGCGGACCATTCCATCAGGAAGAAATCACCATGGAAGAACTGCAGGACCGCATTGAAGGTCTGCAAGGCGCCAGCTCCACCACCGGTCAGCGCAGCGACGAGCCAGTGGATGTCGAGGATGAGCAAGCGCGCCAAAAAAAAGCATAACTGAGGGCGCGACCACCGAGGAAACGCTCCCTCAGGGAACCCCCAACCCCGGGCAACAAGACGACGTCTTCGACCAGAGGAATGCCAACTGGTGGGACGGCGGTGAACGTGTGCGCGTCGGTCAGCAGTTCGAGCCGCGCCGGCTGGACACGCCGCTGGATAAAATGATGCGGCGCTTCCCTGGGAGACGTTCGCGTACGCACACCGAGCGCAAACGCGGACGTTATATTCAGGCGCGTCAGTCACCCGGCAAAGCCGACGACCTGGCTTTTGACGCCACACTGCGCGCGGCTGCGCCGTTTCAGCGTCAGCGCGCCGAAGACCGCAAGCGGGTGGCTTTCTCGGTGCGCCCTGGCGACTATATGCGTAAGATTCGCGTGCGGCGGGCAGCCAACTTGATTCTGTTCCTGGTGGATGCCTCGTGGTCGATGGCGGTGGCTGAACGCATGCAAGCTACCAAAGGAGCTATCCTGTCACTGTTGACAGATGCCTATCAGCGCCGCGACCGGGTAGGCTTGATCGTCTTCCAGAAGGACCGCGCCACGCTTGTGCTGCGGCCAACCAATTCGGTAGTGCTGGCAAACCGCGCGCTGGTGGATATTCCAGTGGGAGGCAAGACACCGCTGTCTGCGGGTTTAAAAATGTCGTATGAAATCCTGCGCCGCGAGAAATTGCTGCACCCGGACGTAATGCCGCTGTTGATTGTGCTCACCGATGGTGCGGGCAACGTGTCCATGGGAAAAATGCCGCCCAATGAAGAGGCTTATCTGTTCGCCTCGCAGATTGCGGAGGATAAAGTGCACAGCGTGGTGATCAACATGGAGCATGTGGCCTTTGACCAGGGACTGGCACAGGCGTTGGCAGATAACCTGGAAGCGCCGTGCTACTCGCTGACCGAGTTGAAAGCTGAGAACCTCTATTACGCCGTGCGGCAGGAAATGACCCAGGTCAAGGGGAATGACGAACCGCGCTTGAAGTAGCGGCGAGATTTATGGTTTTTTAGGGTGCATGCTGTTTTTGCATGCACAAACTTAAAATGCTGGCGGGTCCTGTAAGTACATCAGGATAGTATACAAATACAGTACCCACCCTACAGGATTTGTCCTGATGACCTGTGGTCAAACCGCGTGCTCGGGTAGGCGAACGCCACGATATGCGGTTTTGGTTGGTGCATTCCGGTTGTGCATGCTCTATCTTAATATACCGGTGGTTACAAATGCGGTACCCACCCTACAGGACTTGCCCTAAAATTTTGCGGTCAAACCGCGTGCTCGGGCAGCCACGATTTGTGGTTTTGGTTGGTGCATGCACCAACTTAATATGCCGGTGGGTCCTGTAAGTACATCAGGATAGTATACAAATGCGGTACCCACCCTACAGGACTTGTCCTGATGAGCTGCGGTCAAACCGCGCGTTCGGTCAGCCCCGCAAGGGGGTCCACGAACCGGAGAGACCGGCGCGATCATCTTGTTCGGTATTATCGTCAACGGTGGGAACGGCATCATCGACCTGCTCGGCGCGGTCAGCCACTTCAGGCATCCCATTCACATACCACTGTCCCCAGCGAGTTGAATCATAAGCATAATATTCAGCCGGGATGAACCAAGCATTGGTCAGGAGGTGATCCTCTACCACTTGTTTGAATCGTTCTGTCACCAGGAAAGGCACCGGGGCATTCCTGGGTATGAAAACATCTTTCCCATTCCAGGTTCCCGGTCGAATTAACACTCGATCCTGGCTGCGCCCCGCGCGAACGGAACGGCAGTGGGTGCATTTGACGTCTGCGGGATGGCTCAACTTTAGCCCCGAAGCAGTATCATCCTGGTTGGCGCCGCCCCATAACACATAGACGACATGGTACACCGGTGGAGCCATGGGAAACTGGCCGTTTTTGAGTGTACCCATGCGCATCACTTCAAACGGATCCGAAAACGAGCTGATTCCGGTTAAACCTTCCTGTTCGTAAATCTGCTTGAAATTTTTCGATACCAGCAGGGAAGTCGCTGGACCCCACATGAAATCTCCCCACTTGGACGGTCTGGCTCGAGAAAGCTTGACCTGATGCGGCGGCATCCAACGCCGCGCAGTAACAGGTTTTCCGCAGACAGGACATTTTTGGCTGTTGCCTAAGGTTGGCGGGTCAAAAGAGCTCGCGGTTGCCCATTGCCCGCCGGAGGTGATGCCGCCTTCGGGTTGAAGAACGCAGAACTTGTCCATTTGCTTTCCTCCCTAAACGTAAGAACCAAGTGCCAATAATAGTTATATTATATGATAAAAAAAGTCAAAAATGTATTTGTCAAGAAAATTTTCAGGATGACAACCTAAGCAGAGCAGCAGGGACAGCCGCTTTTCAGCTTGTCACATCCATCCCGGCATGATATGATCAACCTTTGACCGGAGGGACAGGAATGATTTCCAGGGCTGACCGCCGCGCGCGTTTAAGAACCATTCTCATCATTATCATCGTTGCCACACTGCCGTGCTACTGCCTGGGGTTCGTGGTCATGCAGGTAGGGCGCGAATTAACCAAACCCACGGTCACCCCCACCATTACTGCCACCAGCACACCTACCATCGCCAGCAGCACCCCCACCGTGGCGACGACGGTATTCACGCTGCCGACAGCGACTGAAACGCCAACCCCCACCGTCACCTGGACGCCTACCCAAACCTTTACACTGTTTGTTCCGCCAACACGTACGCCAACCATCGCCCCCACCGAGACGCCTACCCCGACCGAGACCCAGATCGTTATTGAGCCTCCGCCAGGGTAATCAATAGGACTTACCCCAAAACCCTTATGGCAGAACTCAAAGAATTTTTGAAAAAGATATTGTCCCTGCCGGGACTTTCCGCGTATGAAGACCCGGTTCGCGAGGTGATTGCCGAAGAATGGCAGCCACTGGTGGACGAAATCAGTGTAAGCCGCATTGGCAGCCTGCACGGCTTGAAACGCGGCGAAGCTGCCGAACCGCACCGTCGCATGTTACTCTCGGCGCATATGGACGGCATCGGGATGATGGTCACCGGCATTGAGGATGGGCTGCTGCGCTTCACGGAAATTGGCGGCATTGACGCCCGCATTCTGCCTGGCACGCTGGTGACGGTTCACGGACGACGCGAGCTGCCCGGCTACGTCGTTCAGCCGCCAGCCTGGCTGCTGCCGGACGACCAGGCTTCTGGCCGAACCGTGGATATGAAGTATTTGTTCGTCGATACCGGGTTGCGGTCTGCCGAAGTGTCCGACCTGGTGCGTATCGGTGATTTGATTTCCTTTGCCCAATCGCCAATCGATCTCACCAGTGATTGGGTGGCTGGTCACAGCCTGGATAACCGCGCCTCGGTGGCGGCAGTCACGGCCTGCTTGCAAGAATTGCAGCGCATCCGCCATACTTGGGATGTGTGGGCGGTAGCCTCCGTGCAGGAGGAAGAAGTATTGGGCGGGGCTTTTACCTCCCCGTTCGAAATCCGGCCGGACCTGGCTGTAGCCATTGACGTCACCTTTGCGCGCAGCCCTGGCAGCCCGGCGGGGTACAACACCTTCCCCCTCGGCAAGGGTGCCACCATTGGCTGGGGACCGAATATCCATCCTGCTTTGTATGAATCCTTCAAAACTCTGGCTGACAGGCTGGATATGCCCTGGCATGACGATTTGATGCCGAGGATGTCTGGCACAGACGCCATGGCGATTCAAGTTGTAGCCGAGGGCATTCCCTGCATGGTGCTGGGTATCCCGCTGCGGTATATGCATACAGCGGTGGAAGTGGTCTCCATGAAAGATATTACCCGTACCGGCCATTTACTGGCTCAATTTATCGCCGGCCTCGACGCGGATACTATGCCAAATTTACGCTGGGATGATGAATCATGACCCCGAAAAAAGCTGCACTCTCCCAGGTCCCGAAGATCGAGAAAGCCCAAATTGCGCTACTAGAGCGGTTATCGAATGCTGTGGCTGTTTCCGGCGCGGAAGGCGAAGTGCGCAAGATTGTCATGGCTGAGATCAAAGACCTGGCTGATGACATCAAAGTGGATGCGCTTGGCAACGTGCTGGCGGTCAAACATGCCAAAACGGAACCGGCGCTGAAAGTCATGCTGGCGGCTCACATGGACGAGGTTGGCTTCATGCTGGTGGACGGCGAAGACGGCCTGTATGAGTTTGAAACGGTGGGCGGTATTGACGCACGCCAATTGCCCGGAAAACCGGTGCTGGTTGGCAAGGATCATCTGCCCGGTGTAATCGGCGCCAAACCCATTCACCATACCACCGCTGACGAGCGCCGCAATGTTATTCCAGTTGACGTGCTGCGGATCGATGTTGGCAACGAAAACGGTAAGAAAATCCATGCGGGCGACCGGGCAACCTTTGCCACCCGCTTCCAACGAATTGGCCCCAGTCTGGTCGGTAAAGCGTTGGACAACCGCCTGGGTGTAGCCACGCTGATCGAGCTACTGCGGCATTCCCCGGCGCACATCGAGTTCCAGGCTGCTTTCACTGTTCAGGAAGAAGTCGGGCTGCGCGGAGCACGTGTGGCAGCCTACGCGCTCAACCCGCAACTGGCTATCGCTCTTGACTCGACCCCAGCTGGCGACCTGCCGCGCTGGGACGGTGAGGAATCGCCGCGTTACAACACCAAACTGGACGCAGGTCCGGCCATTTATGTGGCAGACCAGGGTACCCTGTCCGACCCGCGATTAATTCAACACCTGCTGCGTACAGCTGAAACCTACGGCATCCCCTGTCAAATGCGCCAACCCGGCGGTGGCGGCACGGATGCTGGCGCTATTCACAAGCAGCGCGCCGGCATTCCAGTGGTATCGGTATCCGTCCCCGGCCGCTATGCCCACACCGCGGCGCTGGTCGCCCGGCTGGATGACTGGCAGCATACCCTGGCGCTGATCTTTCATGCCTTGCAAGACCTCACGCCTGCCATCCTCGAACCTGATCGCTCATAACCCGCATTTTCGGAGACTTTATGAAATCATTGATTAAGAAACTCGTCGAAGCTGTTGGCCCATCCGGCTATGAGGGAGCGGTAAGAGACCTGGTCAAAGCCGAGGTTGGCAAACTGGCGGATGACGTACGGGTGGATGCATTAGGTAATCTGATTGTGCGCAAGGGCAATCAGCGCTCGGATGGGCTGCGCATCATGCTTTCAGCGCATCTGGATGAGATCGGACTGATCGTCACGCATGTGGATGATAAGGGTTTCGTGCGTTTTACCAGCATTGGCGGCGTTTACCCGCGTACCTTGTTTGGCGGACGTGTACAATTTTTAAACGGTTCCGCGGGTGTGATTGGCGGCGAAAAGATCGATTCCGCCGACAAGGTCCATGCGCTGGATAAGTTGTTCATCGATGTTGGCGCCACCAGCAAAGCCGACTGTCCGGTGAAAATAGGCGATCTGGCAATTTTTGAGCGACCCATGATCGATCTTGGCAACCGCCTGGTAGCCAAATCGATGGACGATCGTGTCGCGGTGGCGGTATTGATTGAAACGCTGCGCACCCTGGAAAATTCACCCCACGAGATTTATTTCGTCTTCTCCACCCAGGAGGAGGTCGGTACGCGGGGTGCCACCACCGCCGCATACGGTATCGACCCGGATCTTGGTCTGGCGGTGGACGTCACTGCTACCGGCGATACTCCCAATGGCATCCGCATGGCGGTCAAATTGGGCGGAGGACCGGCGATTAAGGTACGCGATGCCGGCATGCTGTCAGACCCACGTGTGGTGCGCTGGATGTCGGACACCGCGGAAGCCGCGAAAATTCCCTATCAACTCGAGATCCTCGAGGGCGGCACCACTGACGCCCGCCCGATTCAACTTACCCGCGCCGGTGTTCCAGTTGGTTGTCTTTCCATCCCCTGCCGCTACATTCACTCGCCGTCTGAGATGGTGGACACCAGCGACGTGCAGAACTCGGTCCGACTTTTGACAGCTTTGTTGAGTAACCCCATTCACTTGAAGTGAGAGAAAAAACTTCCGGATTTTCAGCAACACCACGCCCACGCCTTGCGACTCAATGGTTTACTCGCACGGTTGTTGTGGCTGTATTGGTGCTGTTGGGGGGATGTTCGAGCTGGTTGGGTCCGCTGCTGAATGGTGTTCCGACTGCCGAGACAGGCACAACCCCTACCCAAAGCCCGACAAACAGCTTCGACTTGACGCCATCGGTCACTCCCGAACAGGTATCTCCAATTCAGGGAGCGGTGACTATTACGATCTGGCTGCCCCCGCAATTCAATCCGGAGGGCGGCACGCAGGCGGGTGACCTGCTGCAGGCACGGCTGGACGCATTTATGGAAGAGAACCCGGGTGTGCTGGTTTCAACCCGAATTAAAGCAGCCAGCGGACCGGGGGGATTGCTTGAGTCCCTGACGGCTGCCAGCTCGGCTGCGCCTGAATCTCTGCCAGCGGTAGCTGTATTGAACCGCTCTGACCTCGAAGCAGCTGCGCTGAAGGGGCTGATTCTGCCTTTGGACGGCTTGAGCAGTGCCGCTCAAGATTCTGACTGGTATGCTTATGCCCGCGAGCTTGGCCGGGTGCAAAACAGCACATTTGGCCTGCCTTTCGCCGGGGATGCACTGCTGCTAGTCAATCGCGTGGACACTGGTTCCGCAGGAGCGCCCACAACCTGGTCAAAAATATTTGCTGCTGACCAGGTTGTGATTTTCCCGGCTGATGACAACCAGGCTCTGGTCACCCTGGCATTGTACCGCTCAGCGGGCGGCCTGCTGCAGGATCTCCAGGGGCGTCCAACGCTGGACCCCGAATTTTTGCAGCAGGTATTGCAACACTATAAAGACGGCATTGGTCAGGGAGCCTTCCCCAACTGGTTGCTCCAATTGCAGACCCCGGGGCAGGGATGGCAGGCATTCAACGAAGCCCGCGGCGACTGGGTGATCACCTGGAGCTCCAACTACCTGTCGGATTTGCCGCCGGATGTCAGCGCGGTTATTTTGCCAACACTTGGCAACATGCCTTTCACCTTAGCCACGGGTTGGTCGTGGACGCTGACTGATACCGACCCGCTGCGCCGCGAGACCAGCATTAAATTGATGGAATTTTTATCGGATAGCGATTTTTTGGCTGATCTGACCCTGGCAGCCGGCTATCTGCCCACCCGCCCGACGGTCCTGGCGAGCTGGAGCAATGCCAGCCTGCAGCCGGTAATGAGCCAGGTGGTTTTGGCGGCTGAAGTCCGTCCTGCCAATGAGTTGCTCGCCAGTCTGGGCCCAGTTCTGCGGGAAGCGGTTCTAGCCGTGTTCAATGGACAGCAGGATCCGTCACAGGCTGCCAAATCAGCGGCTGAAAGGTTGGGAAATCCGTGAAGCGGTTCTACCAGAAGCTCAAGAATACGGATCCAACCGGCAGAAGTATCGTTATCTGTATCCTGCTGGTGCTGATCGTATTCGTGGCAGCCAACGCCATGAGTGAGCCGCTGCCATCTCTGGCGCGCGGCTTACCGGCTGCAGCACCCACCGAGGGTCTGGTACCGGTACGTCCATCCGTAACGCCCCACCAAATTGGGACTGAAACCGCAGAACCAACGCCAACCCCAACGCCCGTCCCGCCGGAATTACTGGAAAATGCTGATGCCACGAATGGGATTATCATCGGCACGGTGTTGTTGGTGATCATTGTCCTGACCGGGACGATTGCCGGGATCAACCTTCGCCGCAAGCAGCATCTGGACGAATAAAACTATCGTTCCCAGGGTGATGACGCACACCGAGGGGGTGACGCGTTGCATCCCCCACACGGACGAAACCTTCATGAATTCCCTTT
>DATMXL010000038.1:0-20648 GCA_035561555.1 Bellilinea sp.
GGGAGGGGGTCCGCCGTAGCGGCGACCATCCGAATTTTGGATCCCCTTGTGGGATTGATCGCCATATTGTAGGTTGGGTTGAGGGGCGAGGCAACATTATTAATTTAACAAACACTCATTCAGCCCCGAAACCCAACAGAATTCTGGTTGAAGTGGTCGTAAACTCGCTATAATATTTTTGTATATGTTCCGCCAATACCAGAACAATTGAAGAAAGTCAGGCGTCCCATGTCGACCTCGACTGTGTTAGGGTATGCTGCCCGATCAGTAGGAACTCTCCTTGAGCCGATTGTTTATGATTCTCCCGAATTGGGTGAAATGGATGTCAGAGTAGCCATTACCCATTGCGGTGTTTGTTACACCGACATCCATGCCATCGAAGATTATTACGGCATCACAAAGTATCCTTTTGTCCCGGGTCACGAAATTGTCGGCAGCGTGACCGAGCTTGGAAATTCAGTCACAACGCTCAAAGTAGGGGACCGTGTGGGAATTGGCTGGCAAGGGCGGTCCTGTGGTCACTGCGAATGGTGCCGCCAGGGAGAAGTCCAACTATGCCAGGATATTGCTGACGCCAGTAGCATGGAACCCTACGGCGGTTTTGCTACCTCCATTACCATTGATAGCCGTTTTGCCTACCGCTTGCCGGATCGATTGCCATCCGAATACGCAGCTGTCCTGATGTGCGCAGGACTTTCGGTGTTTAATCCCCTGCGAAAATACGCTTTAACGATTCCGCAGAAACTCGGAATCGTCGGTATGGGCGGCCTGGGTCACCTGGCCATCCAATTCGCTCACCACCTGAATTATGAGGTCACGGTCATCTCGACCTGTCCGGACAAAAAAGCCGAAGCCCTGGCTTTTGGCGCAGACGATTTTATCTTGAACGAACACAGCAGTTTGAAAAGAATTGACTACGGTTTGGATTTGTTGTTGGTTACCAGCCATGGAGCGATTCAAACCGAGCTGTTAATGATGACATTACGGAAAAACGGTGTTTTCGTTTTGGTCGGGTTTCCCGACCTGAAATTTAATTCAACGGATTTAGTTGCCCACCAGTTATCAATCACAGGCGCATTTCTTGGCAATCAGGCAACGATGCGGGAAATGCTCGCCTTCGCGGATTCAAACGCCATCCGACCTAGCATTGAGGTCATGCCGATGTCCAAGGTAGGCGAGGCGCTCATACGCGTAAGGGAAAATAAAGCCCGCTATCGCATAGTTCTCACCAATGGATAATAAATCTGATTTAATGAGTCGTACGGTGCGTGCTGCACGCGCACGCACCGTATACAATATAAATCTTTGCGCTATTTATTTTCACGCCTGCTCTTCCGCCCGTCGTTGGGTGCGTGCATGTATGGCACGCACCCTGGTCGTTTTAATCCCGTTACGCCTGTTCTTCGGCTAAAAAGAACAGCAAATCCTGCTCAACCGTCCGCGCCTTAAACCCATAATGCAAATCTGCCAGGATCTGCGCCCGGTGATCGGTGGCATGGTTAAATAAATGCAGCAAAATCTCGCTGACGGAGCTGTCAGCCTCCATCTGGCGGTGCGGCAGCGCCCAATGGAACGAGCGAGTCAGGTCCTCCTCGCTCAAAGTACCGAGCCAGCGCCGGGTCTCCTCGCAGAAAACATCCCAGCGTTCGCGCGTGATCTTTTTGGTCGGGAAATCCTCGTTGACCAAATAATCCGGCGCAGCTCTACCCTTAATCCGTTCGAACCAGCGTTCGCAGGTGCTGATCACATGCACCAGCTGATTGCGGATCGACCCGCGTGAATAATCGACTTCCTGGCAAAATTGCTCGTCAGATATTTCATCAATGCACTTCCAGACCAGATCAAACGCCCACACGTTGTATTCGAACAAACGCATTGTCAGCTCAATAGGTTTGGATGCCATGTCTTCACCTCATATGCCATGAATAATTGGAGCGCGAACCAGGTTTTCCTCATTATATCCAAGCCGATTGGACAATACAATGTTCCTCAAGCTTTTTCTCAGCCGTTAATCGCCCCTTCTGCCTCCGCGATTTGCCTTCTCACATCATCCTTTGGTATCATTACCTATCATGATCGAAGAATCTCTCTCACAAGCTGAACTGCTGCGCTACTCGCGCCATCTGCTGATTCCCGAGGTCGGCCTGGAGGGTCAGCAAAAACTAAAAAACGCCGCTGTGCTGGTGGTCGGTACCGGCGGTCTCGGTTCCCCGGTGACCCTTTACCTGGCGGCTGCCGGCGTCGGACGGATTGGTATCATCGATTACGACGTGGTGGATGACTCCAACCTGCAGCGTCAGGTGCTGCACTCCACCGCTGGGGTGGGTCGGCTTAAGGTCGAATCGGCCCGTCAGCGACTGACCAGCCTTAATCCTTACATCCAGGTGGATGCCTATAACGACGTCTTCACCTCCGAAAACGCTGAACGCATCGCTGCTCCCTACGACATCCTGGTGGATGGCACCGATAACTTCCCCACACGCTATTTGCTTAACGACCTGGCGGTCTTCAGCGGCAAACCCTTTGTGTACGGCTCCATCTTCCGCTTCGAAGGCCAGGTGAGTGTCTTTGACGCCCGCACCGGACCCTGTTACCGCTGTCTGTTTCCCACCCCGCCGCCCCCCGGCACTGTCCCCACCTGCGGTGACGCAGGCGTCTTTGGCGTTCTGCCCGGCACCATCGGCACCATTCAGGCGACCGAAGTCATCAAGCTGATTCTGGGTATCGGCGAGCCGCTGATCGGCAAGCTGCTGTTATACGACGCCCTCGCTATGACTCAGCAAACCGTCAACCTGCGTAAGAATCCCAACTGCCTTGTGTGCGGCTCCAACCCGCAAATCACACACCTGATTGATTACGAGGAATTCTGCGGCGTACCGACTCGCGCGGTCAACGAAGGCCTGGCCGGCGCCGGCCGCGATCTGGACCCGCAAACCCTGGCCGAGCGCCTCAAACGCGGTGATTCCCTCCAGTTGATCGACGTGCGCGACCCCATTGAACTGCAAGTCTCCGCCCTGCCCGGCGCGCTCAACATTCCCATTGAGCGTCTCGGTCAGCGGCTGAAAGATCTCGATCCGCAGCAAACCTATGTGCTCTTCTGCCGCACCGGCGTGCGTTCCGCCCGGGGTGTTAACCAACTCTCCGCTGCCGGCTTCCCACACGTTTACAACCTCTTTGGCGGCATTAACGCCTGGGTACAGCAAATCGACCCAACCATGCGTCAATATTAATTCATTACCCTTATAGCAGGCTTCATGCCCTCATCCCAGACAAATATTCCCGCGGTCGTTTCACCCACCAAAATGATTCCCCCCGCCGCTACCCCCAGACGCCCGGTGCTGCTGGCGGTGTTGGCTCACCCCGACGATGAAACTTTTGGTATGGGTGGCACCTTCGCCCTTTATTCGCGCCGCGGTGTGGACACCTATTTGATCTGCGCCACCCGCGGTGAGGCCGGCGACGTCGATCCCGAGCTGCTGCGCGGCTATGACTCCATCGCTGAACGGCGTGAAGCAGAATTGCGCTGCGCAGCGGTTCATTTAGGCATGACCGACGTCATCCTCCTTGATTACCGCGATTCCGGCATGCCCGGCTCAGCTGATAATCATCACCCACTAGCCCTGGTAGCCCAACCCCGCGAGCAGCTGGCGCTGGAGCTAGCCCGCCACATCCGCCGGCTCAAACCGGACGTCCTGGTCACCTTTGACCCGATCGGCGGCTACCACCACCCCGATCACATCGCCATTCACCAGGCGACCGTGCGCGCCTTTGACCTGGCTGGCGACCCCGCCGCAGCCAATATGGACGGCTTGCCCGCTCATACGCCGTCCAAACTGTACTACCAGACCATCCCACGCAGATACATGCGTCTGATGATGCGCATCTTGACGCTGATCGGCCGCGATCCGCATAAGTTTGGCAAAAACAAAGACATTGACCTGGCCGCTATCGCCGAGGTTGATTTTCCGACCAACGCCGTAATTGATTACCGCGCCGTGGCAGATATCCGCGATGAGGCTGCAAGCTGCCACGCCAGCCAGGTCTCCGGCTCGTTTACCGTCGGCGTGTTTGCTCATTTGCGCCGGTTGCTGGCTTCGAAAGAAATCTACATGCGCGCCGTCCCCCCGCCCAACGGCAAGGTGGAACGCGACCTGTTTGAAGATTTGGTTAAACTCCCGCCTCTCCAACGAATGTAGAGCGAACTTCAGTTCGCTGGCGCAGCCTCCCGCCTTTCCAACGCCGATAGAGCGAACTTCAGTTCGCTGGCACAGCCTCCCGCCTGTCCAATGACGGTAGAGCGAACTTCAGTTCGCTGGCATTCCGTAAAATTTGCTATTTAGTAAATTTCAACTAAAATAGTCCTCAATGCCCCCACACCTCAACCCCATCGACGTCACCTGGCTCGGCCAAATTGACTACCAGGCTGCCTGGGACCTGCAGTCGCGCCTGGCTGCGCAAATCGCCGCCGGCACCCGTCCGCCGACCTTGCTCCTACTCGAGCACCCGCACACCTACACCATCGGACGGCGCGGTGGTCAGCAGCATATCCTGTGGGACCTCAAGCAGCGCACCCAGGCTGGAGTCACCGTGGTCGAAGTCGACCGCGGCGGTGATATCACCTACCACGGACCTGGTCAACTGGTGGGCTATCCTCTGCTGCCGCTGGCAGCCCCTGGCTGGCAGGGAGAACGCCTGCCTCAGGCGGATTTTGTCGGCTATTTGCGCCGATTGGAAGAAGTTCTCATCCAGACCCTGGCCGCCTTTGACCTGCAGGCCGAGCGCCGCGACGGTTTGACCGGAGTCTGGCTCCCGCCCGAGACCGCAGACACACCCCCCGGAAAAATTGCCTCAATCGGCATCAAAATAGACGTCAGAGGCATTTCCCGCCACGGCTTTGCCCTCAATGTCCAGCCAGACATGCACTACTGGCAGGGGATCGTCCCCTGTGGTCTGGACGGCGTGCGCATGATCTCCCTGGCAGAAGTTCTCTCACCTGTGCCGCCCATGCTGCAGGTCGTCGAACAGACTGCGGCAGCTTTTGGCCGCGTCTTCAAAGTTGAACTCAACTGGAGAGAAATGTTGGCAGAGGATCTCACACCATGACTTTACGGAAAATCACCCTGGCTATTCTATTTCTCTCCGGTTTGCTCAACGGCATTGGCCTGATCAATGCCACCTTTTTCCGGGTGATCATAAGTTGGCTGACCCCCGTCAACACCGTGGTTATGTTTATTTTTGCCCTGCTGCATGGCTTGCAGCGCTTTGGCTGGAAGCGAATTTTGCTGATGTTCGTCACTGTCAGCGCTGTCAGCCTGGCTTTCGAAAGCGTCGGCGTGGCGACCGGCAAGATTTACGGCGGCTATCACTATACCGACCAGCTCGGTCCAAAATTTCTGGGTCTGGTGCCGTATCTGATCCCCATCGCCTGGTTCATGATGATGTATGCCTCCTACCTGATGGTCGATTTGATCATTCCGGCTGGCTACGGCGGACGTTTTGGCCGTATGCTGCTGGTGGCTGCCGCCGCTGGCGTCGCCATGACCGCCTGGGATCTCTCCATGGATCCCATGATGGTTGGTGGAGGTCATTGGGTTTGGGAGACCCCCGGCGCCTATTTTGGCATTCCCTTGCAAAATTTCCTCGGCTGGTGGGTGACCACTTTCGCCGCGCTGATGGTTTTTCTGATTTTGGCTGAATTAATCTTTAAAAATCCGGTGGATACCGAGGCGGTCCCGGTTTCCTGGGTCATTTTTGCTTATACCATCCTGGGGATCAGCACCATCTGGGTTGATTACATCTTTGACCTGGCCGGACCGGCTACAATCGGCCTGTTAGCCATGTTGCCATGGGTAATCGCCAGCCTGGTGCAAGCCAAACGCCTCGAACCGGCTATGTGACCGCGCCTAAATCAAGCAATTATTCGGTTTCAGCTGGGATTACTGCCGCACCGCCGTCTGACGGTACTTCGTCCGCTGTTGCTTCTTCGCCCGGCGCCGCATCCTCATCCACTTCCGGGGTGGTCACCGCTGCCACTCTGGCATCCAGCACTGCGATCAGGTCAGCCCACAGCCCATCGTTCATCCAGCGCTTCCAGGTTTCGCGAAATTCGCCGTATACCGCCTCGCGTTCGCTGTGCCGCGTATCCTGGTACAGCGTCAATCCGGGGATCAGGCGTTTGAACGAACGTAAACTGCCAAAGAATTCGTTTGTCCGTTGGCGTTCCTCGTCCATGAATTGCGGGATCAAATCCCCCCACACGTCGCAATCATGGATGATCCCCAGCATGTCCTGCCCGCTGCGCAGTGCCTTGACATACTCTTTCAGTCCGTCCTCGAACAACGGTGCAAAAGTTTCCAGTGTATACCGAAACCGTTTGGCGCTGATGCGCATGGCATGCAGCTCCGCTACTTTTTCCGGCTGATCAACGATTTCGTCGAAATCCAGATACTCGGCCATGCCGGCCCGGATAGCCCGGTTGGCTAACTTGATCAAGCCCGCATCGCTCGCATCCAACCGGTCATGGTAAATGTTCAACGGTGCCAGTGCCTGCGCCATATCGCTGACCACGCCGCTTTTTTCGAATTTATTGAGTTCCTTCATCACCAGCGGCTGCAAACTCGCCCTTTGCTGCCGCAGTCGCAATAACAGCCGCCGCACGCCGATTCGGTTAGGAGACTGCACCGTCTCCAGAAAACCGCTGACGGCTTCGATCTGCACATCGGCATCGCGTGCCTGCCCCAGCGCCCGGGTGATCCCGCGCACCGCTTTAATCCAATCCAGGTGTTTTTTTCCAACCAGCTGCTGTCCGAAAAGCGGCAGAGTTGCCCGCAGCCGCCGGGATGCCACTCGCATGCGGTGTATTGCTTCGAGATCCTCTGCCAGTCGCACCCCTTCCATCTCCTGCACCAACGCTGTCAGATGCGTGAATAATACATTTGCACCGTAAATCTGCAGGTTAGGGTTGCCCTTTTTCTTCATCCACTCAGCGCTTTCAGGCTAAATATTCAGATCATCTTCGTCCATGGTGTCCATTTCGAACAATTCGCCGGTGGCAATGAATACGGTCCGTTCGCAAATGTTCGAAACCCGGTCCGCCATGCGTTCCAGGTTGTGAATGACCCACAACGCCAGGTTGACCTGGTCGATCGTCTCCGGGTTGGCTACCATTTCCTTCAGGATCTTGGTGTAGGCTGTGTTGAACCATTGATCGATCCGGTCGTCTTCTTTTGGGATCGCCAGAGCGACATTGGCATTTTCTTCGATAAATGCGCCCAAAGCGCGATGCAGCATTTCCACCGCCAGCTCAGCCATCTGGTCGATTTCCAGCATCGGCATGTTGACATCCACTGCGCCCATGCGCATAGTTACCTTGGCAATGCCCTTAGCGTAATCCCCGATACGTTCCAGCTCGGTGTTGACCTCCAGCAGCGCTGCCAGCGAGCGCAGGTCGCGTGCCATTGGCTGCTGCGTAGCCATCAGAATTAAGATCGCGTTTTCAATCGCAAAGCGCTTCTCATTGATCGTCTGATCCTGTTCAAAGACGGCTCTGGCCTGTTTAACGTCGTGGGTTTTAAGCGTCTTCACTGCGTCCAGCGTGGCCTGTTCCACCATGCTGCCAAGAAGGAGGATTTCGTCCTGAACCATATTCAATTGTTTGTTGAGTACGTTGCGCGGCATAGGATTTTCCTCTTCCTGTCAGGATTTATCCAAATCGTCCGGTGATGTAATCTTCCGTGCGCTGATCTTTTGGCTTGGTAAAAATTTTGGCCGTCTCGTTGAATTCCACCATAACCCCGGCGCGGTCCGTGTCCATCGTGAAAAATGAGGTGAAGTCCGAGGCGCGTGCTGCCTGCTGCATATTGTGGGTGACGATGATGATGGTGTAATTCTGCGACAGTTCGCGCATCAAATCTTCGATTTTCAGAGTTGCGATCGGGTCGAGCGCTGAGCACGGCTCATCCATCAGAATGATTTCCGGACGCACTGCCAATGCTCGAGCGATGCACAATCGCTGCTGTTGACCGCCGGATAGTGCCAGCGCGGATTTCTTTAGATCGTCTTTAACCTCGTCCCACAGCGCCGCGGAACGCAGCGTCTCTTCCACCAGCTCGTCGGTATTGCCGCGAAATCCGTTCACTTTGGCTCCCCAGGCGATATTGTCGTAAATCGACTTGGGGAATGGGTTGGGTTTCTGGAACACCATACCGATCATGCGTCGTAATTGAACCGCGTCGACCGATGGATCGTTTATGTTTTGATCGTGATACAGCACCTCGCCCGTGGCGTGTGCACTTGGGACGAAATCGTTCATGCGGTTGAATGCGCGTAGGACGGTGCTTTTACCGCAGCCGGACGGTCCGATGATGGCTGTGATCCGGTTGCGTTCGATTTGCAGGTTGATATCTTTAACAGCCTGAAAATCACCGTAAAAGATATGCAATTTGCGGGTTTCGATGGCGTATTGACTGTTCTGTTGTTCCATAGATGCTAAGTATTATACCCGTTTGGCGAAGCGGTTGCGCAGCAAAATAGCCGCGGCGTTGAGGGACAGCAGCGCGATCAATAGCACCAGGATGGCTGCGGCAGCGATGTGCTGGAAGGCCGGCTGCGGTCGGGTCGTCCAGCTGTAGATTTGTATCGGCAACGCGGTGAAGCTGGAGAAGGGTCCGCTCGGGTCGCTGGTGATAAACGTCGAAGCTCCAACCACGATCAATGGTGCCGTCTCCCCAATGGCGCGTGAGACCGCCAGGATCGTGCCCGTCAGAATGCCCGGCAAGGCATTGGGTAGCACATGCGACCAGATCGTTTGCCAGCGCGTAGCCCCCAACCCGTAACTGGCTTGCCGTAAAGAATCCGGGACGGCTCGGATCGCTTCTTGAGCATTAATGATCAGTATCGGCAGCACCAGCAGCGCCATGGTCAACCCAGCTGACAGGATGGTGCGTCCGTTTTGCCCTTCTACCCCAAAAATCGCGCCACTGGTCAGCGGCTGCAGCGTACGCACGAATAGCGCCAGGCCTAAGATTCCGTAAACAATCGAGGGTACTCCCGCCAAATTGTCGATATTGGTTTGAATCACCCGGTTGATGCGCGACTTATGCGAGGCATACTCTTCCAGGTAGATGGCGGCGCCTACTCCAATCGGAAAGGCGATCACGATTGTGATAATGATCAGGTATAGTGAGCCAATCAGCGCTGACCGTACGCCTGCCAGCTCAGGCTGACTGGCCATCGTACTGCTCAGAAATTGACCGTTCAACCAGTATCGGAATTCAACCTTCGCACCCGGGTATTCAGTTGCCGCGGTCGTTGTAATTTGCCTTCTGTTCAACAGCGATGGGATCAGGTTATAGCTATCCACCACTTCCGGTTGCACAACTTCAGCCTCCACCAGCTGGACCAGGGTGCTGTGGGATTGGTCTTCAAGAAAGCCTTCCCGTTCCAGCGTGCGCACCCGGTTCTTGCGCAGGTTAGCCCGTAAAATCTCAGCCAATTCCGTATTGGTGAGCTGTGTAAGCGGCTGATTGGCTAAGGTCGCCGGATCAACTTTGTTCTTGACGACCACGTACCCCATCGATTTGTTGAGGATCGTCACCAGCAAGGTCGCCAGAAAAATGACCGCCAGCAGCGTCGCGATACGGAAGATTGCCCGCGCCAGTTTTGCCCGTGCATGCCGCTGGTGAACGACCTGTTTTGCTTCGTCGCTGGTCAATGCGCTGAAGAGGTGATTGGCAGGTTGGCTCATTCATACACCTCGCGGAAGCGCCGGGAAATGGCCCGGCTGAGGAAGTTGAGCCCCAGCGTTACCACGAACAGCAGCAGACCAATGGCGAAAATGCTGTTGTAATCCGGAGTATTGTAGGACAGGTCGCCGCCGCTGATGCGTGCGATATAACCGGTCATGGTTTCAGCTGCCTCGAATGGATTGAAAGTGAAATTCGGCCCTGATCCGGCAGCCACCGCCACGATCATGGTTTCTCCGACGGCTCGCGAGATCCCGATGATGAATGCGGCGATGATGCCCGATAGCGCTGCCGGAACGACGATCTGCACTGCTGTTTCCAACTTCGTGGCTCCCAGAGCGTAAGCGCCTTCCCGCAGCGATCGCGGCACTGCGCTCAGCGCGTCCTCGCTCATCGAGCTGATCAACGGCAGGATCATGATACCCATCACCAACCCGGCGGAAGCCATGTTATAGACATCCACCGTGTTGTTGCCAAACAGGCTGCGCAGCAGAGGAGTCATAAATGTCAGCGCGAAATATCCGTAAACCACCGTTGGTACGCCTGCCAGGATTTCCAGAATCGGTTTGAGGATCGAGCGGGTTTTTGGCGCGGCATATTCGCTCAGGAATATCGCTGTGGCGATGCCGAGCGGCAGAGCGACCACCATGGCGATCAAACTGGTGATCAGCGTTGACGTCAGCAGCGGCAGCACGCCAAAATTGCCTATTTTTGGTTGCCAGGATGTGCCTGTCAAAAATTCGACAATGCTGATGTCAGGATTTCCAAAAAATAACCAGGCTTCTTTGCCAAGCTCGAATACGATCCCGATGGTGGTCAGAATCGACACAACGCCGCAGAAAAATAAAAACGCCTGAATAATGGCTTCTGTAGGACGGATTTTCTTCTGTAAATTTTCCGAAACGTCCTTCTTCCAAACGAGTGGTGTTTTTCGGGTGGTGATTCGGCTGATATTTTCCATATTCACATCTTTCTCCGACTTTCCATTACAACGGAGAAGCTGGCGGCTACCCCTTCTGCCGCCAGCGTATTTCTGCCAGATGAACCTGCTGTCACCTTAGGGTTGAGCGTCCAGCCAGGCCTGTTTAGCGGCGTCGATGGCTTCCTCAGAAGCGGGGAAGTAACCAACCTCACCGATGATGTCCGAGACATTGCCAAGGTAGTAGGCGATGAAGGCGGCGACCTGTGGTTTTTCCTGCATGATGGTCGCGTCCGAGTAGATGTAGAGCGGACGAGCCAGCGGGTAAGTGCCTGCCTCAGCGGTGTCGAAGTCCGGGGTGATCCCTTCAACCGAGAGGATGCTCAACTTGTCCATGTTTTCCTGGTAGTAGGCAAACCCGAAGAAACCGATGGCGAATGGATCGCCTTCAACGCCCTGCACCAGCACATTGTCGTCTTCAGAAGCCTGCAGATTGGCAGCGCCGAGGAAGCTTTCCTCGCCGGAGTCGCCGAGAACTTCAGCCATCACGAATTCGATGAAGAAGTCGTAGGTGCCCGAATCTGTGCCTGGGACGTAGCGGTGAATGTCCTCGGCCGGCCAGTCCGGGTTGACGTCCGACCACTGATCAGCCTCTGCCGAGAACAATTTGGCCAGTTCTTCCAGGGTCACATTGGTAGCGAAGGTATTGCTGGGGTTGACCACGATCGCCAGTGCATCGGTGCCCACACGGAATTCGATCGGGGTGCGGTTGATAGCGGCGCAAGCCTCCACTTCGCTGTCCTTGATGGCGCGCGAAGCATTGGAGATGTCAGTCTCGCCGGTTGTGCAGAAGCGCTCGAACCCGGCGCCCGAACCGATGGAGTCGAGTTTCAGGCTGCCCTTACCCTCATAACCGTCGGCCTTGAAGATTTCGACGATCTTCTCGCTGACCGGGTAAACGGTGGACGAACCCGCCATCACGATGTCGCCGCTGTAGTCAGCCGGATTGACATCAAAAGGATCGGTTTCCATTACCTCCGTTGCAGTCGGTTCGACCGCTGCGGTAGCAGTAGGTTGCTCCACAACTGCAGTCGGCGCGACTTCGTTTGTGGGGGTGGCGCTGGCTGTTGGCGAGCAAGCTGCCACAACCACGCTTAAAACGGTTACAAACAATATGACTGAAAAGATACGGCGCATGTCAAATTCTTCTCCTGTAAATGATTTTTTCATAGCCTTATCTTATCTGCAGCCTATTAACCCCTCGCGAAGGCCAGGTTAACAGATTGTCAACGAATGATAAAACCAGTGTCAAGTGTCACGTTCCATGTGTCAGGTCGTCTTCGTGACCTCTGCGGTGAATATTTTTCTTTTGTTTTCCTCCGTGATCTTGCGAACTTTGCACCTCCGAGTAGAGCGAGGTCTGTGACCGAGCGAAGCGAGTGATGCCGTGACCTCAGTGGTGGTTACTTTCCTTTTGTTTCTCTCTGCGTTCTCTGCGGTGAAAATTTTGATCTACCGTGCCACGTGGCACCTGACACTTCTCTCTCCCCTCTGTTATAATTCCCCCCGCCAAACGTAAAAAAGAAAGCGATCAAACCACCCTGTATGCTTGAAAAACTTGCCCAAATCGAAGCCCGCTTCAACGAACTGAACCGCTTACTCCAAGAATCCGTCGACGATTACCAGCGCACTGCCGGACTGGCCAAAGAACGTTCAGACCTGGAAGAAATCGTCACTAAAGCCGAATCCTACCGTCAAATCTCCCAGCGTATCGATGAGGCGCGTCAGCTCGAATTTTCGGATGACAGCGACATGCGCGAATTAGCCCAGATGGATCTGGCGGAATTATCGCCGCAGTTGGAAGATCTTGAAGCTCAACTGCGCCTCCTGCTCGTGCCCAAAGACATCCGCGATGATCGCAACGTCATCGTTGAGGTCCGCGCCGGCACCGGCGGTGACGAGGCTGCCTTATTTGCCGCCGACCTTTTCCGCATGTACTCGCGTTATGCCGAACGTCGCCGCTGGCAGGTGGAAACCCTGTCCGAGAACGAAATTGGCATCGGCGGTTACAAAGAAGTCGTTTTTAATGTCAAAGGCAAGGGTGCGTACTCGCGCTTGAAGTATGAATCAGGTGTTCATCGCGTTCAGCGTGTCCCCGCCACAGAGGCTTCAGGTCGCATTCACACCTCCACCGTGACCGTGGCAGTGCTGGCAGAAGTCGATGACGTCGACATCCAGATCCCGGATTCCGACGTCAAAATCGATATTTACCGCTCGGCTGGTGCTGGCGGACAGAATGTGCAAAAAAATTCCACAGCAGTCCGCTTGACCCACTTGCCGTCCGGCATCGTAATCGCGGTGCAGGATGAACGCTCCCAATTGCAAAACCGGCTGCGCGCCATGGGTATCTTACGCGCCCGTCTGTTTGAACTTGAAGAAGCCAAACGTCAGGCTGCCTTGGACGAGACCCGCCGCTCGCAGGTTGGTTCCGGCGAACGCTCCGAGAAAATACGCACCTACAATTACCCGCAGAACCGGGTGACCGATCACCGCATCAATGTCTCCTCGTTCAACCTTCCGGCCGTAATGGACGGCGATCTGGACCAGTTTATTGACGAGTTGTCCATCCGTGCTGAGTCGGAACGGCTATCCACCCATGGAGAGCTTGACGATTGACGTCAGCGCCTGGCTTCAAAAGGCGCGCCAGAAATTAATCGCGGTCGACACCCCCGGGTTGGAGGCGCAGCTGCTGCTTGGATCCGTACTCGACCAATCCCGTACTGCCGTTCTGACTCATCCTGAGCGCCAGCTCACCAGCGAACAAATCTATCAGCTCGAGGAACTGCTCAATCGCCGTTTACGCGGTGAACCGCTGCCGTACCTTCTCGGTCATTGGGAGTTTTATGGTCTGGATTTGCTGGTCAACCCGGCGGTCCTCATCCCGCGTCCCGAGACCGAACTGCTGGTCGAGCAGGCGCTGAACTGGCTCAAAGAGCATCCCAACCAGGGTCGCGTGGTGGATGTCGGCGTCGGATCGGGTGCTATCAGCCTGGCGCTTGCCAGCCATATTCCGAATCTGACTATCCTTGCGGCCGATCTCCTTCGTCCTGCGCTGCGGGTGGCGCAACAAAATTGCTCCCGTCACGGACTCACGCACCGCATATCCCTGCTCCAATCCGATTTACTAACCGCGGCCCGCGGCCCCTTTGACCTGGTATGCGCCAACTTGCCGTACATCCCGACCGCAACGTTGCAAGGATTGCAGGTTGCCCGGCATGAACCTGTCACAGCCTTGGACGGCGGTGTCGATGGACTGCGTCTGATCAAGCGCTTGCTGACTGATTCTCCCCGCTGGATGGCTGCCAGCGGTTGTTTATTGCTCGAAATCGAAGCCGGGGAGGGAGAGTCAAGCCTGAACCTGGCGCGCAGTCTGCTTCCTACAGCAGTTTCTCGGGTGCTAAACGATCACGCTGACTTACCGCGTTTATTGCGCATAGACATCGTATAAAGGATTAACCAAAGGACTATGGAAACAGTTGTTCTTTCAACTGATGATCCCCAGGCAATCGAAGCCGCTTTGTCCGTCCTCAAATCTGGCGGGCTGGTTGCCTTCCCAACCGACACCGTATATGGCCTGGCAGCCGACCCGTTCAATCCGGCAGCGATTCAACGCCTGTATGTCGCCAAAGAACGTGACATGTCCAAAGCTATCGCCGTGCTGGTCGGTGGGGTGGAGCAGTTGGAAAAGGTTTCTGCCGGACTCAGTGACGCCGCGGATCGTTTGGCTGCACGTTTTTGGCCGGGAGCGCTGACCCTGGTCATCTCCCGCCGCCCGGTATTGCCGCTGGAACTTTCTGCCTTACCGACCATTGGCGTGCGCATGCCGGATCACGCCTTTGCGCTCCGCTTACTGCGTGCCAGTGGACCCCTGGCTACCACCTCGGCCAACCGCTCCGGCGAGGAGAATCCCCTGACCGCTGACGATGTGCTCCATCAATTAGGCAGCCGCATCGAACTTGTATTGGATGGTGGACGCTGTCCTGGCGGCGTCCCGTCCACCGTGGTCGATTGCACTGTCCTGGACGGCCGAATTATGCGAGAGGGTGCCATTTCCGCCGCTCAAATCCAGTCCATTCTCGGCCAATCCCCGTTGTTGTAACGCGAACTTTAGTTCGCGCCTGCCGGTTGGCATATTAAGCCCGTGCCTGAAACCCGAAGTACTGATTCGGGGAGTGAGGGCATTGAGTCCTATCGAAGTTCCTCTCCCCGATTTCGCGCATTTCCAGTATTCCGTAGGAACAGGCTAGGTGAGGGGTTTATGTTATGGCTTTTACCTGTCTCGTACCTTGCGGCATGTTCCTCACATCGCCTCTTTTTCCCCGAATCTCCCCGCATTAATTCCATGCTACAATTACCGCATGAATCCGGCTCCAGAACGCGTAAAACCTTCCCCGCGTCACCGCCGCCAGACTTTCTGGCAAATTCTGCTGCCGGTGATTCTGGCCAGTCTGATCGTCATTGCTCTGGTTGTCTTTGCCTCGCTTGCCACAGCCACGGGGTCAGCTATGCCGGCTACCTGGGCGAACATCTCCACCGTCTGGCTCATCATCCCGCTAATGGTCATCGGAGTGTTGTTTACCCTCTTTACCATCGGGATGATTTTCCTGATGTCGCGTCTGTTGCGCAACGTACCGACTTATACCCGACTGGCACAAATCTACCTGCAAATCTTCAGCCTCCGTGTTGACTCGATCCTGGATCGGATTGCGGCGCCGCAAATCGCAATACTCAGTCGCTGGGCTGCCTGGCGTGAATTTTGGCGTAAATTGGGTCATCTCGGTCGACGCGCCTGACACCATCAAATTACAAAGGAGGATCACGCATCCATGGTTAAATCTAGAAACAACTACATCATTTTCGGAGCGCTTCTCGGGGCAATGACGGGAGTCATCGCGGCGGTTCTCCTGGTTCAACGCGCTGAAGAAGCGCATCAATCGCCAAGACTAACCGCCGGCGACGGCGTTAAGGTCGGTCTTGGTGTATTAAGCGTTCTCAAATTGATCTCTGATATCGGAACGACCAAAAAGTAGCCTGGTCTCGCTGCCAACTGCATACGGTATCCCAATTAGGGTCATCCGACCGGGATCCGGTGCAGTTATTACCGTTAGAATCGAACCTTGATTTTCGTTTTCACACGACAATTTGAAAATTTTTCTAACCTGACAGGTGGGGAATCATGGTAAGTCCATCAGCGCTGCGTTTTATCGTCGCTGGAAAACTTCAAAGAGATTACATCCTGCCGGTCACTGGCAAAGAAGCGCTGGATGTCCCTGGTGGCAGTCTGCTTTATGCGGCTTTTGGCCTCAAATTATGGGAAAGCCAGGTCGGCCTGATCGGCCGGGTGGGTGAGGATTACCCCCAGGATTGGCTGGATAATCTCACGCAATTGGGTTTTGACCGGCGCGGCATTCGCATCCTTCCCAAAGCCGTGGATTTGCGTTTTTTCGCCGCCTACCCGGATGCAGATACCCGCTCCCTTTCCAACCCGGTATCGCACTTTGCACGCCGTGGACTGCATTACCCCAAATCCTTGCTTGGCTACGTTGAGCCGGGTCAGGTATTGGACAGCCGCATTACACCCAGTGACATCACGGTTCGCATCACTGATTTTCCCGAAGATTACCTGGATGCGACCGCTGCGCATATCGCGCCGCTCGATTTTCTCAGCCACACCCTGCTCCCTTCAGCTTTCCGCCAGGGTCACATCACCACCATCACGCTTGATCCTCCAGCCAGTTACATGTCGCCGATATTTTGGGATGAAATTCCCGGCTTGCTGCGCGGGATCAGTGTCTTTCACGCCTCCGAAGAAAAAATGCGCGCCTTGTTCCAGGGTCGCAGCAGCGATCTGTGGGAGATGGCGGATTCAATCGCCAGCCACGGCTGCGAACTGGTGGTCATCAAACGTGGTGTCCAGGGACAGTTGCTTTACGATCACGCGCATCATCTTCGCTGGACGATTCCGGCGTACCCTGCGCGGGTCGTTGACCCTACCGGTGCGGGAGATGCCTTCTGTGGTGGATTTTTAGCCGGATACCGCGAGACCTATGACCCCCTGGAATCTGCTTTACGCGGCAACATTTCTGCCTCCGTCATCATCGAAGGCACCACGCCGCTGTATGCCAATGACTCCCTGCCATCCCTGGTAAAAATGCGCCTCGAATCCCTCCGTACCCTGGTGCGCCGCTCATGAATCCTCTGACACCCGCTCTGTTGGATCAATGGTTGGATTGGATTTGTACCATCCAGCAAATTCCCGCACCCACATTCAACGAAAGTCGACGCGCCGCCTACCTCAAGACTGAGTTCACCCGCCTGGGTTTAGCGGACGTTGAGCTGGGTGCGCGCGGAAACGTCTTGGCGCACTGGCCTGGCGGCAACGCGCGACCGCTCGTCATCAGTGCTCATCTGGATACGGTTCACCGGGTGGATTCACCCCTTCCGCTCGTCCGCACCGACTCGCGCATCACCGGTCCTGGCATCGCTGATAATTCCACCAGTCTGGCAGCTTTGCTCGTTCTGGCGGTTTTACTGAAAGAAAACCAATTGTCATATCCCGGGGACATCTGGTTGGTCGCTGACGTCTGCGAAGAAGGTTTGGGTAACCTGGCTGGCATGCAAGCTGTGGTGGACCGCTTCCAGGATCAACCTGCCGCATATATTATTCTGGAGGGGTTGGGACTGGGTCAGGTGTGCCATCGTGGCCTGGGGGTCGTGCGCTATCAGGTCAAGGCTGAGACGGCTGGCGGCCATTCCTGGGTGGATTATGGTTCCCCATCCGCCATTCACGAGTTGGCACAGGTGGTGGCTGACTTGACGGGATTGACCGTTCCCAAAAAACCGCGCGCCAGCCTGAACGTTGGCATCATCCAGGGTGGGACTTCCATTAACACCATTGCTTCCCAGGCGCATTTTGAACTGGACTTGCGTGCCGAGGATCAGACCACCCTCTCCCGGCTATCGGAACGGGTTCGCCATTCGATTCTGCGGCGTGAGAAAACCGGTGTGGTTTTCTCCATTGAGCCCATTGGTAACCGCCCGGCCGGGGAGCTTCCCGTCAACCATCCATTGGTTACCCTGGCACAGGATGTGTTGCGGCAGTTGAACATCCCGGTCACCCTGGAAGTTGGGTCGACGGACGCCAATATCCCGCTCAGTCGCGGTTATCCTGCCGTTTGTATCGGATTAACCAGCGGCAGTTACCCTCACACACCCCGTGAATATATCGAAATTCAGCCGCTGACTGCCGGTTTGCAGCAATTGCTCAATCTGATCGAGCGAATCTGGCGGATCTGATCTTCGCCGCTTAGCGCATTCGCGAGAATCGTTCCGCATCCGTCAGCTTGGGTACACCCAGTATCGAGTCGCCAATACCTCTCAAGCGGGTTTGAATCGCTGTTTTCCACAACGCCTTCCGCGCAGCTTTGGCAGCTGCCAGATCGGGCTCGTACGGACTGTAAACAGCTTTTTGATATTCTTCCAGCAAACCCTGTGCCTCGCTCTGCCCCGTTGGCAGAACCCTCACCAGATGAGCTATTTGCTCGGCAGGTGTCGACCCATTTTGTACCGGACTACGCAGGAACCGCAGCATCCAGCTGACCTGGACAAAAATCCGCTCCATCGGCGTCAGGTAGATATATCCTGACCAAAGTCCTACCCAGGCAGGCACTTTAATCCCGCGTTTTCGCAGCGTTTTTTCGATCACACTAGGCAAAGCATACTTGGGATTGCGCTTTCCCAGCCGCACCATCAACAGAGCGAACACTGGCAGGAATAAAATGGCGCCGATTATCGCAGCGGTTCTCAAAATGCTCAAAAAGGTCGGTTGATTGCTGCTCCGGTCACCAAACCGCCCAGCATTGGGGTCCTCATCCGTGGTATTGTCGATCGGCAGTCCTTCATCGATCTGCGCGCTTGGGCCTACGGGTTGTTGACCCGGTTCGCTATTTGGCGATCCGGAAGGACGCGTGATCGCAGCCAGAGAAGCGGTTGGTTCAAATTCCACCCAGCCATATTGCGGGAAAAATACCTCAGGCCAGGCGTGAGAATCTCGTTCCCGCACGGTATATACCCGCGCCTCCGGATCATATTCACCCTGCGCATACCCCACCACCCAGCGTGCCGGAATACCCAGGCTGCGCAGCATCAGTATTTCTGCCGTAGCGTAGTAGTTGCAAAATGCCTGCTTTTGGCTAAATAACATCCACTCGATCGGGTCTTCGCCTTGCGGCACCTGCGGTAATACCGCACTGTATTCAATATTCTCCCGCAGCCACCGGGTTACCGCCACCACCTTATCGTAGGGAGTATCGATCCCCTCCGTGATACTTAATGCCAGTTGAGATACAGACTCCGGCAAATCGGTTGGCAGCTGCAAATATTTGCTGCTCACCCATTCCGGGTAATCCGTTTCGGCACCGCGTAATTGCGCCACTGTTGGTGCTGCGACCATCGAAACGACTTCATACACTTCGCCGGCGCGTAATAGCGGATCGACTTCGATCGCCGTGATATCCACCAGATTCTCATTCTGCTTATCGTATTGCAGCGTGACTCTTCGGCTGACTGTGATTGGAATGGATGGCGCGTACAGCATGCTTAGGTTGCGGTCGGGGAAGAACTTGAATCCGATATTGACCCGGCTGGCGTACCGCTCGAAAGACACGACTGCGGTATTGGTGCTTAGCGGCTGCGTGTCTTTGATTGTGCTCTGCCAAATCCCGTTATCATATTGGTCGTAGCTGCGCACGCGCCAGTAATACGCCACGCCGATCCTTCCGGTGATCGAGGGGTCAACTGTAAATACCCGCGCGTCGGATAACTGAGATCCCTGTCCGAGTGAAAATTGGTCGCCGTAGAATTCGCGCGGTACTGTGGTTGTGCCGCGCAGCGGCTTGACTGCATTTTCAAAGCGCAGGCGCAGGTCATTCCACAGGGTAATGACCTGATGACGTTCAGCCGTGTATGGATTGACCGCCTTCACCACAGACGTGATATTCCAGGCCAATACCACCAGCACAAACGCGGTAATTAACGCGCCGCGGGACCAGGAGAACCCGGTGTCGGTGTCCACCGAGACTTCATCTGTGTCCCATTCCCGTTTGCGGTGCAGGAAGTGCATCCGGGTCAGCAGAAGCAGCGCAAATACCACGTACACCCCCATCGCCACACCCTGGTTGCCAACTGCCGGGTGATAGACATCGATGATAACAATGGCGATCCCGCCGATGATCACCGACAACCAGGGTTTGCCGTGTCGTGTCAGCGTGTATCCGCCGATGATGGCTAAAAGCCAAAACAACAACGCCATGTTACCCAGGAAAAGGATCGAATCGGTCAATGGCTGATTACGCAAAAACAGGTTGAGACCGTGCCACAACCGTCCGCCGACACTCGCCAGTTTTTCAGCAAAGGCCACATCGCCATGGATTACTTTGGAAAACTGCCAGGGGAGGATGACCAGGGTGTATCCCACCCCGATCAAAGTGGCTATCCACCGGTTGAACTTGCTGAGACCTAATACCAGACCAAGGATCCCGCCAATAATCGTCAATGTGGTGACGATGTTGAGATCCTCCGTCCATTTCGTGTCGCTTAACCGGAAAGCCACCGTCAATATTACTGCCAGAAAACAAAGTACGGCGGTCCAATCCCACCAGCGGCTTTCTGAAATCTTCATAAGTTCGAGTGTACAATAAAACAATAGAAATCGTCAACCACGACGCCAAATCCTCGGATTGCATTTCTCGTAAGGGGTTAACACAGATGGATGCATTAACACAGTGGGAATTGTCCGTCAATTTATTTTTCCAGAGCCTCGGCAGCGGTTTATATCCGGTTATGGCTGGGATCACCTGGTTGGGGACTGAATATTTCTATATGTTATTGACTACCGTGATTTATTGGTGCGTCGATACGACCCTCGG
>DATMXL010000039.1:0-9067 GCA_035561555.1 Bellilinea sp.
TAATATCCCCATTATTGGTTCCACTTACAAGATTGGCTCAAACATTTACCCTGTTTGCCTTGCCCGCGTCTGTCTCGCTTTCAAACCATCTACAACTTCAGGAGGAATGAAATGAAAGTCGGAATCGATAGTTATTGCTACCACCGCTTTTTCGGCGAAGTCTATCCCGATCAGAAACCACCCGCGAAAAACATGACCATGGGAGATTTTCTCACGCGCGCTCATGAATTGGAAGTGGACGGTGTTTCTCTGGAATCCTGCTTCTTCCCCTCCTATGACGAAGGCTGGTTCAAGGAACTCAAAGGTCAGTTGGACGATTACAAATTTGACCGGGTGTATGCTTGGGGTCACCCGGACGGCCTGGAACGTGGACAAAATTGGACCGCCTACGACGAAATGATCACCATGATCCCGTACGCCAAACTCATCGGCGCCGATGTGATGCGCGTGGTCGGCAGCAGTCTGATGTTCCGCCATGAACCGCACGGTCCGCAAATCGCCGCCCTGGTGAAAATGTTCAAAGAAGCTGTCAAAGTCGCCGAAGACAACGGCGTCAAACTGGCTGTCGAAAATCACATCGATTTCACCTCGGATGAGATCCTCCAGATGCTGGGAGAAGTTAACTCTGAATACTTCGGCTTGAACTTTGACACCGGCAATTTCCTGCGCCTGCTGGACGACCCGATTGCCGGCATGGAAAAATTAGCCCCCTACACCCTGGCCACTCACGTCAAAGACTTGTACCCCGATAAAAATGCGCGGCCGACCGATTGGCATTTCTTCGCAGGTGTGCCGGTAGGTCAGGGTCTGATCAATAATGAAGCCCTCGCCAAGCTGTTGCACAAAGCCGATTTCAAAGGCTTCTTGGCGGTGGAAATTGACCACCCGCATACGGACTGGACTGGCCGCGAAGATGAAGCCGTGGCGCTGAGTATTAAAGAGCTTAAGCGCATTGCCGCCCCGTTGAATTAATGTCGTTTTCATGAGTTTTTTTCAATTTTCCAAACAAATCCAAGGAGATACGCTCATGAAACCAGTAAATGTGGCCATCATTGGCACAAAATTTATGGGCAAAGCCCACAGCAACGCCTGGACCAATGCCCCCAAATTCTTCGAGGTCGGGCTTAAACCCGTGCTCAAAATTGCCTGCGGTCAGGACCCGGTTGGAACGGGTGATTTTGCTCAGAATTGGGGCTGGGAAGAGACCGAAACCGACTGGAAAAAGGTCGTCGAACGAGCCGACATTGACATCGTTGATGTCTGCACCCCCACCTACCTGCACAAGGACATCGTGCTGGCTGCGGCAAAAAATGGCAAGGCAATTTTCTGCGAAAAACCAGTTGCCTTAAACTACGCTGAAGCCGTAGAAATGTACGAAGCCGCTGAAAAAGCCGGCGTCCTTCATTATCTAAATCACAATTACCGCCGCACCCCCGCCATTGCCTTCGCCAAAAAGATGATCGAGGACGGCAAGCTTGGACAGATTTTCCACTGGCGCGGCACCTATCTGCAGGATTGGATCACCGACCCCAACTTCCCGCTCACCTGGCATTTGCAGAAGAAATTTGCCGGTGCCGGCCCGCATTATGACCTCAACTCGCACAGCGTTGATCTGGCGCGCTATCTGATCGGCGAAGTTGATTCCGTCACTGCCATGATGAAAACCTTCGTCACCGAACGCCCGCTGCCAGGCCGGGATGCCGGCACTTTCAAATCGGGCACCGGCGCAACTGAGAAGGGGCAGGTCACAGTGGACGATGCCTCCTTCATGGTGGTCGAATTTGCCAACGGCGCTCTGGGTGCCTTTGAAGCCAGCCGTTTTGCCAGCGGCCGCAAAAATTATAACTACTTCGAAATCTACGGCAGCAAAGGCAGCCTGATTTTCAATCTGGAACGCATGAACGAACTGGAATACCTCAATCTGGAGGATCCGGCCGACGAACAGGGCTTCCGCACCATCCTGGTGACCAATGCCAGCCACCCCTATGTGGGTGCCTGGTGGCCGCCTGGTCACATCATCGGTTACGAACACGAATTCACTCATGCCGTGGTGGACTTTCTGAACGCCCTGGAAAAAGGCACTGCCATCACCCCCAACCTGTTGGACGGCGTGAAAGACATGCAGGTGCTGGAAGCCGCCATGATTTCAGCCAGCACCGGTCGCAAGATGATGGTGGCCGACGTAAAATGATTTTTAACCGGGATGAGACGAGGTTGAGCTACCTCATCCCGGATTTTTCCAAACCCATAAGTCGGAGATCCATATGAAAGCCACGCTGGTGCCGGTTTATTTCGATAGCGCCGATGATCCAGATTTTGTCAGGCAAATGGCCGCCCTTAAGCCGCTGCTGGCTGACGTCGCCGAGTTCCTTGAACCGGTAAAACTCGGCAGCCCCGTCCCGCCAACGGATGGCGTAGTCTTCCCGCAAATGTTAGGGGACGCTTACCGCCGACTGGCAGAGATCCAGGCGCTGCCACAGCCCATCATGGTGGTCACCTCTGAGTTTGGCACCGTCTCCATGTGGGATTGGGAAATCAACACCTACCTGACTGCTAAAGGCGTCAAGGTGATCGCGCCAAACACGCTTGAAAAAGCAAAATTAGCCTGCCGGGCTTTTGCGCTCAAAAAACAATTGAAACACTCAAAGTTTTTGGTGTACCAGGATCAACCCGCCAGCGCTGGCGGCCATCAGGATGAAATTTTCAAGCGTTTTTACTGGTGGGAACCGGAATGTGTCGCAGCGATTGAAAACCGCTTCGGTCTGAAAATCGTGCAAAAAAGCTTTAAGCAATTGGCTGCGGATGCTCGCGCGATCAAAGATGAGGATGCGCAGCGCGTCTGGGCTGAGAAACAGGCTAAAACTCCGGTCGCAGGGTTGGCCAACCGCGCGATTCTCAGCGCAGTCAAACTCTACATGCAAGTGAAAGCGGATCTTGACGCCGATCCGGACATTATCGCTGCCGGCATGAACTGCTTGAACGAGTCACGCTTCTGCGAAACCACCCCCTGCCTGGCCTGGAATTTCCTGTACGAAGATCAACGCATCATCTGGGGTTGCGAAGGCGACACTGTTTCGATGCTGACCGAAGTACTGCTGGCCAAAACCATCGACGTGCCGTTCATGATGACCAACTTGTACCCTTTCTTAATGGGACAGGCCGCCTTAAAGCATGAGCATATCCCCAACTTCCCGGCAGTGGATGGCAACCCTAATAATTTCATCCTGGCAGCCCACTGCGGCTATCTTGGCGTAGTGCCGCAATCCTTCTCCACCGAATGGACCCTGCGCGGCAAAGTATTGGCAATTGTGGATGACAATGCCCATGCCATGGACGCCCGTCTGCCCGAAGGTCCCATCACCCTGGTCAAGCTTACCCCGCCTTTCGACCGTTGGAGCGTTATTGAGGGACAGCTGCCCAAATATGCGCAGTTCGCAGATTCACACTGCCTGAATGGCGCTGTGATCGAAGTTCCGAATGGTCCCAAAATGGTGGATGAGGTCGTGTCTCACCATTACATCATCACCACCGGTCACAACCAGAACGCACTGGAAATGGTTTCCAAAGTCTTTGATCTGCAAGTCAAGACGATTTAGTCGAGCGTCAGGTCACGCCTACCTCACCAGGTAGATCTCATCTCCGTCACGGAAGTGCGAATGGGAATCCCCCGAGAGCAATTCAGCAAAAAATTCAAATCCATAACGCTGCTGGAAACCCCGAATTGGCTGCGGCAGGCGGATGCATTGCCAAACCGCCTGTATATTTCCCGTGCAGAGAATGAGTTATTGGGTTTCATTCGCGCTGGCGGCGAAGTGACCAAGGCCGACCTGGTGACGCTTTCCGACTACTCCCGCACGAAAATTACCGGCTGCATCGAGTCCCTGTTACAGAAAAAATATATTATCGAGAACGAGGCCAAAGAGTATTCCGGCGGCCGCCGTTCCAAAACCTACAGCATCAATGGCGGTTTAGCGCTCGTCGCCGGGGTGGATATTGGCGCGACCAGTATCGATATTGCGGTCGCTGACCTGACCCAAAAAATTCTGATCCGCTACAGTGAGCCTGCCCTGGTGCGTGAAGGACCGTTAAAAATCCTCGGTCGGGTTTGCACTTTACTGGAACAAAAGATCCGGGAAAGCGGGCTGCAAATCGAGAATGTCATGGGCATCGGCATAGGCATTCCGGGCCCGGTGGATTTTTCTCTGGGGACGGTGGTTTCACCTCCCATCATGCCCGGCTGGGATAAATACCCCGTCATTCAAACCATGCAGCAATGGTTCCCGCATGCCAATGTGGTGGTTGACAATGATGTCAATGTCATGGCGCTGGGCGAAATGAACGCCGGCATCGGCAGCGGCATCAGCGACATGATTTTTGTCAAAATTGGCACCGGCATTGGTTCGGGTGTCATCTGCCAGGGCAAGATCTACCGCGGTGCCAGCGGCTGCGCTGGCGATATTGGACACATCAGCGTCGACAAAAACGGACCCTTGTGCCATTGTGGCAACCGCGGCTGCCTGGAGGCGATGACTGGCGGACCAGCCATGGCGGAACGCGCTTTGACTGCCGCCATTGCCGGCAAGAGCCCAATTTTGATGCGCAGGTATGTCGCCAATGGCGAAAAATTGACCGCTGAGGATATTGGCTATGCGGCCCGCGAAGGCGATGCTGTCTCCAATGAAATTATCCGCGAAAGCGGTCAAATGTTGGGTGACGTTCTGGCCAGTCTGGTCAATTTCTACAATCCCGAGATGATCGTTATCGGCGGCGGGGTGAGCAACCTTGGCAACTTGCTGCTTTCATCCATCCGCCAGACCGTTCTCAATCGCTCCACTCCGCTGGCAACCCGCAACCTGAACATCGTTTTCTCCGCGATTGGCGCTGACGCCGGTGTGATTGGAGCCGTCAGTCTGGTTATGGATTACTTATTCACCATCCTCCCCAACAGCAGCAATGGCGCCGGGTATGAGGATTAGGAGCCTTTCATGAAATTTGGCATCAACACTTTTGTCTGGGTTTCTCCCTGCACCACCGCTGATGTTGAAAAATTGGCGCCGGTGGTCAAAAACATGGGTTTCGACATTCTCGAGATCGCCTGCGAGAATCCCTCCCTTTTGGACATGGCTGAAATCAGAAAAATCCTGGTTGAAAATCATTTGGAAGGTATCATTTGCGGTGCTTTCGGCCCCGACCGCAATCTCGGCAGTCAGAATCCAGTTTTTGTCGAAAATGCCAAGCAATATATTCGCTGGTTGATCAATGCCGCCGCAGAAATCGGGTCGCCGGTTGTTTGCGGACCCATGTATTCGGCGGTTGGTAAGGAACATCTTGAAAGTGAATCTGATCGCCAGGCAGAGTGGGACCGCTCGGTAGCTGGCATCCAGGAAATGGCGCGATACGCTGCGGCTAAGAATATCAAACTGGCCTTGGAACCCCTCAACCGCTTCGAGACCGACATGATCAATATCGTTTCGCAGGGTTGGGACTTTATCCGGCAAACGGGTATGGAGAATGTTGGGTTCCACCTGGATACATTTCATATGCATCTGGAAGAGAAAAACAGTGCAGCGGCTATTCGTGCTGCCCACCCGCGCATTTTCCATTTCCATGCCTGCGAGAATGACCGCGGCGTGCCCGGAACGGGGCAGGTGCATTGGGACGAAGTTGCCCGCGCGCTTAAGGAAATTGATTATAACGGTCCGGTGGTGATTGAGTCCTTCACGAATCAAGTGAAAGAAATTGCCCGGGCAGTCTGTATCTGGCGTGAGATTGCGCCCAGTCAGGATGTCATCGCGGTGGATGGTTTGAAATACCTCCACTCCCTGCTGAATTGAAGTTCGGTACAAAATCGAGGTAACGATGATCGAAGAACAAACCGAAGGTATTAAAGAAGAAATCAACGAGGAAGTTCCCCTGTTGGAAGTTCGCAATATTACCAAACGTTTTCCGGGCGTGCAGGCGTTGTTTGACGTCTCCCTCAAATTTATGCCGGGCGTTGTGCATGCTGTGGTCGGTGAGAACGGTGCCGGCAAATCTACCTTGATGAAAATCATGGCGGGAGCCTATGTCGCGGATTCAGGCGACATCCTGTTGGAAGGTAAAAAAGTTACCTTTTCGCACCCCAAGGAAGCCCACGAGCAGGGAGTCAGCATCATCTATCAGGAGTTTAACCTCCTTCCAGACCGGACCGTGGCTCAGAATATCTTCCTTGGTCGAGAACCATCCAAATTCGGCGTCATTGACGCCAATGCACTGCAGAAAATGGCTCTGGTTGTGCTGAAAGAAGTGGGCATGGAAGACATTATTAAACCCACTGCCATGTGTCATACGCTATCCGTTGCTGAACAACAGATTGTTGAAATTGCCAAAGCCATTTCGTTTAATTCCAAAGTGCTGATTATGGATGAGCCGACCGCGGCTTTGAGCTCAACGGAAGTCAAAATCCTGGATGATTTGATCGTCAAGCTCAAATCCCGCGGCATGGCGATCATCTTCATCTCCCATCGCCTCAACGAAGTGTTTGACATTGCGGATGTGATCACGGTCTTAAAAGACGGAGTCCTGGTTGGTACGGTGGATAAAAAGGCAGCTACAACCCATAAAATCGTCCATATGATGGTCGGACGTGAACTGGATCACTACTTCCCCCCGCTGGGAAAACCTGAAGACTTTGGAGCGGTTGTCCTTTCCGTGAAAGGTGGAAACAATCCTTTCTTGACGGATATCAACCTCGAATTGCGCAAAGGCGAAGTTGTGGGGGTTGCCGGTCTGCAAGGGTCCGGCCGTACCGAACTGGCAGAGGCGCTATTCGGGGTAACTCCCTTCAAATCCGGGACCGTCACCCTCATGGGCAAACCTGAATTTGTCCGCACTCCTTCTCAGGCTATCAAAAAGCAAATGGGGTTTGTGACCGAGGATCGAAAGTCGGAAGGCATATGGCCGAGGCAGCCTATCCGCGACAACATGCTTATGACCGTGCGTGCAATTCAATTTATATTCGGCGCCATCATGAGGGATGGAATCCGCAAGTCGCGTACGCTGGTGCCTTCGCTCGGGAAACAGGTCGATGTGCGCACGGATAGCTATGACCGCGAAGTTCAATTCCTCAGCGGCGGCAACCAACAAAAAGTCGTGTTGTCCAAGTGGCTGGCATCGGATGCCAAAATTTTTATTTTCGACGAACCCACCCGCGGCATTGATGTGGAAGCCAAAGCCAGCATCCACGACATGATCCGCGCTTTAACCAAAAAAGGCATCGCCGTTTTGATGATTTCCTCTGAATTGCCGGAAATTATTGGTATGAGCGACCGCATTCTGGTGATGCGAGATGGCCGGATTGTTGGTGAGCTTCCAGCGAAATCCAGTGAAAATGACATCATGCTGATGGCCACTGGTCACATTCCAGGTGATGGCTCCGACCTTCAGGTCGCGGCAGGAGTAATTTAACATGACCACCACCACCATCAACAAGAAAAGCTTCAAAGAAATTTACCGATCTTTGCACATTCCCCCGGTGTACTACTTTTTGATCGTTGTTTTCCTCACCAGCGGGATCCTCGACCAGCTGTTTTCCGACGGTCAAATCCTTTCCAATCCATTGATCGGAATGAATATCCTGGTGCGATCGGTAGCTCTGGGAATCGTCGCCATAGGCCAAACACTGGTGATCATCGGCGGCTCGATCGACCTCTCAGTTGCCTACCTGATCAGCATTACCTCGGTCATGTCCTCTTATGTCATGCAGGGTAAACCGGAGAACGTTTTCCTGGCTATCGTGGTCGTGTTTGCCATTGGTGCTGTGGTTGGGCTGGTGAACGGCCTAATCGTCACCAAATTGAGAGTCAACCCTTTCATCGCCACCCTGGGCACCAGCTTGATTCTCAAAGGCATTATCAATGGCACCTTTTCTAATTACACCGGCAGCGTGCCGCGCAGTTTTGAGTTTTTTGGTTACGAAAGGGTTGGACCAATCCCGGTTTCGGTCATCATCCTGTTCCTGCTCGTTATCGGCGGCTGGTTCGTACTCTCTAAAACCAAGTTCGGCGCCCACCTGTACGGCGTGGGTGGCAATGATGAAGTTGCCCGCCTCTCCGGCTTGCGGACCGACCGCGTGGTGATCGGCGCGCACATCATTTGCAGCCTGACCGCGGTTCTGACCGGGTTGTTCATCGTCAGCCGCTTACGAGCCGGAGCCCCCTGGGTCGGTCCGGACGGCGTCTATGATCTAGAATCCATCGCGACCGTGGTTATCGGCGGCACCCTGCTTTCCGGCGGTAAAGGTGGAGTTTGGGGTACCCTGGCTGGCGTGATCATCTTCGGCATTCTGGATACAGCCTTCAATCAGCTGGGTGTAAATCCATATCTGACAATTGTGTTCCGGGGAGCGATTGTCATCTTAGCCGTGGCCAGTTACACCTACCGTTCGAAGTTACAAGTGGCGTAAGGAGATTACCTGATGACGACAGCTGCGATATCCCCCCAATCTGGTATTTCAAAATTTCTCCACTTTGTTTGGTCGAATATTAAGAAAATCCCGCCAGTTTACCCGATTTTTCTAGTGCTTTTCATTGTGGTCAGCTTCTTAAGCCCGACCTACTCCTCCATGAACGGCATCATGGCATTCTTGAGGCGTACCGCACCCCTGGCAATTTTAGCCATCGGCCAGATGATTGTGCTGTCCTCAGGCGGTTTTGACCTTTCCATGGGTTCCATGGTCACCATGGTTTGTCTTGGCAGTTCGTTGCTTTTGAACAACGACCCCGCTAATGCCTACCCGGCGATCGGCATCATGATGTTGATCGGCATCGCCATTGGCACAGTCAATGGGTTGGTGGTCTCCTACCTTAAAGTCCCATCCTTTATCGTGACCCTCGGGATGATGCTGCTGGTAAAAGGCCTGGTGCTGTATTGGGTCGGCGGCGCGCCCAAAGGTTACTTTACCGACAACTGGCGCATGTGGGGACGCGGCTACATCGACAATGTACCTGTTTTTGGCCGGTTCCCGATCGGATTAATCGTTTTACTGGTGGTCGGCATTTTGATCTGGTATATCTACCACCGCACCAAC
>DATMXL010000040.1:0-13289 GCA_035561555.1 Bellilinea sp.
CAGCCTTGCCAGACCTGGCTAAACTCATGATATATCATATATGATATATCATGAGTTTAGCCAGGTCTGGCAAGGCTGTCAAGTGGCATTCGTCACCTGAAAGCCAATAGCCAGAATTCCGCTTTCCGAATATGCTAGGCAAAAATCCATTGTGAAAACTTACAATCGCGATTAAGATATTGAAATATGATGAAGCCTGTTCGATCCCGAAGCGCTCTGCGTAAATCCGGATTTGCCAGATCAAGCAAACCGCCTAAAACCGCCAGACCCGAAAAGCCGGCAACCGATAAAGCTGCCAATATGGATTTGATGCAGCATATCGTTGAGCTGCGCAAACGGCTGTTCATCGCGTTGGCTGCCATGGGTTTGATGACCGTCGCCGCTCTGTACTTTGGCACCGGATTAATCGATGTATTAGCCAAGCCCATCGGTGGGGTGGATAAACTGGTCTCTATTGAAGTCACCGAGAATATCGGCGTGTTCATGCGCGTCTCGCTGCTGGCAGGGTTTATCGCCTCGTTGCCCATGACTCTCTACCAATTAATCGCTTTCCTGATGCCAGGCCTGATGCCGAAGGAGCGCCGCGGCTTATTAATCGCCATACCCTTCGCCACCTTATTATTCGTTGCAGGTGTGGCATTTGCCTACTACGTCATGCTGCCAGCCGCGCTTCCGTTTCTGATCAGTTTTGTCGGGGTAAAAACGACGCCGCGCCTTTCCAACTACTTCAAATTTGTCACCAACCTGATGTTCTGGATTGGGCTGGCTTTTGAAACCCCGCTGATCGTGTATATTTTGGCTCGTTTGCGCCTGGTCACCGCCCGACAATTGGCCAAACAATGGCGCATCGCCATTGTGGTGATTGCCGTGATCGCCGCTGTCGCCACGCCCACGCCGGACCCGGTCAATATGGGACTATTAATGCTCCCTTTATTCCTGCTGTACTGGTTGAGCGTGCTGCTGGCAGCCATTGCAGCCCGAGGGCGGAAAGAAGAACCTCAACCGGCTTGATGTTTATTCACTTATTCTTAATGCCATTCTGCTATAATAAATCTGACCAAAGGAGATAGATTATGTTACGAAATTTCAGTGGTTGGGAAATTCTGGTTGTGCTGGCGATCGTGCTGCTGCTGTTTGGCGTTGGCCGCATTGGTAAAATCGGCGGCGAATTGGGCAGCGGCATCCGGGCTTTCAGAAAAGGTATTAAGGACGGAGACGAAGAAAAACCTGAAGAAAACAAAAAAGCCGAACCAGAGAATAAGTAAGCCTGTTTATCTGGTCAGCAAAAGACCGGCTAGGATTTTAAATTTAATAATCTCCATCCCGCAGTTTTTAGGCTGCGGGATGAGCGTTTAATCGGCAGGTTTTTCCGGGGTCGCAGGCGCTTGATCCGGCTTTTCAGGTTCTGGCGGGACCGTGGGTTGTGGCGGAGCAATGGTCGGTTCAACGGCAGGACGGACCAGTGGATAACCCTCATCCAGACCGGCCTCCTTTACCGCCGAGGCGACGGCTCCCTTGATATCCACATTGCGCAGCTGCTGCTGCGTGCGCTTCAGTTCTTTGATGTCCTCTTCCAACCCGGCTTCGCGCACCAGACGGGTGGGCATATCGCGGAGTTCGCGCTGCGTGTCCATCAGCTGCGACCAGATTGGAGATTTGATCACTTTGCGCATGAACACGCCGACCGAATGGGCGGCTTTGATCATGCCCTCTGGTCCCAGCACGATGATGGCGATGACCAGAATTAGGAGGACTTCCAGGATCCCGACGCCAAAAATTTCCATTGCTTGAATTATAGCACCGCGTGGTTAATCAGGACGAGCACCACGGTAACATCAAATGTAGGGCGAGGCGAAAATGTTACGTTTGATAACAAGAAATCAATAAGCCTCGCCCGGAACAAAACGGTAAAATAGGGCGAGGCATAACGCACCATGACGGATTAATGATTCCTCCGTGCCTTTCCTCTACCATTGTGGCTGGTAGGGTGCGTACCGAATGTGTACGCACCGATTTAGACTATCGATCCCTTTCTTGCCTCGCCCCTACAATACACCATGATCGACTACCGTATATTCCTTGCCTCTACCTGCGGTTGTTCCAGGTCGCCTATCGATCGCGATCTTGTCTCGCCCCAACGCCCGCGGCTACAGCTTCGCGGCCGGCGCGGAAGGCTTTCAAATTAAGCTTAAGGTGTTTGGCAGGCACGCGCATCTCCAATACGGCTTCCCACTGACTTTCTTCCAGGTCCAGCAGCGCGGAAAGGGCTCCCAGGAGCACCACATTGGCAGCGCGTGTATTGCCGAGCGACTGCGCGATTTCTACACCTTTCACCCAATAGGCATGCGGTGTAACTTGCAACAGCCGCTCGCGCAGCTCCTCGTCTCCCGGATAGGGCACGCCGGTGGTCTGTACGCTCAGGGGTTCGATGGCGTAATCGTTGACCAGCACCAGCCCGCCAGGTTTGATTGAATCAATGAAACGCGCAGCTTCCAGCTTTTCGAAGGCGACCAGCACATCGGCTTCGCCGCGCGGGATGATTGGTGAATAGACTCGCGCTCCCCAACGCAGGTGGGAGGTGACGCTGCCACCGCGCTGCGACATACCGTGAACCTCAGCTTTTTTGACGTCGTAACCCAATTTCAATCCCAATTCAGCCAGTACGTCGCTGGCCAGAATGGTGCCCTGCCCGCCAACCCCAACCAGGGCAAAATTGATCCCTTCAGCTTTCATTGGGCAACCTCCTGCGCGGTTTTCCGGTTTTGCACTTGATTGCGAAACAGTATGGCGTCCCGCGGACAGATTTGGGCGCAAATTTCACAACCCGTACACAAAACTGGATCGATCAGCGCCAGCGGACGATTGGTTTTGGAGTCCAACACATCCGATTTGAGGATCGCCGGACAGCCCACGCGGAAGCACAGCGTGCAGCCGTTGCATTTGTCGCTGACCACTTCCAGCGGCAGCCAACGGTTGCGGGCGGATGGCAGCAAGGCGCACTCCTCTCGGGTGATTAGCACGCCCGGCTCATCCGATTTCAACCATTCTTTCAAAGTTTTTTCAATGGCAGCCACGTCAAAAGCTGGCAGCGTGAGCACTTTTTCGAATCCCATGGCCTTTACCAGAGGTTCGATTTCGATTTCTTTGGTTTCTTTGTGCTGCAGGGTGCGGCCGGTGCCCGGGTTATCCTGGTGACCGGTCATGCCGGTGACACGATTGTCCATGATGATCGTGATCACATTACTGCGGTTGTAAGCCACGTTGATCAACGCCGGAATAGCACTGTGGAAGAAGGTCGAGTCGCCTATGACAGCTACATGCCGCTCTTTATCACCGGCTACGGCGGCGCCGTGCGCCACGCCCACGCTGGCGCCCATACAGCCGACCGTATGCAATGCATCCAGCGGCTGCACCATACCAAGCGTGTAGCAGCCAATGTCGCCGTTGACCGGCACGCCCAACTTGTGCAGCACATAGAACGATGAACGGTGCGGGCAGCCCGGGCACAACACCGGCGGACGGATGGGCAAGCCAGTCATTGGCTGGGCTGCGCCGCCAGCATCTGCCAGCGGAAGCAAGCCAGCCTGGCGCCCGCTGAGCCGCACCACAGCCGGATCCAATTCGCCGGCGATGGGGAAGATGCCCTTGGTCATCGGGTAGGGAGACGGGGCGGGTAACAATTCTTCCGGGTGGTACAGCGAGATACCCATCAACCGCACTTGATCTTCGATGAACGGATCCAACTCTTCCAGCACGATCAACTTTTGTACGCGGGAGGCAAATTCACGGATCATTTTCTGCGGCAGCGGATAAACCATGCCAAGTTTCAAGACACTGGCTTCCGGGAAAACGTCGCGGGCGTAATTGTAGGCTACCCCGCCGGTGATAATTCCCAGGTCCGAGGAGCGCCACTCGATGTGGTTACCGGCGAAGGTCTCGGCATACTCGGCAATCTCGCCCATGCGCTCTTCGATCGCCGGGTGCCGTTTCTGGGCGTTGGCTGGCACCATGCAGTATTTTGTCAGGTTGCGCGGGTATTTGCCCGGCTCGGGCAGGTTGATGCGCTGTTCGCCCAGCTCAACCGGCGAACTGGTGTGGCACACCCGAGTGGTCATGCGCAGCAGCACCGGGGTGTCAAATTGCTCGCTCAAATCAAAGGCTGCCAGGGTCAGGTCGTGCGTGTCCTGGCTGTCAGCCGGGTCCATGCACGGAATCCGGGCAAATTTAGCAAACTGACGGTTATCCTGCTCGTTCTGCGAGGAGTGCATGGATGGATCGTCAGCGGAGACGACCACCAGGCCAGCCTCGATGCCGGTCATGGCGACCGCGAAAAAAGCATCCGAGGCAACGTTGAGCCCAACATGCTTCATGGTCGCGAAGGCTCTCCGTCCAGCGTAAGCAGCGCCGACAGCCACATCCAACCCGACTTTTTCATTGGGTGCCCATTCAGCGTAAACGCCCGGGTAGGGCGCAAAAGCCTCCAGGATTTCCGTGCTGGGAGTGCCCGGGTATCCGGACCCGACTTTTACGCCGGCTTCCCAGGCGGCACGTGCCACGGCTTCATTTCCTGATAATAATCGTTTCATGCAGAATCCTTTTTATCCATTAATCTTGCAGAATAACACGGCCATCCAATGCCAGCGCGCCTTTGCCTTTGGGCAGCACCAGCAATGGGTTGATTTCAACTTCCGAAATCTGGGGGAAGTCCTGCGCCAGTTGACTCAGGCGCAGAATGGTTTCCACCACTGCCTCCACGTCGGCTTCCGGCATGCCGCGGAACCCGGTCAACAGGCGTCCGGCACGGGTGTTGCGAACCATATCGGCAGCATCTTCGCGCGTCAACGGCGCCACGCGGAACGAGACATCCCCAAACAGTTCAACGTAAATGCCGCCCAGTCCGAACATCATTAAGGGGCCGAAATTGGGGTCGCGCCGCATGCCGACGATAACTTCCTGTCCTTTGGGCGCCATGGCTTCGATCAATACGCCTTCTAAAACAGCTTCCGGCTTTTTAGCAGCGATATCCTGCATCAGGCTGGTGAAATTCGTGCGCACTGCTTGATCATCAGCCAGGTTCAGGCGGATACCGCCAACATCCGATTTATGCAGGATGTCTGGCGAGACGATCTTCATCACCACCGGATAACCCACCCGTTGGGCTGTTTCTACAGCCTCATCAGCGGATTTTGCCATCCCCCCTGCCACTACCGGCATGCCGTAGGCTGCCAATAGCGGGCGGGTGAGCACTTCGCCGAGGGCTGGTCGGCCTTTGGTTGCTTCCAGGATTTTCGTAACCTCGCCTTGATTCATCCGGGAAAGCGGCTCGGTTGACAAAGCCGGCTTTTTCAGCCATCTTGCGTAGCGCAGCATGGCACTGAGCACCCGACCGGGGGTTTCCGGATTTACGTACATCGGGATGCCGTGGCTGTGCAGGATTTCGCGGGCTTTCACGGTGCTGACTTCACTGACGATGACCGCCAAAACGGGCTTGCTTTGACCTTGCGCCTGGTCGCAAATAGCCTGGGCTACCGCATCGGTATTGACCAGCGCCTGGGGGATCAAAATGGCGATGGCGATATCTACATTGGGGTCAGCCAAAATACCTTTCAATCCCACGGTGAACTCGGCCGCATCCGCGGCTCCCAGCATATCGACCGGATTGGCGATTTGGGCTGCCGGGTTGAGATGCGGTCGCAGAAATTCCTGCGTCTCTGGTGACAAATCGGCCATTTGCAAGCCATTCATAGCCAGCGCATCCGAAACCATAGCGGCCGGACCGCCGCCATTGGTGATCATCGCCACCCGCGCGCCTGTGGGCAGCGGCAGGTTGGCAAAACCGAAAGAAATATCGAATAAATCCGACAGCGTCTCGACCTCAATCACACCTGCTTGCTCGAAGGCGGCTTTATAGGCGGTGTATGTCCCCGCCAGCGAGCCGGTATGCGACGAAACGGCACGCGCGCCAGCGCTGGTACGTCCGGCTTTGAGCATCACGATCGGCTTGTGTGGTGAGACCTTGCGCGCCACCTGAATAAAACGTTGACCGTCGGTGATGGCTTCAACATACGAGGTGATGACTTTGGTGCGTTCATCCGCGGCCAAAAATTCGATCATATCGGTTTCGGTGACGTCAGCCTCGTTGCCCAGCGTGGCAACCACTGAGAAACCGATGAATTTTTCGCGAATGGTCTCGAAGACACCGCCAACGACCGCTCCTGACTGGGAAATGAACCCAATTCCGCCGCGTGCTGGCAAACCCTGGATAAAAGTGGTATTCAGTCCGGTGTACATATCCAGCGTGCCAACGCAGTTGGGACCGACCAGGCGCATATGGTAGCGCTGGGCTATCGTCACCAGGCTCTTTTCAATGGCTGCCCCCTGGGGTCCGATTTCCTTGAACCCGCCCGAAATGACGATCACGCCTTTAAGCCCGCGCTTACCACAATCTTCTACCACCCCCGGGATCAGCGCTGCTGGAAGAACGATAACCGCCAAATCCACCGGATCTGGTACCGCAGCGATGTCCGGATAAGATTTAAAGCCGAGGATCTCATCTTCCTTGGGGTTGACCGGCGCGATCTGTCCGGTATAGCCATACTGCGACAAATTGCGCAGGATTCCGAAGCTCAGCTTGGTTGGGCTGGCAGAAGCGCCAATAATGGCGACTCCCCGCGGCGCAAAAAACGGTTCAAGGCCGAGGTGCATGCACTTCCTCCTAAAAATGAAATGGGGGGATGGTAGAACTATTAGATTGTAACGAAAAAGAGGAGGAAGTTATAGTGAAAAATATAACCTCTTGCCCGCAAGCTGGCCTGATTAATCGGACAAAATGCACCCTGATTAAAATTGATTAGGATTCGAAATACAGCAAGCTGTAGTCGAGCACCTGAATCAAATCCCCCTCATTCAATGTCCGAGCTCCGGTGATCGGCTCACGATTCAGCAGCACAGGCTGTTCCGAGAACATCACCTCGATAAAAAAGCTGGCGCGGGCGCCGCGAACCCAAATTTCGATATACCCTGCTTCCCGGTTGTCGATAAAGACCGGATTGCGCGGGTCGGAGCCGATCCGAAAAGCTTTGTCGGTCGTGAGTGGCAGTGTTTCCCGCTCGCCGTTGGGCTTAAGGACCAGGAATCGCGGGTTGGCGTTCGTTCCAGCAGCTGAAGCAGTCCGCCGCTTTGCCGCTGCCGAGCCAGCCAGGTTTAACGGCGCGGTGAGGCGGTCAACGCCAGCGCTGCGCCGGCGGGTGGATGACAGCGGGATTTGCAAGACGGATGCAAGTCTGGCGATCTGCCAGGATATGGATGGAACCTGTTCACTTTTCAGATTAGGAGTGACCGGGCGATAGCGCCAGCCAATCATTGCCGCTATCAGCAGCAGCAGAAATGCAGCCATTGCCGCGATAGCCCAATGCGAATTGATCCAGATGGCTGCTGGTTCCAGCTGCGAATAGCCCCAGCGGCGGTCCTGCAAGCGGGCTGCGTTTACGGCGGTGAAAATATCATCCAAAACCGCTACAGTACTGGCAAATTGAATTTCCAACGATTCGGCGGCCTTCGGAATTGCCTGCCATAGGGAATAACTGGCAGCATAAACCGCTATTGGGCTGGTGGTTGGCTGCCCGGATGAAGAATCATTGGTTATTATGTCAGCGATAGGCGCCAATTGTGCGCTATCGCTGATCAAACGCATGTTGTTGGAGATGGACAATATCCGGCGGCGCAGGTCGTTCAGATCCTCGATTACCAACGGACTCGTGGTGTAGATTTGATTGAGGCGGACCGAATCGATGATTTCTGGCTGCTGACGGATCTGGTAGAACAGCGGCTTGAGCGGCACAGCCGGGTCCTCGTGCTGGAGTTCAGCCTCGAGCGCCAGCGTTTCAACAGCCACATTATTGAGCAGGCTGGTGAAGGTGCGCACGTCGCTGCTACGGACGCCCTGACTTGCCAGGAATTCGATGATTTGCTCCTCAGCGGCCGGTCCTAACGTATTGGTGATGGTGAGCGCCAGATCTTTATCCAGGCTGTCTTGTAAGCGGTCGCTCGCCAGATTTATATAATCCAGACGCGTTTCCAGATCTGGTTGAGTCTGCAGCAGATAATTTACCTGGGCGGTGGCTTCACGATATGGGTTAAAAGACCACACCAGTTGCGCGGCAATAATTAACACTACAATCAGGATGCCAAGGATGCCGCAGACCAGGGCACCACGCAGTGCCAGTTTCTGGTTGCCGGTGGGCTTGAAATCGGCGGTTTCGGCGGCGTTCATGGTTGGGGGAAGTGTTTTGGGGGCAGCGGTATCCAAGGGATGCAAATCGATATTTAATCAGATAACATCCCTCATGATGAAAGGGTTACGCCTATAGTATATGCCATGATTATAAAAATGTTCTAATTTTGTTTCCAGGTCCTACCAATGAGTTTTTACCCCACGAAATGGGCTGGATAACAAGCGTTTCAACCCCTCGTATGTTAAAATCCAGTCCAATATGGCAAACACTTTCATTTCCATAGAGGATGTCTATTTTCAGCATCCAGTACGGGGCGGGGAATCGACACCGGCGTTAAACGGTATTAACCTGCAAATTGAAGAGGGGGAATACGTCGCTCTCGTGGGTGCCAATGGTTCTGGCAAGACCACCCTGGCGCGTCATTTGAACGCCTTATTGCTGCCCAGCCGTGGCCGGGTCCTGATTAATGGCAAAGACACCCGTGATCCCCAGAATCATCCCACGATTCGCTCAGCGATTGGTATGGTTTTCCAATCGCCGGAAGATCAAATTGTCGCGGCAGTGTTGGAAGAAGATATCGCATTTGGCCCGGAAAATATGGGGCTGCCGCCAGCTGAAATTCGCGCTCGGGTGGAGGAGGCACTGACCACCACGGGCCTTTTGGAACACCGAGACCGCCCCCCGCATCTTCTTTCTGCCGGGCAAATGCAGCGCGCAGCGCTGGCTGGAGTCTTGGCCATGCACCCGCGTTGTGTGATCATGGATGAGACCACCGCCATGCTCGACCCGGGCGGACGTGCCATGGTGAAACAGTTGATCCAGCGCCTCCACAATGAAGGGCTGACAGTTATCGTCATCACGCACTTCATGCGCGAAGCCGTTGCGGCTGACCGCGTGGTGGCGCTCAAAGACGGGCGCGTGGCTTTTGACGGACCGCCGCAGGACATTTTTACACATCCGTCCGACCTGGTGAGCTTAAACTTGGACCTGCCGCTGGCTGCCCGCCTGGCAGAAACCTTACGCCCGATATTTCCCGGACTGCCGCTGGGTATACTCACCCCGGAGAGCCTTTTCCAGGCGCTGCCCGAATATACCGGCTCCCAGATTGCAGATATACCGCTCCGGAGTCATAAGAAACGCAGAGACTGCCCGGAGGCAATCCGCGTCGAGTCACTGGAGCATGTTTACTTGAGTGACACCCCGTTGGCTCACACCGCATTGAGTGGCGCCACCATGTGCGCTGCCGAGGGCAGCTCACACGGATTGATCGGATCAACCGGTTCCGGCAAATCCACCCTTTTGCAGCATCTCAATGGACTATTGATTCCCCAGCACGGAAGAGTTACTGTTGGTCCGTTCGATCTGAACGACAGCAAAACCGACCTCAAGGCTGTGCGGCGCTATGCCGGGCTGGTTTTCCAAAACCCTGAATTCCAACTTTTCGAGCAATATGTTGGCGATGAGATCGCCTATGCACCCCGGTTGATGGGAAAAGACAACCTGCGCGAGACTGTGCGAGCTGCCATGACCACAGTCGGATTGGATTTTGAGGCTTACAAAGACCGCTTAACCTTTTCTTTGAGCGGCGGCGAACGCCGTAAAGTGGCGGTCGCCTCGATTTTAGCCATGGATCCGGCCATTTTATTGTTGGATGAGCCTACTGCCAGCCTGGATCCACGTTCCCGCCGCGAGATGCTCAACCACATGCAGGGATTGCACGCCAGCGGTAAGACCCTGGTGATTTCATCCCACCACATGGAAGATATCGCTGAGCTGGCGGAAAACGTGACCGCTTTAGCCCACGGCCGCGATCAATTGAGCGGCAGTGCTGCCAGCGTTTTTCATGCTGTTGACCGCATTAAGGCGCTGGGGTTGGAGGCGCCGCTGGTTTCGCAGGCTGCCGCTGTGCTGCGTACTTGCGGCTGGCCGCTGCCCGATGATATCCTGCGCCCGGTCGAATTGGCTGAAGCCCTATCCCACCTGGTGGAGGGCACCCATGCATAATTTTGAGTTTTTGCGCATGGTCAACATCGGCCAATACCTGCCGCTGCAGTCCATGCTGCACCGCTTGGACCCGCGCGCTCGGATCTTAATCTATCTGTCGATCATCGCGGCTGCCACCTTCACCCGGCATGCTCTCGGTCTCGCCATCGCATTGGCTGTTGTCCTTCTAGGCTTATGGCTTGGGCGCATCCCATTCCGCTTTGCCCTGCGCGGATTAATTCCCCCGCTGCCATTTCTGGCAATCCTGGCGGTTTTGCAAATTTTCCTGGCGCCGCACCCGGCCGATGCGACTACCCTGTATGCTGTCGGTCCGGTAAAAATCTATCTGGCCGGATTGGTTTCCGCCGCTATGCTGCTGCTGCGTTTTACCGTGCTGATCCTTGGACTGGGGCTGGCATCATACACCCTTTCCACCTCGGAAATGATTCACGGCCTGGAATCGTTGTTTACACCCCTGGCTAATCTCGGCATCCCCACCCACGATCTGGTCATGGTGATGCAGGTGACCATCCGCTTTATCCCGTTTTTGGCCCAATCAGCTGAGCGAATTGCCAAGGCGCAAGCTTCGCGCGGCGCCGATTGGGGCACGCGTAAAGGCGGATTGCTGGCACGCACCAGGCAGGTAATCCCGTTGATGCTGCCGCTTTTCCTGAATAGTCTGCGGCGTGCGGAAACCATGGCGCTGGCGATGGATGCGCGAGGCTATGCCACGGTCGCTCGCCGCACCTCCATGATGGTGATGCACTTTGCCTGGAAAGACGTGCTGGCTATCCTGTTGGGCGTAGCTGTAAGCGTCGCAATTCTGGTAGTTGGTTAGTTATATGTTTGCGCCGGTCCGTTTGCCAATGGCAAAACGCTGCCAGGCTGCGACCACCACCAGGGTAATAATCGCGGCGGCACCCGCCTCAGGCAAACCATTGGCTACCACAATTGCCGGGAGCGCTGCCCACGGCACATATCCCAATAAGCCGATCATGCCCAATACGGCGATGGTATTGGTCAGGCTGCCAGCGATGCCCGCACCGATCAACCCGGCAACGGGCCAGCGTTTGAGCGCAGTCCACACCAGCCAGGCAACCGGTCCAATTAGCAGGCGCGGCAGTACAGACAACAGCGGGTTGGTGAACCACACATCGGTCGGGCCGGTAGGAGCCACAGCAGCTTGAATCATGCTGAAGATGCCAAAAATCAAGCCAATACCAAGACCCACCAACGGTCCTTCCAGCACAGCACCTATGATGGCCGGTACATGCATCACGGTCAGCGAAACGCCGCTAATCCAGGGGATAAATCCCAGCCGGGTTAGTCCTAACAGTACAGCGATGGCTCCTAATACGCCTGTGACAACAATTTTTCGCGTTCGATCCTGAGGCATGGTCTTCTCCTGGTGGATGATGGTCTCGTCCGAAATCGATCCAGAAAATAAACACCGTAGGTTTTGATTAGTTTTCGTAAAACACCGTGATTGTATCATGCCGGTTAGCCGTTGTCCGATCCTTTCCGAAGGATGTTCAGGCAGGCGCATCCTTTTGCTTCACATAGGGTTGGTAAATCGAGGTCTCGCGACGCATGCCGCGGCTATAATTTACTCTTATCCAATAGGAATAATCAGGAATTTCAATGAGCCGAGCACTGCGCTGGTACGATATCATCACCATCAACATTTACTGGTTTGCGTTGAATGCGCGCTCGCAGACCCTTTCTCCGCTCGTCATACCGCTTCTGGTTCAGTATTTCGTCGGCGAACAGTTGAAGGGTTCCGCATTGGGCAGCATCCGTCTGGGGGCGCTCATGACCGCCGTTCTGGTGCAGGCGCTGATGGGCATCCTCTCGGACCGCTCGACCTCAAAATTTGGCCGGCGCCGGCCGTTCATTCTGATTGGAACACTGGGAGAGGTTATCGTATTTGTGTCGATCGGCTTTGCTGCCAGCCTGGAAGGCAGTACCGGGTATGCGGTATTGTTCGGTTTATATATTCTCTCAGCCATAGCCTCGAATACCGCGCATGCCGCCACCCAGGGCCTCATCCCTGATCTGGTGCCTGATTCACAGCGCGGGCGGTATTCCGGAGTCAAAGCGCTGTTCGAACTGCCGCTGCCGCTCATCCTTACTTCACTGGTGATCGGAAAACTGGTCAGCGCTGGCAACTTGTGGGCTGCGCTGATAACCCTCAGCGTGGTTGTGGTCATCTGTGCAGCGCTGGCTATGCTTGCGCCGGAGGAACCGCAGCGCAAAGTGCCGTTTACACTGGACTGGACTCCCTTTGTTCGACTATTAGTGATGACCGCGGTCTTTACCACGTTGATCCTGGGTATGGGGACGTTTATGCGCTGGTTTATGCAGCTGTCGCTCGGACTGCCCCTGTACCTGTGGCGGGCTATTTCCGTAGGCGTGGGTGTATTAACCATGACGCTGACCATCGGTGCCGGGGTGCTGACCAGTCTGCGGATAGGGATTGGCAAAGACATCCAATACCTGCCATCTTTCAAGTGGTGGGTGGTCAACCGTCTGGCTTTCCTGACAGCCTCAACCAATATCGCCACGTTTCTGCTCTTCTTCCTGCAGGAACGCTTCAGCGAATTGCAGGGCGAAAGAGCAGCCGGTCCAGCTGCCATCATCGCTTTGTTCGTCGGTGTCTTCATCCTGTTGACGGCTGTACCCAGCGGCTGGCTGTCCGACCGTTTTGGAAAAAAACCATTAATCGCGATCGCCGGGCTGCTGGGTGCCGGCGGGATTATGTTGATTATCCTGGTGCCAAGCATGACCGCCATCTATATTGGCGGCAGCATCGTTGGAGCCGGAATCGGTTTGTTTTACTCCGCCAATTGGGCGTTAGGCACTGAAATTGTGCCGCGCGAACAGGCTGGTCGTTTTCTGGGATTATCCAATCTGGCGGGGGCGGGGGCGGGGGCGATCGGCGCCTATATCGGCGGACCCATCGCTGATGCTTTAGGCTACACCTTGATCATAGGCATGTACGGCTTTTTGTTCCTCATCTCAATCCTGGCGTTATCCGGCATACAGGAAAAGCGTCCCGGCACAGTGTAACTT
>DATMXL010000041.1:0-5388 GCA_035561555.1 Bellilinea sp.
ATGAAGGATTGCCGGAACTGGTTTACTCGGGATCACGTATGGTTTAAAAATTGCCACAGAAATTCATGACACACCTGGCACGGAATCTGTACAATAAGATAAACAGATGTCGGACAATTAATTGGTGCTTCACCGTCCGTCAACCACTCGCAGAACGAACCTTTAACCGTATTAACCGTAATTCTTGGGAATGCTCCCTCGGGGGATGAAATTTTGAGCATTCAGCGGATCACAACTGCTGGTGCTTTTTCATTTTTAAGCACCGTTCTCCATGTGTTGCGGGTTAATAAAACCCATCCAGGTCTTTATTGTCAGGAGCACTATGCTAGCTTCCACCCTTCGTAAACCCATCCGCGCCACAACCTATTTTGTACTCCTGGCAATGCTGCTCCTGGTGTTGATGGTTGCCATGACCCTTGGTCTCCAGAACAATGAACAGCTGCGTCTGGTCATTATGGACTTGATGTCCCCCGCCATCAACCTGCTTGCCACCGCCGCGCTGATTATTGCCGCCGTCAATTCCGCTAAATTTTCCCGGCGCATGTCAATCGCCTGGGGGGTAATCGCCCTGGCTCAGCTGCTCTTTACTCTGGGAGATATCGCCTGGGCAATCATTGAGGTTGGCCTCGGTGAAGCGCCATTTCCGTCGTCTGCCGACTGGTTCTACCTGGCCTACTACCCTCTGCTGCTGACGGGAATCTTGCTGCTGCCCGGTCAGAAGCCGGGCACCTTTGCCTGGATCAAAAAGGGTCTGGACATGGGCATTGCCATGATTTCCGCGATCCTGTTATTTTGGAACTTTTTGATCGGGCCGCTGATTCAGGCGGGGGCTGAGGAACCTGTGCTTACCCAGGTTCTTAGCATGGCCTATCCCGTGGGAGATCTGCTGTTGATGTTTGCCCTGCTGGTCTTACTCTACAACCGGCCAAGCTTTGCTGACACCATGCCCATAGCCCTCCTGACCATCGGCACCATCAACATGGTAGCGACGGATTCGATCTTCAGTTATCAATCCTTGATGGGCACCTATGTCAGCGGCGGCATGTTGGACATTGGCTGGATTGTGGGTTACCTGTTTACCGGTCTGGCTGGGGTATGGCTGGCGTTCAATCCGTATGCCGGTGGGACCAAGACGGCGAAAGCCAGCGATGAATTGAACGAAGGAGCCACCTGGCGGGGATTGCATACCTATTTGCCGTATCTGTGGGCGGCTGGCGCGATTGCCCTGCTCATGATTGCCCGCCAGTTCCCGTTGGCGATGAGCTTTTCGGCGATCGTCACCGGTGTTGGGGCTGTCATCGTTTTGATCATTGCCCGCCAAATTATTGCGTTCCTGGAGCACAAACAGCTGCTTAATCATCTGAATTTTGCGCTGGAGACGGTTCAACAGCAGGCGGTTGAACTCAAAGAAACCAACGACCGGCTGCAAATCGAGATCATCGAACGCAAAAAGGCTGAGGAACAGTTGTCCTTTGACGCACTGCATGACGGTCTCACCGGCCTGCCGAACCGTGCCTTATTTCTCGACCGCCTGGGTCATGCGCTGGAATACCTGAAACGGCGCACCGATCTGCGGTTCTCGGTGCTTTTCCTGGATCTGGATTACTTCAAGGTCATTAACGACAGTTTAGGTCACCCGGCTGGCGATCAACTGTTGATATCGGTCTCCAAACGGCTAACGGCCTGCATGCGCGCCACGGATACGGTGGCCCGCCTGGGTGGGGATGAGTTCGTCATCCTGCTGGATAATATCCTGGACGAAACCATTCTGATGTCGATCATCAATCGCATCCAGGAGCATCTGCGCCAACCGCATAACTTTGGCGGTCACGAAGCCTATATCTCCACCAGCATCGGCGTGGTGCCCAATATCCTCAGTTACCAAAAGCCGGACGATATCTTGCGGGATGCTGACATCGCCCTATACCAGGCTAAAGATATGGGGAAAGCTCGCTTTGTGGTCTTCGATGAGAGCTTGCGCAACCAGGCAATGATCCGCCTGGAGCTGGAAAATGATCTACGTCGGGCAATGAATAATCAGGAATTACGCCTGTGCTACCAACCCATCTACCTGTTGGATAGCAAAAAAGGCCAGCAGCTGACCGGCTTTGAAGCGCTCCTGCGGTGGGAGCATCCGCTGCGGGGGTTACTCCTGCCGGCGGATTTTCTGCACATGGCCGAGGAAACCGGATTAATCAATCCCATCGGTCAATGGGTGTTGCAGGAAGCCTGTGCCCAACTCAAGGAGTGGCACGACCAATTTCCTGCTGATCATCTCTATACGATGAACGTGAATATTTCCGGCGTTCAGTTTGCCAAACCCAATTTTGTCGATCAAATCGAACAGGTGCTGTGGGCTACCGGTGTGCGCGCTGATTGTTTGAAACTGGAGATTACGGAAAGTGTGTTGATCGATAACAAACACGCCGCCAGTGAAATTTTCAACCGTCTGCGCGAGATGGGGGTTCAGATGCAAATCGATGATTTTGGTACTGGTTACTCATCGTTAAGCTACTTGCAGCGTTACCCGGTTCACACCATCAAGATCGATAAATCCTTTATCGATGAGATGAAAACCGGTGGCAAAGGTGCTGAACTCATCCGTACTATCGTGCAAATGGCCAAGGAATTGGGCATGGACACAATCGCCGAAGGTGTCGAGACCGAAGAACAGCTGCAATCTTTGCGAAACTTGCATTGTGATTATGTCCAAGGGTATAAATTATCCATGCCGATGGACAGTGTTTCCATCACGTCGATGCTGAAAGGATAACGTCCGGAATAGTTCAGGCTGATCCAGTGAATAGGCAAAGCAGTCCAGCGACTGACCCAAAAGGTTGACCTTTTAAAGCAAGTTCATCCACCGCAGGCAGGTTCTTACATGAACAGAAAGTTTTAGTAGGGCAAGCTGTCAGCTTGCCCGCGCAAACTAATACCGCGAGGGTACGCAACGACCGCGCAGTTTGCGCTACTTATTTACCGGTTCTTTCGACCTCCACCGGATACAAATGAGTAAACTTACAAAAAGCTCCCCTTGTTTTTACTGGCTAAACATAAGAATAGGGCTATTGCGTCAGCATCCGTTCGTAAACTGATTCTCTGGCTTTGGTGATTTCCACGGCCCCCAGCGGGGTAGCGGGAACGGGTTAAAAGTTTACGAGCGATTCAGGAAGGCCAGGGTGCGCTCCCACGCCAGTTCGGCGGATGCCTGGTCGTAGGCATCCGTGCGGTCTGGTTCGGCGAACCAGTGACCGGTGCCGCTGTAGCGGTGAATTGTCACCGGGCGGCCGGCCTGCTTGAGCATTTCCTCCAATGCATCCACGCCGGATGCCGGCTCATACGTGTCGTTCTCGGCAAAGTGACCCAGGTAGGCTGCCCTGGAATTGCTGAAATCCTCCGCGCCAGTTCCGTAATACACCACCACCGAGCGGATATGCTCAGGATCCCGGTTGGAAAGATCCAACGCGTAGTAGGCTCCCAGTGAAAATCCGATCACAGCCAGACCGCGCTCGGGTTGTGTTGTTTGTTCGGCGAGGAACGACACTGCCTGGGCGATTTCCTCCCTGGCCTGTGAATCGTTGGCGTCGAGCGCTTTGCCAAGTGTTTCCGCACCAGGAATGGTATCGGCCACCTGCCCATGATACAGGTCTGGCGCGAAGGTTACAAAACCGGCCTGTGCCAGCCGCGTGCAGAAAGCCTTGATGGTGTCATTCAGCCCCCACCAGGCGTGCAGTACCAGCACACCATGGCTTTTGTCGTAGGGAGGAAGGGCCAGGAAACCGTCGGGTTGGGTAAGAGGCATGTCCATCTCCTTGAATGGGTCTACGGATAGCGGTAAGTACACTTCGATTAAAATCGGCTGCCGGGCAACCGTCAAGGGTTCAATTCAGCAGCAAACTCACTCCAGCCGTCTGGCAACAGGAAGGTCGGCATTCAACTGCAGTAAGTCCCATAAATTTCCATACAAATCCGAAATACTGCCAGCATACCGTAGTCGGCCTGTTTCGGTTCCCGGACGATCTTGACGCTATTTTTTCCAAACGATTGAAGTCTCGCCAAAAATCATCCGTGTTGAGGAACAAAAAGACTCTGTCTCCGGTCTGGGTACCGATAAAGGGTTCCTGTTCCGGCTTAGAGGCGCGTGCCAGCAGCAGGGTGGTTCTCCTGGACCCGGGCGGAGCGATATATCTGGATTCGATCTGAATTTACATTCCGAACCAGCGCGCCCGCCGGCTGGAACCAAATTCCTGCTTCTCACCCGCCAGCTCCAGCGATGGTTCCATGAAGCTGCCGGTGGGTTTCTGACCTGAAAGGAAATCCACATCTACCCGCCCCACCTGCCTGCCGCCGAACTCAACGTAGCAGGTGCCGCGGCCATCATAGGCTGCGGGCTGTTCTTTTCCCATGATTTCCGCCAGAATGGATTTTGCCGCGACCTGCGCTGCGCCTTCCGCGAACACACCGGCTTTGGGCGTGCCCACACTGTTGACGTCACCGATGGCATAAACCCCTGCGAAGCGCGTTTTTAGGTTTCTTGGGTCAACCGGAACCCAGCCGCCTTCGGTCAGTCCGCTGGCTAAAACCACCTCCGGCACGCGGTGCTTGGGAATGCCGAGGAACAAGTCATAAGGCAGCTCGCTGCCGTCGTCCAGTACCGCGGTGTGACGCTCTGGGTTGAGTGCACGAACCAGGTGATTGGGCACAAATTTTATGCCGCGCTCATTGAACGCAGCCAGGATGGCTCTGGAAGAATCGGGCGAGGGAGGAATGGGAATGCCGAAAGGCATCACCAGACTGATTTCGGTGACATCGCGCAGCCCGCGTCCGCGCAGATAATCATCCAGCAGCAGGGCGGCTTCGCTGGGCGCCGGCGGACACTTGAACGGGGTAGACGTCACCCCGACGATGGCTTTGCCTCCGTTAAAGTTGGGCAGCACTTCTCGTAATCGCATAGCACCGGCAAATGAGTAGAACTCGTTGCCGGCTTCACGCAGCCCGGGTGTGGCGTCGATGTCATAGTCGGCTCCAAGCGCAACCACCAGAAAGTCGGTGTCATAAGTTCCGCGGTTGGTTGTTGTCCGCCGCGTTTCAGGGTCGATCGCGGTAATGGTTTCCTGAACAAACCGCACGCCTGGTTTGACGATCTTGGAGTATGGCAGGCGCACTGCTTCTGCCGTTTGTCGGCCGAACATCACTTCAAATTTGGAGTAACCGAAGTAAAAGGTGTCATTCCGGTCGATGAGCGTAAGGTCGAGTTGATCGCCAAGCGCATTGGAAAGTAATGTGCTTAGCTCGAGACCGCCAAAACCCGCTCCAAGCACTGCGACGCGTGTTTTCATGCTATTCCCCTTTGGCTGAAATTGGTGTCAATTTGATTGTGTATAATAT
>DATMXL010000042.1:0-5289 GCA_035561555.1 Bellilinea sp.
TCTTTATAGAAAAAACTTTCGCCTCGCTCCATCACCTGTTATAATAGGCTATATTGTTCCGATTCTCACAGCTGCTTCCAGGAGCTTTCATGGCGCAAACGATCAAATTCGGGACCGACGGCTGGCGGGGAATGGTTGCCGAAGACTACACCTTTGAAAATGTCCGGCGCTGCGCCCAAGGTTTTGCTTCCTACAACATTGCCCACGGTAAAACAGGGTCCTGGTTTGTGGTTGGACATGACAAGCGCTTTATGTCGGAGAATTTCGCGCTGGCAGTGGCTGAAGTCCTGTGCGGCAATGGTCTGAATGTCTATCTAACGAACGGCCCGACGCCCACGCCGGTCATTTCCTTCTCGACAGTAAACTTGAAGGCCGCGGGAGCTGTCAACATCACAGCCTCGCATAACCCTCCGACTGACAATGGTTTCAAAGTGCGCGACGCCACCGGCGGCGCTATCGATCCGGCTGGATTGCAGCAAATTGAAAGCCTGATCCCAGATTCGGCTGCAGGGTTAAAAAGCATGCCGGCTACCCAGGCCGAAGCTGAAAAACGGCTGGTTTATTTCGACCCCGCGCCGGCGTACATTGAGCACCTCAAAGGTCTGATCCATCTCGAACCTTTACGCAATGCCGGTTTGACGGTTATGGTCGATACCATGTGGGGTAACGGCGCTGGTTGGTTTCCGCGATTACTGGCTGGCGGCACCACAAAAATTATCGAGATCCACAACACGCGCAACCCGAGTTTCCCGGAAATGAAACGACCGGAGCCGATCCCGCCAAATATTGATGTCGGTCTGGCAGAGACAGTCAAAAATAACGCTGATGTTCTGCTGATCACCGATGGCGATGCCGACCGGTTGGGAATTGGGGACGAAAACGGCGTATTCATCAACCAGCTCCAAGTGTATGGTTTGTTGGCGTATTATTTGCTCGACGTTCGCGGCGAGCGCGGTGCTATTGTCAAAACCCTCTCCACCACCTCGATGCTCGAAAAACTCGGAAAGATCTACAACGTTCCAGTGCATGAAACCGGTGTCGGGTTCAAATATGTCGCGCCTAAATTTACGGAAACCAATGCGCTCATCGGCGGTGAGGAATCCGGTGGGTACGCCTTCCGCGGCAACGTGCCGGAACGGGACGGAATCCTGGCTGGGTTGTATTTCCTGGATATGATGGTCAAGTTAAAGAAATCACCGTCGCAACTGTTGGCGCAGCTATTTTCGGTGGTGGGACCGCATTACTACGATCGCATCGATACCCGCTTCACCGGTGACGCTCAACCTAAAATCCAACGCATTTTGAGTGCCAATCCAGAAAAAATCGGTGGGTTGAAAGTCACCGGACTGAATACACTGGACGGTTATAAATTCTTACTGGAAGATGGCGGATGGTTATTGATCCGCTTCTCCGGCACGGAGCCGATCATGCGGGTGTATTGTGAAACCACTCATGCTGACCGGGTGCAAGCTATTTTGAAAGACGGTTTATCCATAGCAGGGTTGAATTAACCGGTGATTCTTACTGATTCGCACTGTCATTTGAACCTTAACCAATTTAATAATGACCTGGACGCGGTGCTCGAGCGTGCCCGCGCCAATGGAGTTCAACGGATTCTGGTCCCTGCCATCGACCTGGAAACTTGCCGACTGGCGGTCCAACTGGCCGAATCACACCCTGAGGTGTTCGCCGCGGTGGGGATTCACCCCAATGCCGGCAGCGAATGGCAGTTAGATACGCTGAAAGAGATCGAAAACCTGGCAAACCACCCTCGGGTGGCAGCCATTGGCGAAATTGGGTTGGACAACCATTGGAAGGACACTGATCCCGGGTTGCAGCGCGAGATCCTGCTGGCGCAATTGGAACTGGCAGCCCGGGTAAACAAGCCCGTAGTTCTGCACAGCCGCGAAGCGCTGGATGATTTATGGCCTATCCTCCAGAATTGGACAGATGAACTGATCCGCACCGGCTCACCTCTGGCAGGTCAGGCAGGAGTGCTGCATTCTTACGAAGGGGATGTGCTCATGGCCGAAAAAGCCCGCCTGATGGGTTTCTTCATCAGCCTTGCCGGTCCGGTTACCTTCCAGAATGCCGCGGAAAAACATGTCCTTGCCAGCCAGCATCCTCTCGAGAATCTCATGATCGAAACCGACGCCCCTTACTTAACCCCTCACCCCCACCGCGGCCAGCGCAACGAACCTGCGAATGTGACACTCGTAGCCCAGGCCATTGCTAAAATTCGAAACATATCGCTGGAAGAAGTCGCAGAGGTGACCACCAGAAATGCAGCTAAATTATTCCACTGGAGTTATTGATTGAGTACTACTACATCGTTTTTTACCCCCGTCCAGGACCAAATCCATCGTGTTGAATATTTGATGCGATCCCAGGCTGAAGGTCATAACCCTGACCTTAAAGCCGCGCTGGACCATTTAATTTCCTCCGGCGGAAAACGCATACGTCCAACTTTGACCATCCTCACCGGCCGTATGCTCGGCGCCGACGAGTCTCATCTGGTTACACTGGCGGCTGCCATCGAGTTGCTGCACACGGCTACTCTGGTCCACGACGATCTCATTGACGGCTCTTTACTGCGGCGCGGCATTCCAACGCTCAATTCGCGCTGGTCGCCTGGTGCCACCGTCCTGACCGGTGATTTCTTGTTCGCGCGCGCTGCCAAACTGGCGGCAGATACCGAATCTGTCCCCGCGATCAGTCTGTTTGCCACCACCCTGGGTGTCATCGTCAACGGCGAGATCACCCAGTTGTTCTCCAGCCATTGCCGTGCTAACCGCGAGGAATATTACCAGCGCATTTACGCCAAAACCGCATCTTTGTTCGAAACCTGCACTTCCTGTGCAGCTTTGATCAGTCTAGTCGATGCAACTACAACCGAATTGGTGCGCCAGCTTGGATATAACATCGGTATGGCTTTCCAAATTATTGACGATGTATTCGACTTCACCAGCGACCAAACGCAGCTTGGCAAACCGGTCGGCAATGATTTGCGCCAGGGTCTGATCACCCTGCCGACCTTGTTCTTCCTCGAAAATCACCCTGAGGACGAGGATGCCCAAGAAATCCTCTCCGGTGACTGCCTGCATTATGACGAGCAGGTCTCCCGCCTGGTGGAAAAAATTCGCACCAGTGATGTCATCGACCTGGCAATGGCGGAAGCCAACCGTTTCGTCGACAGCGCATTGGATGTGCTGCAGCATCTTCCCGCCTGCCCGGAACGCGACCACCTGGAACAGTTGACCCTTTACATCACCCGCCGCAACTCTTAAAAACAAAAAGCCGTCTATTTGGCGGCTTTTCTGTGCGCTGGGGGGGACTTGAACCCCCACGCCTTGCGGCACATGGCCCTCAACCATGCCTGTCTGCCAATTCCAGCACCAGCGCGAAAGCTTCGCTATTATAATCGGCTCTGATTAGATGTCAAGAAATTTTACACTTCCACGTTTATACCAATTATGGTTATACGCATAAGGAGCACTTATGACGATTGTCCTTGACGCGATGGGCAGTGACCAATACCCCGACCCAGAAATTCAGGCTGCTGTTACCGCGGCTGAGCTGTATGGTGAAGAAATCATTCTGGTGGGTAATCGGGCTTTAATAGAGCCAAAATTGAAGGTGCTCAACCTCAAAAACCTGCCAGTGACGATTGAGGATGCCCCGGATCTGGTCGAAATGGGTGAGAAACCGGTGGAAGCCGCGCGCCGTAAACCGCGCAATAGCATAGCAGTCGGATTGGAACTGATCAAATCCGGTCGGGCACAGGCTTTCGTTTCTGCCGGCAATACCGGCGCTGCCATGTTCAACGCACTGCGTATTCTTGGACGCATTCCAGGGGTAGCCCGTCCAGGTCTTACAGCCTTGTTCCCGGTCAAAGGCGGGTATTGTGCCGTGGTTGATATAGGCGCAAATTCGGAGTGCCGCCCGGAATTCCTGCTGCAATTCGCCGTCATGGGATCTGTCTACGTCGAACGGGTTTTGAAAAAGTCCAATCCGCGGGTTGGACTGCTGTCCAATGGGGAAGAGGCTGGGAAAGGCAACGCCCTGACCCACGATGCCTACCCGCTGTTGGAAAAATCCGGGTTGAATTTCATCGGCAATGTCGAAGGGAAAGAATTATTTGGCGGTCAGGCCGATGTGGTCGTGACCGATGGATTTACAGGAAATATCCTGCTCAAATCCTCTGAGGCTGTTGCCAAGCTGCTGGTTGACAACTTGCGGGAAGAATTGATGTTTTCTTTTGTCACCAAAATAGGCGCTTTGCTGGCCAAACCAGCCTTCACAAAACTCAAAAAACTACTTGACCCATCTGAGACAGGTGCCGCGCCTCTCTTAGGCATTGACGGTCTGGTGTTCGTCGGTCACGGCCGCTCCGACAGCCGGGCGCTGGTCAGCGCCATTCGAGTCGCACATCAAGCCGTTCAGGCTGATTTATTGGAAAGTCTGCGCCTGGCAATTAAAGATCGCCTGGCGTTATTGGAATCACTCACCCCCACCGAATAAGGACAAACGATGAAGATAGTTAGTAATGAAAAATTGATCAAACGCAACAAGAAAATCGGCCAAATCTTGACCATGGCTGCGCTCGCGATTCTTGGCATCGGGTTGTATTTTTCCTTTGCCCAACCCGAAATGATCACCATCACCTTTGGCTCACTCCTGGTTGGTTTTCTTCTGACGCAAGTTGGTGTGTATTATGGCAACCGCTGGGGGCGTTCACCCCGGCCCGACGAGTTGATCACAGCCAATTTAAAGGGATTGGAAAACTCTTACGTTTTGTACCACTATACCGCCGGCATCCCGCACCTTTTGACAGGTCCAACCGGTGTCTGGGCGTTGGTACCAACCCCGGTGGGTGGAAAGATTTCCTATGATGAAAACAAAAGGCGTTTTCGTCAAAAAGGCGGCAATTTCTACCTGAAGTTGTTTGGTCAGGATTCGATCGGCCGACCTGAATTGGACGCGCAATATGCCATAAACGACCTTAAGAAATCTTTTCAAAAGAACGCTGGCGAATTACCCCTGCCAGAACCACAGGCGGTTTTGGTTTTCACCAATCCTAAAGTGGAGGTAAATGTAGTGGATTCTCCGACTCCAGTGGTAGCCGTTGATAAGTTGAAAGATTTTATCCGCAGACAGCCCAAAGCCACTCAGGAGGTCCTGACATTCATTAAGAACCTGCAGAAAGCCCTGCCGGGAGAAAGCACCACCGAATAAAGATTGGTGAAAAGTAAACAAATAAAATGGATGTCTGGGGTGAAGATCCTGGAC
>DATMXL010000043.1:0-2417 GCA_035561555.1 Bellilinea sp.
GCACAATTCTTGGAAATAATCCATTAAAAAACTATAAGAAATATTTGCGCAACTTTTAACCATCCTTAATAATACTCAACCGGCAGCCTCCCGCCCTGATGTATAATCACTGCGACTTCTCCCTTCCTTAAACTCAAACCATGCCGCTGACATTCCTCACCTGGATCCTCGCCTTCCTGCCCGTACTGGCTGTACTGGTGTTGATGCTTGGCTTCCACTGGGGCGGCAGCCGCGCCGGAGCGGTCAGCTGGTTTGCAGCGTTGATTGTGGCAGCTGCCTTTTTTGGCGCGGGGCTGGAACTACTGGCCTACGCCCAGGTCAAAGCCGTGCTGCTCAGCCTGGACGTGCTCTACATCATCTGGACTGCGCTATTGCTGTTCCACACCGCTGCCGAAGCCGGTGCCTTGACCAGTATTGGCAAAGCCCTTACCGCGCTGACGCCTGACCGCATGATGCAGGGCCTGCTGCTCGGCTGGCTGTTTGCCTCATTCCTGCAGGGGCTGGGCGGTTTTGGCGTGCCGGTGGCAGTGGCGGCCCCGCTGTTGGTCAGCTTGGGCTTTTCCCCGGTGACCGCGGTGGTCATGGCCTGCGTGGGTCATGGCTGGGCGGTCAACTTTGGCTCGCTGGCTACCTCATTCCAGACGCTTCTGGCGGTCACCAACCTGCCCGGCGAGCTGCTCGCATCGGATTCGGCCATTTTATTGGGCATCTCCAGCTATTTCAGCGGCGCGCTGGTAGCCTTCCTGGCAGACGGCTGGAAAGGGCTGTTACGCGGACTGCCAGCGGTGCTGGTTCTCGGCACAGTGATGAGCGTCAGCCAGTATTTGCTGGTCACCAACGGCATCTGGACGCTGGGCGCTACTGGCGGCGCCATGGTCGGGCTGCTGGCCGGTCTGGCACTGACGCGCCTGCCATTTTACCGGCGCGCTGTACCGCAACCTCAACCTGCCGCTGATTTCAGCCAGCACAACGGCCGGCAGGCGCATTCACTCTGGCTGGCAGTCTCCGGTTATGTGATTCTGGTAGTGTTGGCCTTTGGTATAAACCTGATCCCGCCGGTCTCGCGTTTCATGAGCGCCGTGCAGCTGAATTTGAACTTCCCACAGTTGGAAACGGCCAATGGCTGGGTCACCCGCGCCGGACCCGGCCGCCCGATCGACATCTTCGGTCACCCCGGCGCGATTCTGCTGTACGCCTCGCTGCTATCGTATTTTATCTACAAAAAGAGCGGCTCCTATGAACCTGGCGCCGAAAATCGCATTCTCCGCAAGGTGACTCGCGGTGCTGTCAACTCCAGCCTGGGCATTTTGGCCATGGTTGGTATGGCGGTGGTCATGACCCATGCCGGCATGACCAGTCTGCTGGCGCAGGGCTTGAGTCTGACGTTTGGCCCGTTATACCCGCTCATCAGCCCGTTCATCGGCGCGCTGGGCGCCTTTATCACCGGCTCGAACAACAACTCGAACGTGCTGTTTGCCGTGCTGCAAATGAACACTGCCCAGCTGCTCGGGCTGCCTGTGCCGTTGATCCTGGGCGCGCAGACGGCTGGCGGCTCGCTGGGCAGCATTATGGCACCCGCCAAGGTGATCGTTGGCTGCAGCACCGTCGGTTTACACCATGATGAGGGTCGCGTGGTAAGCAAGGTGATCGCCTACGGACTGCTGCCGATCGCCGTGGTGGCGGTTGCGGTATGGGTCATGGCAGGCGGGGGCACTCCTTGACAAATAAGGGCTCGCGATTATAATAAGCCTGCCTTCCTCGTTAGCTCAATGGCAGAGCGGGCGGCTGTTAACCGCTAGGTTCGAGGTTCGAGTCCTCGACGAGGAGCTTTTTTATTTAAGGTAGTTTCTCGGTCCCCGTTGGGGATGCTATTCGAGTCACAAGCCGAGGAACTATTTTTTGACCGGTGGCTGTCACTCGGCAAGCTCGGGAGGACCAGCTTGTCGAAACCTTAGGTTCTCAACCCCTATTAGGTATCCTATTCGAGTTCTCGCTACCTCTGACCATAAGATTCGAGGGACATTTGTTGACCTTGTCAATTAACAATTTGAAAGCTACAATAAAATTCTAACGCTTTGTCTTCCTCGACCAATCGAAAGGAGTCTCCAATGTCAGTCTCAAAAATTGTGACCCTTAAAGCTTCTTCGCCCATCAGCTTCGATGAAGCCATCAAAGCCGGGATCTCTCGCGCCCACAAAACTCTCAAACATGTCACCGGTGCCTGGGTCAAGAATCAAGAAGTCCACGTCGATGAGGGCGGACGAATCACCGAGTACCGGGTTGAGTTGAAGGTCACCTTTATTCTCGAAGACTGATTCGGCTGCTCCAACAACTAAATAACATCGCAATTAATTATTCATACCCACTGCAACCCGGGCATGCATTCCTACCTGCTCGCAGAAAATTGGCATATAACC
>DATMXL010000044.1:0-3043 GCA_035561555.1 Bellilinea sp.
CTTTTATCGTGCAAGGTTTTTTCAAAGTCCCCTCAGAAAATTGATTACTCAATTTCTTAACATTTCTGCAACAACAATACATCCTTCTGTGCCGGTGGGTGCCTTACAATCCCTTAACAGCCTCTCCTCACTCCCAAAAATCTGACGCAATCTCGATAATATTCCCCTCGGGGTCGGCCAACATGGCGGAGCGCATCTTCCAGGGTTCGTTCCGCGGCGCATAAATTTCCCGCCCCCCGGCGGCGATGATTTCCTGAAATTTGAGATCCACGTTTTCGGGTTGACCGACGTTGATCGCCAGTTCAAAGGTGCCGTTCAATTGCCACGGGAACTCCGGCGTTCGCCCTAATAACTTGGGCAGTTCCTTGCGCTCGAACATGCTCAGCCGGATGCCCTCATGCTTAAATTCGGCATAAGGGCCTTCCCCGTTCCAATCGATCGCCACGCCCAGGGCGTCGCGGTAAAAGGCGACCATTTTGGGCAGGTCGGCGACAAAGATCCCGATCATATCGAAACGTGTGCTCATGGGTGAGTCCTTCTCGTTCTACTCAAACCGTGCCTTGCACCGCCCAGGCAGCGGCGGTCAGCGTTATGGAGCCGTCGTCAGCGGTGGGCAGGGTCTGGCGCAGCCGGTCCTGCAGCGCCTGCCGGTCAGCGGGATTCAAGCTCAGCGTATAAGCTGGGGCCGGACCGACGCCGCCAAGGAATGGCTGCCAGTAATCCTCGAAACTGGCAAAGACGGTGTTGATTTCAATGCTGGCGGCTTCCACCTGCTGCAGCCCGGCTTCGCGTACCAGCGCCTCCAAATTTCCTTCGCGGCAGACCCAGAAGCGCTCGCCTTCGTCTGCCTCATACGCCGCCGGATTCAGCGCGATGGCGGCGTCAAAAAAGGTCCGCAGCATCTGCATGCCCCTGGCGTAGTCCCACACGAAGATGCCGATGGTGCCGCCTGGGCGGGTGACCTTCAACAGCTCCGACAGCACCGCTTTGGGCTCCGGCACAAAATTGAGCATCAAGCCGGAGACAGCCACATCGATTGATTGCGTTTCCAGCGTCAGCGCTTGGGCCAACCCCAGGCTGAAATGCACCCTTGGATCGCGGATGGTTTGCCGTGCGTGCGCCAGAAAGCCTTCGGAAGCATCGATGGCATAAATTTCTTTGGGCTGGTACCCCTCCAGGATCAAGCGGGTCATGGCGCCGGTGCCGCAGCCCAGATCCAGCCAGACTTTACCCGCGGGAATGGCCAGCCAGCCCAGGAATTTCTCGGCCAGCCGGCGGCTCCAGCGGCCCATAAAATTTTCGTAAGCCTGCCCGCTGTGCCAGAGATCACTCATGGCGGCTGACCGTCGCGGCGGAAACTGGCCTGGAAAACCACAGCGTTTTTGAGCGAATGAAAAAACCAACTGAGGCAGCAACGTGCTGCATAGCCAGGTTTTCGCTGCTGGTGCCCAGCACCGCCGTATCCATGCCGCGCTGCTTGAGCTTGGTCAACCCGGTCAGCAGCAGCGCTTTGGCCAATCCGCGGCCTTGAAAATCCGGGTGGGTGGCGACTGGATCCGTGTTGCCCTCCTTCCGTCCGCTGCGCTCATTTTCCAGCCGGCTGATGGAGACCAGGCAGTAGGCCGCCAGACGTCCGTCTGGCGCGCTGACCACCAGGTCCAGCTCGGCAGCGTATTCCGGCGTATGCATCATACTCAGGCGTTCCTTGACCGTCATATTCTGGGTGCCGAAGGCGGCGCGGTGCAGCGTCACCAGCGCTTCCACCTCATCATCGCCGGCAACGGAGCGGATGCTAAAACCTGGCGGCAGCTGCGGGGCAGGGATGGGCTGGCCCAGCGGACGAATCAGGCGCAGTGTACGGATTTCCTGCGGTGCGAAGCCGTTCCTTTCCAGCCATGCGATCCGTTCGAAGTCTTCCCCGCTGCAACTGGCGTCCAGCGTGCCGGAAACCACCCCGTCCTGCAGCGTTCGGCGCAGGCAGCTTTCTCCCCATGCCACCACCTCGGATTCAAGCTCAACGGCGGCCTGGGGTGCCAGTTCAAACAGCAGGTTGCAATAGCGGTCAACGATGGCGAACCCAACCAGCTGATGGTCGCCGGTGAGCCACAGACGGGTATTGGCTTGCACTTCCGGCATCGCCAGCAGCTCGTGCAGGTCAACGATGCCAGGATAAACTTTGATCCGCTCTGCAGGCCGGACGGCAAGCAGCAAATCCAGCATGGCTTGCAGGTCCTGCGGTCCGGTGTAACCTCGGCTTACCAGGCTTGTCATTACCAGGGCACCCTCAGGCGGCGGCTAAAAGGCTTGCCGCAGTTTCGCCTATTTGGGCCGTCACGCTGTCAACATCCGTCACCCAGGCAAAGCCAAAAGCCAGGTTGAGCAAACTGGCCACATGCATCTCCTCATTGACGCTGCCGGTGCCATCCGCCAGGAAAAATACCCGGTAATCGCGATAATAGGCGTCCCGCGCGGTTGATTCGCAGCACATATTGGTCATAATCCCGGCGACCACCAGCTCTTCCACCTTTAGATTGCGCAGCACCGTTTCCAGGTCAGTGTTGTAGAAAGCCGAATAGCGGTGCTTAAAAATGACTTTCTCGTTGGGTCTGGGGGCAATATCCTGGTGCACTTCGCTCTCCGGGCTGCCTTCCAGACACATGCCTTCCCACCACCAGCCCATGATGCCGGCATCCAGTAAATCGGGATGATGCACATGCCGCGTGTAAATGACCGGACGATTGGCCTGCCGGAAGGCCTGGATCACTTTTTGCAGCTTTGGCAGAATCGCAAGCCCGCCGCAGGTATAGGAGGGGGAGGCTGGGTCCAGGAAGAAATACTGCATGTCGATCACCAACAGAGCCGCTTTATCCCCCTGCAGCTGCATGTTGTGGGTATTGAATGGAGAAATTTGCTTCAGCCAGTCTTGCCCTTTGGCCGAAATCGTATCCGGGGTAACGTAGGGGTTCATTTTGCACTCCTTCGATTAACGGTTTAATCAACCAGTAAGGAATTTCGATTTACAACAAATGAAATTTTATTCAAT
>DATMXL010000045.1:0-8987 GCA_035561555.1 Bellilinea sp.
GACAGATTTTATGGTATAAGTTGATTAGCCCTGCTGTGTTCGTGATGCAGCACGACCGGTTTTGAGCCAACACCCCCTTAAAGGGATTCAGATCATTCTTGTGAAGCGATAGGCCTCGGCCAAGGTTGAGCAAGATTGGAGAGTCCCGCCTGCGAAAGCAGGTTCAAAACTATGCGGCACACGGCACGGTGGGGTCTTTATTTAAAGGTATGGGTGACGGGGACAGCTATAGAGCCTGAATTTGCGTTGACACAACCGGTCAATTTCGCTACACTTATTGTGAAACTGTGAGCAAGGAGGATTCGATGAACCCCACCTTCCGGCTGGTATTGAAATCCGGTCCCAACTCCGGGCAGGTTTTCACTCTGGAGACCAGCGAAATTATCATTGGGCGCGACGCCAACGCCAATTTTGTGATCAACGACCCCGAAGTATCCCGCCGTCACGCGCGGTTGAGTTTGCAAGGGGTCAACTACGTCATTGAAGATCTAGGCTCCACCAACGGCACAATGGTAAGCGGTCAGCGCCTAGCTGGCCCTTATATTTTGCGCCCGGGGGAGATGATTACCTTCGGGGAACATACCAATGTGCTCTTCGAAAAACACGTGCTGGATCCGGATGCGACGGTTGCTTCCTTGCGTCCGATGGAATCTCCGGCTCCGGCAGCAGTTTCATATGATCAGCCGGCAACCTCAGTGATGGACCCGTATGGGATAGAGCCGCCGGCGGATGGTGCGCCAGTTGCCAGCGAATATGCCGGAAAAGTACCATCCCAACCTCGGCCAGCAGCCCGTCCCAAAAAGAAGAAGACCTCTCGGCTGGTGGTCATTTTAATCATCCTGGTGGGTGTTCTGGCATGCGGTTGTATCGCCTTTGCTATTTTTGATGCCTTGAATTTATACTGTGAAATCCCCGGGATCATGAATTTCCTAATCCCCGGAGCCTGCCCACCTTAGGCAAATCTACACCCCACTCGATCTGAACCGCCCCTTCCGCCAACGTGAAGGGGCGTCGTATCTTTCACGACCAGCTTGAGTGCTGGATCAACCATCAAATATGGCGAATGAACTATTGCACGCAGCCTGCCTTTAGGTACAATAAGATATATTGAACGTAACGCGGATGTAAACATGTCAGACGAAATCGTTTCCGGAGCACCCAAAGGAACCAGCAGCTCCCCCCGTTGGGGGGCCACTACAAAACTGGTTGTGGCGCTAACGGTGATTGCTATCACCGCCGGATTAGTGATTCGGTTTCGCCAGATCGTCGCGCCACTTTTCATCGCCTTCCTGTTGGCGTATCTACTCTACCCGGTCGCATTATTCATGTCCCGTAAGCTCAAAATATCCTGGCGTTTGGCGTCAGCGATTATCCTGTTACTGCTGCTGGTAATCATTTTTGGTCTGTTGACCTTGGGTGGGCTGGCAATCTTTAACCAGATCCAGAACCTGATCACCTTCCTGCAGGATCAGATTAAAATCATTCCCACTTTTGTCGCAGATATCACCAGCAAGCCTATCTCTATTGGTCCTTTCGATTTGGATCTGACTAGCTTTAATGCCACCGATCTTGCCAATCAACTGCTTGGATTAATTCAACCCATCCTCAGCAATACCGCCAATATTTTGGGCAACATCGCCACCGGAACGATCACCACCATCGGTTGGATATTATTTACTGTCTTGGTCGCATACTTTATCCTTTCGGATTCCGGCGGGGTACGCACGCGCCTGATCTCCTTCAAAGTCCCCGGCTATTCTGAAGATATGGCTCGCATCGGGCATGAACTGGGCAACATTTGGAATGCATTTGCCCGCGGTCAAATGATTTTACTGGTCCTTACGGTCATTATTTATGTGATTATATTGGGGGCGCTGCAGGTTAATTTCTATTTTGGTCTGGCGCTGTTAGCTGGATTGGCCCGCTTTGTCCCCTATGTTGGCCCGTGGGTCGCCTGGATCACCTACGGCCTGGTGACCTATTTTCAGGGTACCACGATATTCGGCCTTCAGCCTTTTGGTTATGTTATATTGGTTGTCGGCGTTGCGATCGTGATCGATATGGCAATGGACAACCTGGTCGTACCCCGCATGATGGGTGACACCCTGAAAGTTCACCCGGCAGCCGTCATGGTGGCAGCCATCGTTTTTGCCTCTCTTTTTGGCATCCTCGGTGTCCTTTTGGCTGCGCCAGTCATGGCGACTGTGACGCTGGTTTCCACCTATGTAATCCGTAAGCTATTTGATATCGACCCCTGGCTCGGGTTTGAGACCCGAAAACCTAAACCTCTGCCGCCCGTATTCCGCATCATCGGTACTGCGATCGAAAGGGTTTGGAATTGGGTGAAAGACAAATATGTTACACGTTGGCCGCAAGGCATACCTGCCCTGCATCGAATCAAGGAATTTATTGTCAGGATGTGGCGAAAATTGTTCAAGAACAGTGAACCGCCTGCACCTACACCAATCGGAGGAAAAGATGAGCAGCTCGATGGAACCCAAAACTGATACGCTTGCAGAAACCGAAAGTTACATGGCCTGGCGCGCGGAAGAACCGGATGGTGAAACTACCTACCATCTCGAACTGAACAACATCACCATCCACTTCTTCAACGAAGAGTGGGATGAATTCCTGACCCTGGTACGTTCAGTCGTTAAAGAAGCCGACGGGAAGTAAATTCCACCGCTTGCTTAATATCGTCCGCGCTGCTGCGCTGGCACTGCGCCGGTGAGTTCCTCGTCGTAAGCGCGGGAAATGCGCACCACACCGGCTTTGTACTCTGGAATCTTGGCCTGAGGATCTACCGCGTCAGTGGTCAGTATATTGGCTGCGGCTTCCCAAAAATGGAATGGGATAAACACCACACCCGGGTTGGCTTTCTCGGTCACTCGGGCGCGCAGCACGATCGAGCCGCGACGGGACGTCACACGTACCGGGCTGCCGTCTTCGATACCTAATCCGGCAGCATCTGCCGGGTTAATTTCCATAAGTGCTTCGGGAAACAGGTCATCCATCCAGGAATGGCGCGTCATGGTGCCGCCGTGCCAGTGTTCCAACACCCGCCCGGTGCTCAGCACAAATGGATATTCTTCATCCGGCATTTCGGCATTGGGAACATACTCAAGGGGATGGAATTTTCCGCGTCCGCGCGGGAAATCTTTGGTGTACAGGTAAGGAGTGCCGGGGTGACCTTCCGTAGGGACCGGTGTCTGCAAACCGCTTTTCTCGATCGTAGCATAACGCACTCCAGCGTAGTCGGGCACATTGCTGCCCATTTCGGCCAGGATCTCAGCGGGGTGGCTGTAATCCCAAAATGCAGTATTTGACCGTCCCAGGCGCTTCTCAATGCGTTTGGCGATATCACAGATGATCTGCCAGTCAGCCCGGGCTTGTCCACGTGGCGGGAAAGCCTGACGCACACGCTGGACACGGCGGTCAGTGTTGGTGAAGGTACCGTCTTTTTCGGCGAAGGCTGCTGCAGGCAGGAATACATCGGCAAAGGCACCGGACTCATTAATGAAAAGGTCCTGCGCCACTAAAAATTCCAGTTCCTCCATCTTTTTGCGGGTATGGTTCAGGTTCGGCTCGGACATCATCGGATTTTCGCCCATGATGTACAGCGCCTGCACACCGCCAGGATGGACGGCAGAGAGAATCTCGGTGGTAGTCAAGCCGCGTTGACGGTTTAATCCGCCCGATTCGATATTCCAGGTTTTTTCCCAGCGCTGTGCATTCTCCTCGCGGTCGACCGCCTGGTAACCGGGGTAATGCCAGGGCATGGCGCCGGAATCGGATGCGCCTTGAACGTTATTTTGTCCGCGCAGAGGGTTCAAGCCAGTGCCAATCCGCCCAATTTGACCCGTCAGCAAGGCCAGGTTAATCAAGCTGAGTGCGTTGGCGGTGCCGTGCGTAGACTCTGGGATGCCCAAGGCCCAATAAATAGCGCTCTTACCGGCTGTGGCATACATTCGCGCCGCATCGATAATCAACTGCCGGTCGACGCCCGAGATGGTTTCTGCGTACTCTGGAGTAAATTTCTCCATCGAAAGCGCAAATTCGTCAAAATTTTCAGTTCGGTCGGCGATGAATTGCAGGTTATGCAGGTTTTCTTTCAGAATCACATGTGCCATCGCTGAAAAAACAGGTACATCGCTGCCCGGTTTGAGCGGCAGGTAAAGGGTGGCGTAATCCACCATTTCAATGCGCCGGGGATCCACCACGATGAGTTTTGCGCCATGTTTTTCCACAGCTTTTTTCATCTGCAGTGCAATGATCGGGTGATTCTCGGATACATTGGAGCCGGTGAGTATAAACACGTCGCTCTCAATCACCTCCGCCGCTGTATTGCTCATGGCAGCTGAACCGACTGCCATTTGCAGCGCCACCACGCTGGCAGCATGGCACAATCGCGTGCAGTGATCGACATTGTTGGTACGAAACAGTGCCCGATACATCTTTTGCAGCAGGTAATTATCTTCATTGGTGGCTTTGGCGCAGCAATAGACAGCCATGGCTTTAGCCCCATCGCGCTGGTAAATCTCGACCAGGCGGTCTGCAGCGTAGTCCAAAGCCTCGTCCCAGCTGACCTCCTGCCATTCCGCCCGGTCAAAAGCCTGAGTGCGCTCACCCGGTTTTTGCCGGGTTTTTCGGATGAGCGGTGTGGTTACCCGCTGTTTGTTGTAGATGTAATCGTAGCCAAAGCGGCCTTTTACGCACAAATTTCCATGATTGACGACCGAATCGAAGGGTGAGGTCACCCGGTAGATGAAGCCGTCCTGGATGTGAAGTTGTAAATTGCAGCCAACGCCGCAATAGGGGCAGGTGGTCGAGACGACATTTTCAGCTTTTAACATAGCTCCTCCACTCAGGCCTGCTCATTAACATCAGGTTCAACCCGGCGGCGCCTGCTGCGGCGCTCACCGCGGGTCAAGTCCATAATTTCATCCGGGGTTCGGCCAAGCTCAAGCAGCCATTGCCGTTTAGGTTTTAGCGCCCCGGTCGGGCATACGCCCACGCATTGTCCGCAAAACACACAGGTCGATTCGGGCATGGGAATTTCATAGAAGGTGCTGATCTGGATCTCGTAACCCCGCCCGGAGAAATTAATCGCGAATGTATATTGCGCATCCTCCGCGCAAACCTGCACGCAGCGCCAGCATAAAATGCATTTGGAATAATCGCGCAGGTACATGGGATTGTCGTCGATCGGTAAGGACCGCCGTTCTTCAGCCTGCGGGAAACGGTCATTTACTGCCTGATAATCGACCGTCATTTGTTGAATTTCAGGCGCCTCTGAGAGATCAACCGTGGATTCGAGCAATTCCAAAATGGTGCGGCGCGAGCGGATCACCCGTTCGGATTGCGTTTGTACCTTCATCCCTTCGCTGACCGCGGCGACGCAGGAAGGAACCAGCACGCGGGAACCTTCCACCTCCACCACACAAATTCGGCATATGGCATTAGAGGTGGTGGCTTCGTGGTAGCAGATGGTCGGGATTTCAATGCCCACGTCGCGTGCAGCTGCCAGGATGGTGGTCCCTGGGGAAACAGAAACTTGCTTTCCGTCAATGGTCAGTTGGATTTGGATGGTTTCGCTCATTGTGGTTCCTCTCGTTTATTGACCGGCTGTTAGTGGAACCTGAAACAATTGCGGCCAATGCTTCATGGCGCTCAATACTGCGCTGGCGGCGGTTTGACCCAGGCCGCATAAAGAGGCATCGGTCATGGTCCAGCCAGTGTCTTGCAGCCGTTCCCAATCACCTGGCAGGGATTTTCCATCCATAACCCGGCTCATGATTTCCAGTTGACGCTGGGTGCCCATCTGGCACGGGTAGCATTTCCCGCAGGATTCCTCGGCGAAAAAATGCGCCAGCCGCAAGCAAATATCGCGCATATCGCGTGTCTCGTCAAACACGGTGATCACGCCCGATCCGAGCGGCAGGCCGGCAGCCCGCAAATCTTCAAAGCTCAGGCGCACATCCAGGTGCGACTCTAGCGCGAAGGCCCCGGCAGCCCCGCCAAACAAGGCGGATTGGAAGGTGTGCCCACTGCGGATACCGCCAGCCAGATCGAACAATAAATCACGGAATGGGGTGCCGAATGGAACTTCATATAACCCTGGCCGCATCACGTCGCCAGAAAGGCAGAAGAGTTTGGAACCAGGCGATTTCTCGGTGCCGATGCGGCGGTAAGACTCCGCTCCTATGCGCAAGATCAAGGGAATATTTGCCAGCGTCTCAACATTATTTATGGACGTTGGTTTGCCAAACAATCCGAAGGTAGTAGGAAATGGCGGCTTGACACGAGGAAAGCCGCGTTTGCCCTCAATTGATTCGAATAACGCCGTTTCCTCGCCGCAAATGTACGCGCCCGCGCCACGGCGTATTTCGATGTCAAACGCAAAGTTTTTTCCCATGATTGCAGCGCCGAGATAGCCAGCCTGCCGCGCCGCTTCGACAGCTTCCTGCATAATCTGATAGGCATGCAGGTACTCGCCGCGGATGTACACATAACCTTTGCTGGCGCCGACCGCATAAGCAGCAATGATCAAACCTTCCAGGATGGTGTGCGGATCATCTTCCATCAACACCCGGTCCTTGAAGGTGCCAGGTTCAGCTTCATCAGCATTACAAACAGCATATTTCGGCGAGCCAGTGGCTTTGGCAGTTCCCTCCCACTTCAGACCGGTAGGGAAGGCCGCACCGCCACGTCCCACCAGCCCGGAAGCCTTGATCTCATCGATCACAGCCTCCGGTGAGCGGCTTAGTGCTTTGCGCAGCGCTCCGTACCCGCCATGATTGACGAACTCCTCCAAGGTTACTTTTTGACCGCGCCCGCAATTGGCTGTCAACAGTGAAATGGATCCGCCCAGCACCGTCCCTGGCTGGTGACCCGTGTTCTCGACGATTTCTTCCCAACTGCGCAAGTCTGCCTTGCCGATTGGTTTGCCCTTCACCAGCACCGCTGGTGCATGCTCGCACAACCCCAGGCAGGGTGCCCGCTCGATGGTCACAGAGGGTGTAAATCCCTCTCCCGCTCCTTGAAATTCCAGGTGTTGGGTCAACCGCTTGAGCATCGGCTCGGAACCTGCCATGGCACACGCCGGGTCATTGCAGACGTGAATGACTGTCTTGCCGACTGGCTCGCGGTAGAACATGGCGTAAAAGTCGATAACGCCGAAAACCTCTACCAGGGGGATTTTCAAGCTGCGTGCAACCTCAGCCGCCACAGGCTCTGGCAGGTAGCCATAAAGCTCCTGTGCGGCATATAGCGCCGGCAAGAGTGCAGTTCTGCCCTGTGGAGCGTATTCTTCCATTGCCACTTTGAGCGGGGTCAGGTCGAAATCAGTCATGCGTCCTCCTGGTGAGGGTATGGATTGTGACATAATGGGAAACAATCGAATTTTACCCGAGAAGGTATAATTATAGCCAATGTTGCTTTCGATTGTCGTACAAGCGGGTGGTGAATCGCTGCGCATGGGGACGAATAAAGCGCTGCTGCCCTTTTTGGGTGTGCCTTTGATCGAGAGGGTGGTGGAGCGTGTGCGTCATCTGGGTGCCGAGGTGTTGATCACTACCAACCAGCCGGCCGGGTTTGAATACTTGCACCTGCCGCTGGTCCCCGACCCGCTTCCCGGACAGGGAGCTCTGGTGGGGCTGCAAACGGCGTTGCAGGCTGCCAGCCAGCCGTACGTCGCTGTTGTTGCCTGTGACATGCCTTTTGTCAATTCGCAGTTGATCTCCTATCAGTTGGATTGTCTGGTGGGTGAACAGGTTGACCTGGTCATCCCATTGACCGAGCTGGGCTACGAACCATTCCATGCGGTTTACCGGCGCGAAACCTGTCTGTCGGCGGTGGATGCAGCTTTGCAAAGTGGTAAAAAACGCATGATCTCCTGGTTCGACCAGGTGCGGGTGCGCGAGCTTGGTCAGGCTGACCTGCAGCGCTTTGATCCACTCGGACGGGCATTTCTGAACATCAACACGCCCGAAGAATTCCAATTTGCTGAACAGATGGCTCAAGCCGGCGAATTTTGAGCCTGAGCTTCCAACTGTTTCACGGACCAATTCTCTGGTGGAATCAGTCGCTCCGGATGGGCGTAAACATTACATTGGTTGCGCCGGGCATAACCTACCAGCGTGATGCCAAATTCTTCAGCCAGCTCGATCGACATGGAACTCGGCGAGGTGCGTGATACCAGGATTGTAGCGCCCATGCGCGCCGATTTCTGCAGCATTTCGGAACTGATCCGCCCGGTGGTGACGATGATGCGCGGACCCGGTTGAATTCTCTCCAGCAAGATCTGTCCGGCAATTTTGTCCAGGGTGTTATGACGGCCAATATCTTCCGCCTGCGCCAATATTTCCTTGCCGTCCGTCAGAATGGAACAATGCACGCCGCGCACTTCGCGGTAAAGTTCTTGATTTTCCAGTAGCCGGTCCATCCAGCTCATGAGCACCTCGACAGGTACCTGGGCGCCTGCAGCCAGTTTTTTGGTGCCTTCCCTGGCTCCGTCGGAAGTCACGCCGCCGGTGCAGCCGGAAGTCCGCCGCCAATGCGGCGGTTTCTCGACGGGCCGGTTGAGCCAGACATCCACATTATCGCCGTTCTCGCACGGCCGCATGACTTCGATCTCATCCAGTGAATGGATGATGGCTTCGTTATACAAGAATCCAACCGCCAGCGCTTCCAACTGGGTGGGGGTGCACATAAAAGTCAGCCACAACTGGCCGTTCACCGTCAAACCGACATTTGCTTCGGTGATAATACCGCCCGATGCTTCTTCCCAGCCGTTATGCGAGATTTTTGTATATTGGATCGGTGTAAAAGGCAGAGGTTTCATTCGCAATCCTTCGCGGGATTAATTGTGCTTAATATAGCCTAATTTTATCAAGTTTAGCTAAATTTAGCCTTAATAAACACATCAAGGTCGGTTGTGTTACAATCGGCGCGGCCAGTTGAAAATCATTTCGGCGGTAGAATAGTAA
>DATMXL010000046.1:0-7055 GCA_035561555.1 Bellilinea sp.
TTCTTGAACAGGTCGCTCCAAATTGATAAACAATCTTTCAATCGGAATGGATTTTGTCGGAACCTCGAAGAGGATCTTGCCTCTGGCAATTTCGCCAATCGTTCGTTCCACCGGCAGACGGTCGATTTTGAATTCTAATATAACACTGGTTTTACGACCATAATCAAGAACGCCTAACTGGATGGGAGAGAGCACCTCGAGCGGATTTCCATCTGGAAAAATTCGAAAGGCGTCCGTCAAATGAATATCGTTTGGCAATTCCAGATGTAATTCCGTTTTCCTGGCATAGTTCACGCTGAGGGTCTGTATTTTCTGCTCGATAAATTGCGCCAGATCTTCTTTATTGCGAATGTAAATCGATTTGCCGCCGCTGAACGAGGCCAAACGGTCCAGGAAGACGTCGTTCCATTCATGCCCAATACCCAGTGCATTGATCGAGATACCTTCACTATTGGAGCGTTCAGCCAATTCATAACAGCGCTCTTCGTCACCGTAGGTTTGTCCGTCAGTGATCAAAATCAAATGCTTGAGGAAATTACTGCGCCCGGCAAAACGCCTGAAGACTTCAAATCCAAGTTCCAACCCCTGGAAGATTTCTGTCGCCCCGCCAGGTCCGATCCCATACAATTGAGATTCAGGTCGCTTCACATCCGCAACCACTGTCGGAGGAATCAACACTTCCGCCCGGTCGCTAAAAGTAATAATAGAGATGACATCCGTTGGTTTCATTTTGTGCAGCAATTGCAGAATATTGCTGCGCACCATGTCCAACCTTTCCCCCCGCATTGATGACGAGTGATCGAGAATAATACAAACGTGAGCCGGCGGCAATTTATCTGAACCTGATGTTTTTAGACATTCCACCTCCAGCAGAGCGTAAATCATCTGGGGTTTTTCAGATTTGTGGAGGGTGGTTCGGCTGAAGCTGACGGATACTTTTACTTCAGGTGGAGTTTTGGCGGCAGCCGGCAGTGTCCGATCGTAAGCCGCACGGCGGTTAGGGTTGGATAAAACGTCATACGCCTGTTGGACCTCGATAAACCGCCTGCCGTTATCCTCGCCATTGTTTGCATCGGGGTGATGCTTCCGAGCCGCATCAAAATATGCGGACCGAATTTCATCCGAGGTAGCATCAAAAGGCAGATTTAGCGCGGAATAATTTTCCATCCTCATCCAGGCGGCAAATTACAAGTACTCAACCAATACAACACTGATATTATCGGGACCGCCAGTTTCGTTGGCGGCTTCAACAAGTTTACTGCAGGCTTCTGATGGATTTTTTGCGTCCATCACAATCCGCATCATTTTTGCGTCATCCACAGTACCCCATAAACCATCGCTGCAAATCAACAGGTACCCCGGATGCGGCATCTGGAAGGTTTGGATATCCGGTTTGAACGGCTCTGGTTGTCCAATGGCCCGGTATAGGACATTCCGGTTTGGGTGAATCAAAGCTTCCTCTTCGGTGATTTGGCCTAACTCTACCAACCGGTGGACCAAAGAATGGTCGTGGGTCAGCAATTCGATTCGCCCGCCAGGGTGAACGAAATACGCCCGACTATCTCCAACATGTGCGACTGTGATTTGATCGCCAATCAACAGCGCGGCAGTTAGAGTTGTGCCACCCCCTGGAGCGCGCGCTCGAACTAATTGTTGCGCTTTTAAAATTCCGTTTTCGATAATTTCCTGCAGGCTCTCCTGCGGAACATCTCCCTCAGGATTAACATGCGGCAGATAGACTTTAGACAGAATGTATTGGGTTGTCGCCCGTGCCGCGATGCTGCTGGCGACTTCGCCGTATTCATACCCGCCCATGCCATCCGCAACCATAAACAGGCCAAATTGGGTTTCATTCGCCCCGTCAGCCAGTATCGCGCTTACCGCATAAAGAGTGTCCTCGTTGTGATCGCGCTGCAGACCGACCGATTGACCTGTGCCGACCACCAGTTGCGGTGGTCTCATGGGAATCGGCGCGGTGACAGACTCAAGTTCGGCTGCATCCAATGGCGCGGTCTTGATAGCGGCGGGTTTATTCTCCGGTTCTTTCTTGGAAAAATACTTCTTCAAAAAATTTAACACACGTCCTCCCAAGGAGCGAGAATAAATGCCAAATTAAGCCATCAACGCATACACCATATGATCCGAAGAGCCAAAATACACCATATCATTGGCGACAACCGGAGTAGAGGTGATTGGTCCACCGGTCACAAATTTCCAGCGCACCCGGCCGGATTTATAATCCAGTGCATACATCTTGCCATCTGCCGATCCGCAAAACACGGAATCATTGTAGACGATTGGCGAGCCGCTTACTTGATGACCGGTTTCATAACGCCACACCTCTTTGGCAGTGTTGGCGTCCAGGCAATAAATAAATCCGTCAGCAGAACCAACGATAATAAAATTCTCCACCCGATACGGGGTTGAGATGGAGCCTTTCAACATGCGGAAGCGCCAAAGCACCCAGCCGCTTTTGGCATCCAATGCATAGACCGAGCCATCCAGCGAGGTGAAATACACAACGCCGGCGGTCACCAAAGCCGTGCCGGTGATGGCTCGTTTGGCACGATAACGCCATTTCAATTGTCCGTGATAATCAATGCAGAAGAAGTCGCCGTCTTCGTTACCAAAGTAGATGAATTCATTGGACATGGCAGGCGATGAACGAATCGCCACCCCGGCATCGAAACGGAATTCACGTCGGGTGGACAGGATGTTCAGCGAATGTAAATAACCGTCATCCGCCCCAAAATAAACCAGTCCATCGGCTACCCGCGGCGAACTGCGAATTGGTTTATCCACCTGGTGGCTCCAGGCCAGCCGGCCTGTCTTGGCAGAAACCGCGTAAATGCGTCCATCCTCTGACCCGGCAAAAACCAAATCATTGGAAACAAAAGGTTTGGTGACAATTCCGCCGTCAGTGGGGTATTTCCAGCGGAATTCGCCTTGAACCGCATCCAGCCCGTATAAATTATTATCGTAGGAACCAATGAAGATCATTCCGAGATCATAAGTCGGTGAGCCGCGCACTTCGTCTTCGCAACGGAATACCCACACCGGCTTAATCATCTGGTCAGAGGAGACATTGGGGACCTTGATCCGGTCCAGTGCTCCGGTCTTTTTCGCCGCTGCCAGCAGCGAGTTTTTCATGTCCGTAGCTGTTGGAAATCGCTCGTCCGGGTTGTATTGGAGTGCGGTTTGCAGAACCGCTTCGAGTTCAGGTGATATGGCTGGATTGATCTGCCGAATAGGTCTTTCGCTGAAGGAAAACGGCGGTTCCAGGCGTGGGTCGCGTTTGGTTAAAAGATGATGCAGGGTTGCGCCCAATGAGTAGATATCCGCGCGCTGGGTGGCGTCTCCGCGGTATTGCTCCGGAGGTGAATAACCCTCTGTGCCGATCATGGTGCCTTTTTGACCGGTCTGGAAGGCCTTGGCAATACCAAAATCCACCAGTACGACATGACCCTGGTGGTTGATCATGATATTGGAGGGTTTCATATCCCGGAAAATGATGGGTTCCGGTTTATGTCCGTGCAAATACTCCAGCACATCGCAAATTTCAAGTGCCCAGCCAATCACCTGATCTTCGTTCATCATCCCTTGAGTTTCGCTAAGGAGTGCTTCCAGGTCTTTGCCGTGCACGTACTCCTCGACCAGGTAGGAGCGTTCGTCATGGGAAAAGTAGTCAAAAATCTTCGGGATCGAAAAATGGTTGAGGGTTACCAGGATGTTGGCTTCACGTTCGAAGTTTTGGATAATCGTCTGCCGAACAACCTGGTCGCGCCCCTGGTTGATCATCTCTTTTACAGCTACCAGCTTGACCACATTGGGGAAATGCATATCGCGTGCGCGGTAAACCGACCCCATACCGCCCACGCCAATCACATCCTGAATTAAGTAGCGCCCGACCAGGACAACGCCTGGCGCCAGCTGCTTAATCGGGTCACTTTTGCTAAAATTTTGAGTAATATCTTGAGTGTCCAGTAGTCCCCATCCTGATATACCTGCAGATATGAACCACATCGGTTCGCGCAGCCTTAAAACTTGTGTAAATTATAGTGTCTCTGATGCGATTTGACCACATTAATTGCAAAACCGTCGAGCCCTGCGGCCGCGCAGAGGTGTTGGCAAGCTGGACGGAGCCTCGTGTCTCGGGTAAAATACTTGCAACACTCCTTGGAAATACTTCTCCCAAATTCAACGACTGGGGATTAAATGATGGCGAACTATCCTGGCAAAGGTAAAGTTGCGGTTGTAAAAACGTCTCCGGAGACTATTCTGGAGGATATCGATGCATTGATGAAGTTGGCAGGCGTTGAACAGGCCCTGCCAAAAAACGTGACCACCGGATTGAAGATCAATATTTCCTGGCAAACATGGTATCCAGCTTGTTCTTCCACCCCCTGGCAAATTGAAGGCGTAATCAAAACCCTCAAGAGTCTGGGGTATGACGACCTGCTAGGCATTCATAATGACACCGTCGTTGTGGATACCAGCGTGGGTGAAACCAACAACAAACACAGATTCGTCACCGATCAATACGGCGTACCCTGTACCTATCTTTACCAGGAACAATTCGAATGGATGAAATACCAGCCCAAGACTCCCTTCCTGGTGCTCGACAAGGTATATCCGAACGGCGTATTCATCCCAAAAACCCTGGTAGGCAAGAACATCGTTCATCTGCCCACGGTAAAGACCCATGTCTTCACCACTATCACCGGCGCCATGAAAAATGCTTTTGGCGGGTTGCTGCACCGCAACCGGCACTGGACGCATTCTGTTATCCACGAAACATTGGTTGACTTGCTCACCATCCAACAGGAAATTCACCCTGGCATCTTCGCGGTGATGGATGGCACCTTCGCCGGCGACGGTCCGGGACCGCGCGCCATGCGCTGGCACGAGAAGAACATTCTGTTAGCGTCGGCGGATCAGGTTGCCATCGATGCAGTCTCAGCCAAACTGCAAGGCTTTGACCCTATGGCGATTAAGTTCATCCGCCTGGCGCACGAACACGACCTGGGTGTCGGGGATCCCCATCAGATCGAGATCGCCGGCTACGACATCGAGCAGGAACAACCCTGGAAATTTGTCCAGGAGGATACCTTCGCCTCCAAGGGTCAGAAAATGATCTATCACGGCTGGCTGAAACCGCTCGAAAAGCCGCTGCTGCAAACGCCCATCGTTGGCTGGAGTTATTTCGCCTCCAATTTTTATCACAACGTGTACTGGTATCCCTTTGTAGGGCGCAAGCGTGTCGCCGCCGCCCTTAAAACCCCCTGGGGACAACTGTTCGAAAAGTATGGCGACGGTAAAGTCGTGATGCCGGGTATGGAACCGAAGACGGTTGTCCAGGCTGGCGTGGCTATTGGCGCGATATCCGCTATCCTGGTTATTGCTCTCGTCTTACTCAATAAAAAGCCATCTTCTTAAGTTTCCCAATCAAAATCGCTTCAAGGAGTAGTTATGTTCAAAACGTTTGCTGAAGCCGCTGAATTTGTGCGGTCAAATGACGTGCGCATGGTTGACCTCAAATTCAGCGATCTGTGGGGACGGTGGCATCATGTCACCATTTCAGCAAGAGAATTTACCCCGGCGTTAATGACCGAGGGGGTAGGATTTGACGGTTCGAGTGTAGGCTTCAAATCCGTCAAATCCGGAGATATGGTGCTGGTGCCAGACTTAATGAGTGGATTTATGGATCCTTTCTGGGATTCGCCCACCCTGGCGTTCTTATGCAACATCCTTGAAGCCGATACCAAAGAATTATTCGCCCGCGACCCGCGCGAGATTGCCCGCCGTGCAGAAAAATACCTGGTAGACAGCAAAATCGCGGATGAATCCGTTTGGGGTCCGGAACTGGAATTCTATGTGTTCAACCATGTTGAATACGAAAACAATATCCACACCGCGCGCTACAGCGTCGGTTCATCCGAAGCCAACTGGAATAGAGCCGCCGCGGGGCATGGACACTATAACCCGGTTCATGGCGGGTATCACATCACGCCGCCGCGCGATAATTTCTTCAATCTGCGCTCTCAGATGGTGGAAGTATTGGAGACCGTCGGCGTACCGGTGAAGTACCACCATCACGAGGTTGGCGGACCCGGTCAATGCGAAATCGAAACGCCTCTGATGGGTATTTTGGCTGCCGCTGATGCCGCCATGATGATCAAGTATGTCACCCGCATGGTGGCGCATGAAGCTGGTTTCACAGTCACCTTCCTGCCAAAACCATTGTTCGGCGAAGCCGGCAGCGGCATGCATTTTCACCAGCTGCTGCGAAAGGGTGGAAAAAACCACTTCTACGATGCTGCCGGACCCAACCTGCTCAGCCAGAGCGCGATGTACTATATTGGCGGTCTGCTGACCCACGCCCCGGCGATCATCGGGTTGACGAACCCCAGCACCAATTCCTACCGCCGGCTTGTGCCAGGGTTCGAAGCGCCGGTCAATTGCTTTTTCTCCTCCGGCAACCGCTCTGCCGCCATCCGCGTGCCGAAATACGCCACCGAGCCAGAGAAGGTGCGTTTCGAGTTCCGTCCTCCAGATGCCACCTGCAACCCCTACCTGGCCGAGGCTGCCATGCTGATGGCCGGCATCGACGGCATCCAACGCAAAATCGATCCCACCCAGGCTGGTTTTGGACCTATTGACGAGGACATCTTCTCCTGGCCGGTCGAGAAACGCAAAACGATTCACGGCTTACCGACCTCGCTGGAAGAAGCATTATGCGCCTTGCACGACGATCAGGACTTCCTGCTGGCTGGCGGCGTTTTCAGCGCTGACCTGCTGCATGACTGGATTAAAGCCAAACGCGCCGATGATCTGGCTGTTCGTGCCCGCCCGCACCCCTACGAAGTCGAACTGTATTACGACTTATAAATTACTTCCTAAGAATTCAGGTTTTAAAAATATGTAGCGGCCAGCAATGCGAGCCAAGCATAATCTGTCAGCTTGCACCTTACCCAAAGGTAGAGAGGGTCTCCATAGCCCCGCTCTATTTGTGACTACAGACCCATAATCGAACAACAGAACACTTTTTCTTAGCT
>DATMXL010000047.1:0-5075 GCA_035561555.1 Bellilinea sp.
AGGATATTTTTGATTATATCGCCGGGTTTTATAATTCCCATCGGCGGCATTCGGCGCTGGGTTACCTAACCCCAATGGAATTTGAGCAAAACGTTAGAAAAGTGTCTTAACTCACTGTCCATTTTTTGGGGTGAAGTCCACAGAAGACCGCGAAGAAATTATTAAGGTTTCCTTCGCGGTCTTTGTGATCTTTGCGCTCTTCGCGTTTAAATCTTTACCCATTATCTACCAACGTGGTAGGTTAGGAAACTTGCGTTATCAAAAGTTATCACGCAACTTGCTACTACCGCATCATCCCGCTACCAATGTGCCGCGGTTCTCACCCAGCAATGCCAGGCGCAGCGCGTCAGGATCCCACAGGTTGAGCACCAGGATGGGTAGTTTGTTTTCCATGCATAGGGTGATGGCGGTGCTGTCCATCACACCCAGGCGGCGGTTGATCGTCTCGATGTAGCTCAATTTTTCAAACTTGAGCGCGTCCGGGTTCTTATGCGGGTCGCTGTCGTACACGCCGTCCACCTTGGTGGCTTTGATCAGCACATCCGCATCGATTTCGCAGGCGCGCAGGGCGGCTGCGGTGTCAGTGGAGAAGTAAGGGTTGCCGGTGCCGCCACCGAAGATCACCACCCGGCCTTTTTCCAGGTGACGGATGGCGCGCCGGCGAATATAGGGTTCAGCAACCGAGCGCATTTCGATGGCGCTTTGCACGCGGGTGATCACGCCGATACTCTCGAGTGCGTCCATCAACGAAAGCGCATTCATGACGGTCGCCAGCATACCCATGTAGTCTGCGGTCGCACGGTCCATGCCAAGGGCATCGCCGGTTTTTCCGCGCCACAGATTGCCGGCACCAATAACGATGGCAACATCCACACCCATTTCGCGTACTTCTCGTACGCGCAGGGCAATATCCTGGGCGCAGCTAGGGTCGATCCCGCTCCCCTGGGGTGCGGATAGGGCTTCGCCGCCCAGCTTTAGTAAGATGCGGTGGTATTTTAGACCGTCCATCCAGGCTCCTTTTCTCGAATTGATCGTTTGTTGCGAGGGTATAAAAAAGCCAACCTTTCGGCTGGCTTTTTCAATTTTATTCTTCGCTCGATGACTCACCCAGTGCCCAGCGCGCAAAGCGCCGGATCACGATGTTTTCACCGGTCGAGACGATGGTCTCATTCAAGAGATCCTGGATGGTTTTGCTGTCATCGCGGATATATTTCTGACGCAGCAGAATAAACTCATCCTTGAACTTGGCAACCGCGCCTTCGACAATCTTGGGGATGATCGCATCCTTCTTACCTTCTTCACGAGCCTTCGCCGTGGCGATTTCCGCCTCGTGGTCAAGCACTATCTGCGGTACATCTTCTTCGCGGATGTATTGCGGGGCGGTGGCGGCAATTTGCAGGGCAACTTCGTGGGCAAATCCGCGGAATTTATCGCTGCGACCCACGAAATCGGTCTCCGAGTTCACTTCCACCATTACAGTTACACGGCCATTGCCGTGTGAATAAACGTCGATGACGCCTTCCGATGCTTGACGGGAAGCGCGTTTGGCAGCAGTTGCCAAACCTTTTTCGCGCAGGAAATCGAGTGCTTTATCGAAATCGCCGTCTGCACTCTCGAGCGCCTTGCGGCAGTCCAGGATACCCGCGCTGGTTGCTTCGCGCAGTTTTTTAATCATATCGGTGGTGATTGTTGCCATTTAGAATTTCCTCTTTGGTTATTTCGATCGTTATGCGTGCAACCAGTGATTATTCGGCAGCTTCGGTTTCTTCAGCAGCTGCAGGGGCGGCTTCTTCAACCACCTCGGCGGCTTTTTTGGCAGCAACTTTTTTAGCCGGCTTGGCAGCAACAGGTGCGGCGGTTTCTTCAACAACCTCGGTCACCTCGGCGGCAGCTTTTTTAGCCGCTTTGGCAGCTGCGGGAGCGGGAGTTTCCTCAACAACCTCGGTTACCTCGGCAGCAGCTTTTTTAGCCGCTTTGGTAGCTGCGGGAACGGGAGTTTCCTCAACAACCTCGGTTTCCTCGGCAGCAACTTTTTTAGCCGCTTTGGTGACTTTGGGAACAGGGGTTTCTTCAACAACCTCGACTAGCTCAGGAGCCGCTCCTTCTGCTACAACTTCAGCAGCCTCAGAGACGGCAGTTTCTTCAACAACCTCTACTTTGGGAGTCAGTTTAGCCAGGGTGGACGCACCCAGCAGGCTTTCGTCGTCCACTTCCTCTTCCAGCATTTGGCGGCGTGGTACGCGGGCAGCCGGGGTGGAGGGGCCAGCAGCTTCGGCAGCTTCGGCTTCCAGCATTTCATCCTTGCGCATAGCTTTGCCTTCAAGCACTGCGTCGGCGATCTTGCCGACCAGCAGCTTGATGGCGCGGATGGCGTCGTCGTTGGAGGGGATTACATAATCAACGCCGCCGGGAGCGCAGTTGGTGTCTACCAGGGCGATGACCGGGATTTCCTTGGAATTGGATTCGCGCACGGCGGTGTCTTCGCGCAGGACGTCCACGATGAACACCAGTTCGGGCAGGCGTTTCATAGTGCGAATGCCGTTCAGGCGAATGTTCAAGCGGGTGATCTCGCGGTCAATCAGCAGGGCTTCCTTTTTGGTGATGCGATCGATCTCGCCGGTCACGTGCATTTTCTCGAGCCGTTCCATTTCCTGGATGCGGTCAAAGATGGTGACCCAGTTCGTGAGGGTGCCGGGAAGCCAGCGCTCGGTCACGTAAGGCATACCGCAGCGGGTGGCTTCTTCTTTGATGGTTTCCTGCGCCTGACGCTTAGTACCCACAAACAGAACCGTGCCGCCTTCGGCGACCGTCTTGGAAACCATTTGGTAGGCCTGAGTGAGGGATTTAACCGTCTGCTGCAGGTCGATGATATGGATACCGTTGCGCTCGGTGAAAATGAACGGGCGCATGGCCGGGTTCCATTTGTTGGTGCGGTGACCGAAGTGCACGCCGCTCTCCAACAGAGCTTTCATGGAAATTATAGACGCCATTATATAAAGTTCTCCTTTGCGTTAGATCCTCCGCTCCCGTCATCCCGGGCCTGTACCGCGTTGGCAGCACGCCAGGTCCAGTCAGAGAGCGTGTGAAATTGCTTTGCCAGTCGCAAAGCCGGACAATTCTAACATAGAAATGATAGAGAATCCAGAAATTGGTCCCAACGAACCAATTCTGATACTGCAAATTACCAGTAGTAATCCCACTTCTGCTCGTCAAAACCGTTGCAGGTCATCGCAGCAGTACCAGCGCCATTAATTGTAGTATTGCCGGTTACCGCTAAGCATTTTTCTCCCGACACCACATTTCCAGTCAAATTCCAACGCTGGTTATATTGAGATAAATAGCACGAAAACACCTGTACCCTCTGATGGCTGGAAGGTCCGCCGATTCCCTGTAGATAATCAGAATCCCAAACATCAGCTACATCGGCACACAACCCTGCTCCCGCAGCTCCGGAAAGGCCAAGTTGTCCACCTGGAATTAAATAAAAATCACGAACTGGTAGAGGGATTACTGTCGGTAACCCCATGGATTGGTTGTTCATCGTAGACAAGGTTCCGGAACTTTTCGAAATGAGGGGTAAGAACACTTTGGTAGGCGGTGAGCAATAATCCACTGTTATATCGGCTCCGCTGATGGCGGTCGTTGATAAACACATTACTCCGTTATTACTCTTAATGGTAAAAGTGTCGGATATGCTGCCTGGATCAAGCCACCATAATTGTTCTGGACTACTAGAACAGGTTTCCATAAATACTAGGCCTGGTCCTTGACTTGGTCGTGTAAGACACAGACCGCCATATCCTCGAAGTTCAACGTTTTTGAAGGACCACTGCTGGTTTTGGCCATAGTGGCAATCCCAAATTTGGACCTTGGAATACGTGTTCGTATCAACATCCAGGCAACGTCGTGTTTGCAGTGGATCATCCGGCCAAACGATAGAAAGAGCTAATTTGGACCGATCATAAACCCACTCTTGATCTTGGTATACCTCATCGCATTCCCAGCCAAAGGTTCCACTTCCATTCTGACCGTTAGCATGGCCGCTCAGGCAAAGGGATGCGGGCACCGATAACAATGTCCCGGGGTTTCGGCGTGTGTATAGGTGCTGAACACCGGCAATATCTTTTGGACTCAGTTGGGTTGGCCCCCCGGAGCAGTAAGCCATGATGGAGGTTGGATCCGGCGCGCCGAAACGCATCTCGGTAGGAATTGGCCACCAAGGATCGCTGGGAGGATGGGTTTGCTTTGGACAATTTGGGATATTGGTTGGCCAGTCTCCGCGTTCTTCTTCGTGATAGAAACCCAAAGTGTGACCAAATTCGTGGATTGCCAGGTATTCAATGCAGGATTTGAGATTGGGATAGGTACAGTGCAGGTTTAGCGTCACTCCAGATTTCATGTAATCTCCCCAGGAACCATGACCCCAGTTGTGACTGGAACCGGAATCGGCGATTTCGATTTTCAAATTCTCATCCAGCGTTCCCGGACGCCTTGGACCCAATGTGTAGGGGGGAGCTGCTGCATTCGCTTCATCTGTACATTGCTCCCAACCCACAAATATCACTCGCGCATACCGTTCCCAGGAATTTTTCAAAGCCAATCTTACCCATTCCCGACGAATTGCTCCGGATGTTTGATCGATCTCAAGACTGAGAGGATCAGCGGCAGAGGGGATTTCCCAGCAAACTGTAAGCTTTACCGGCGCTGATATCAGAATAGACCAGGTCAATCCATAACCCGCCATAATGGATTGGACTGGTTGAACCGATAAACTCAGAAGAAATATCACAAGAATGGAAAGAATGCCAAAGCGCAACCACCACGGCACGTTTCGGGGTTCTGATTCAGTTTTCATTACCCACCTCTTATCTCAAGCTGACGAGGGATACGAGCAACTCTTGATTTATCAGAACCTGATAATAGTTTTGTGTTATGAACTACCAGTAAAAAATAGCAGGGGATTCTTGTCTGGCGAAGACATGCGCTAGTCGCTATCCAAAAATAGCGGGAAATGTAAATAGCCACGGTTTATGGTGCGCTAAGCTGGATTGGGTAGCGATGACTTTGGTTTGGGT
>DATMXL010000048.1:0-21430 GCA_035561555.1 Bellilinea sp.
GAGTATGGTTTTTTTTCGTATATTTGAACGTGCAACCGATAAGAATATCTACCCGGCACGCAACAGACCATTTCCCGTTCATTCCAGATTTAACCGGTTGTTCTCATTCCTTTTTGTTGACAATTAAGGTATATAGGGTCATAATATAAGACACGACCGGGATATTATTTGTTTTTAAAGCTGAATAAAGGGATTGGATCGGCCATGTTCAATAAACATCTGCGATTGGCTTGGGCGTCTCTGCTTAATGTCGCCGTCACCACGGCATTCGTTGCATCACTTGTCTTCGCTGCCCTGCCAGTGACTACCGTCCAGGCAGCTGCGGTGATCACCGTCACCACCACCCAGGACGTTTTCAATACCGACGGAAAATGCTCGCTGCGCGAGGCCATCATCTCCGCCGACAAGGACAAAGCGCCCAACACGGGCAAGGGGGAATGCACCGCCGGTAACCGCGATGACACCATCGTGCTGGCCGCCGGGACCTATTTCCTGACACGTACCGACAATGGCAATGAAAACTCCTCCGCTACCGGCGATCTGGATGTCACCGCCAATGTGACCGTTCAAGGTACTGGCGCCGATAAAGTCGTCATCGACGGCACAGCGCTGACCGACCGCATCTTTCAGGTGTTCGCGGCAAAACTTACCCTAACCGGCGTCACCCTGAAAGGCGGCAAATCGCGGGATGCCGGCGGAGCCATTCATTCAAACGGTCCAATTTTCATCCAGAATAGCGCTGTGACTGGCGCAGCCGCCGGTACGGATGGCGGCGGCGTCTATTTAACTGCTCCGGGCACGCTCACAATCTTGAATTCGACTATCTCCGGCAATCAGGCAGTTAACCAGGGCGGCGGACTTTTCAATGCCGGCGGCTCAGTTAACATCACCAATTCAACCTTCAGCGACAATAGCGCCGGCGGTTCTGGCGGCGGACTGTGGAATGATGGCACCTTGAGTCTGCTCAATGTCACCGTCAGCCGTAACACAGCCGATCAGAATGCCGATAGCGTTGGAGTCGGCGGCGGTTTATTCCACAGCACCGGTAATACCACCCTCAAAAACACTCTCCTGGCAGGCAATCTGGTATTGTCTGTATTCCCAACTTCGCTGGAATGCGCCGGTACGCTCACTTCTGCCGGCCATAACCTGGTGCAAAACCCGGCCGGCTGCTCGCTGACTGGTCCTGCCACCGGCGATTTGTTCGGCGTGGATCCGCTGCTGGCGCCTCTGGCAAACAACGGCGGGACGACGCTCACTCATGCACTCTTACCCTTGAGCCCGGCAGTCGATGCCGGTGATAACTCCGGCTGCCCGGCTGCTGATCAACGCGGCTTGCCGCGGCCAGTTGGCGCCAGCTGCGATATCGGCGCGGTCGAGGAACAGGCGCCGTTGCAGCGCAGCCCGTACGTGGTCAATGCCGGCGGTGACGGCAATGACGGTCGCTGCGATTTCTTGAATTGCACCCTCCGTGAGGCCGTTGTCGCTGCGAATGGCGCCGCAAATGGTGCTGTACCGGACCGCATCCATTTCAATTTGCCCGGAACGGGTCCATTTGTCCTTGGATTAACCTCAGCGCTGCCAACACTCAGTGATCCGGTAATTGTTGACGGCACCACCCAATCCGGGTTTTCCGGAACGCCGCTAATTGTCTTGCAAGGCAGCCAGGCTGGCAGTACGGTCAACGGTCTGACTCTGGCAACCAACGCCAGCCAGATCAACAGCCTGGCCATCACCGGCTTTGGCAGCAGCGGGATTGTGGTGTCTTCCGGTCAGGGAAACAGCTTCCTTGGTAACCAGATCTTCGACAACGGCGGATTGGGTATCGATCTGGCAGGTGACGGAGTCACCGTCAACGATGTGGGTGATGCCGATACTGGCTCCAATCAGTTGCAGAATTTCCCGGTCGTCAGCCGGGTAGTTCCGGGTACCACCAGCGCTGCTTTTGACGGACGCATTAACGCTCAGCCCAATCAGGTTTACCGCATTGAGCTGTTCAGCAATCCGGTCTGTGATGCCTCCAACTTTGGCGAAGGTCAATCCTTGCTCGGCGGGTTCGATCTGACCACCGACGCTCAGGGAAATGCGCTTTTCTCGCAGGTTCTCCCCGCCTCGCTCCAGGCTAACGCTTTCATCACCGCCACTGCCACCGCACCGGACGGCAGCACCTCCGAATTCTCACCGTGCGTCACTGCCAGCCCCGGTAACGACAGCTGGACGAGTGCCTTTGTCCTGACGCCAAACCCGCTCACCGGCCAACCGGCCAGCGCCAGCCAATTTTTGGATCTCAAAGGTCAATCCCGCTGGTACAAATTCAGCGTTAATCCGGAGTCCCGCGTCACCGTCACATTGACGAATTTACCCGACAATTTTGACCTGACCTTGTACAAGGATATTGACCAGGCCTTCCAAACCCTGACCACGCCGGCTGATTTAATGCGCCTGGGAGCTGAATTTGCCCCGGATGCCTTCAGTCCGGACGCTTTCAGTCCGGATGCCTTCTCACCGGATGCCTTCAGTCCGGACGCTTTCAGTCCGGATGCCTTCTCGCCGGATGCCTTCAGCCCCGACGCCTTCAGCCCGGATGCCTTCAGCCCGGATGCCTTCTCGCCGGATGCCTTCAGCCCCGACGCCTTCAGCCCGGACGCCTTCAGCCCGGATGCTTTCTCTCCGGACGCCTTCAGCCCGGACGCTTTCTCTCCGGATGCCTTCAGTCCGGATGCCTTCAGCGGTGCGCAAAGCCGCAGCTTGCTGGCGGTTTCAGCTTTCGAGGGAACCACCAGCGAAGGGATCCGCGTCAACACCTGGGATCAGACTGGCGAGTTTTATCTGCGCGTGCGCGGACGCAACGGCAATTTCAATCTGACCAGCCCTTACCAACTATCCGTATCGCTGACCAGTAATATTTGTCTCAACGTGGGTCCAATCGCCACGGCAGCCACCCTCAACCCGGTCGCTGGGGATTACCAGACCATCATCTTGACCAATCTGAGCCGCATGGCTGGTAGCGCTGAGGAAAAAGCCGCGCTGGCACAGCAGCTGGCGCAGTTGGCTGGACGAGCCGAAGTCAATGGCGTAGTGGTTAATGTGGCGGATGATGCCCGTGTGGCAGCCGCCTATGCTCAAGCCGACGCCAACCCGGCCTGCCCGGCAGCCCAAAATATCCTGGCAGACACCATCAAAGAAATCATCACTCGCTACCGCAGCGGCAATGCGCTGCAATACGTGGTTCTGGTCGGCGGGGACAATGTCATTCCGTACTTCCGTCACGCTGACGGCGCCATGCTTGGTAATGAAAAGAATTTTGTTCCGCCCGTCCTGGAAAATACGCCCTCGCAGGCCAGCCTGAAGTCCGGCTATTTCCTCAGTCAGGACGATTACGGTGCAGCCTTTACCATTTCTGTCAAAGGTGATGACTTGCCCATGCTCGACCTTGCAGTCGGTCGCCTGGTTGAAACCGCCGCCGAAGCCAAGACCGTGGTGGACGCCTACCTTGGCACCGCGGATGGCACCTTGCCCGCTCCGAACTCGCTTTTGGTGACCGGCTACGATTTCTTGACTGACGGCGCCGAGGCGGTGCTCAGCCAGTTGGAAGCCGGTTCTGCGGTTATCGCAGACACCCTAATTCAACCGCGCGGCGACCCGCCCACGGCTGCCAGCGCCTGGACCGCCAGTCAGCTTGGCAGCGCGCTGCTCGGTGCGCGCCATGACCTGGTCTTTTTGGCCGGACATTTCAGCGCCAGCAGCGCTCTGGCAGCCGATTACACCACCCGACTGACCACCGCCGAACTGGTTGCCTCGCTTACAGACTTCACCAATGCAATTGTGTTCAGCCCGGGCTGCCACGCCGGCTACAACCTGGTCGACGAGCATGCTGTACCCAACGTCACACCCCAGCCGGATTGGGCTTCAGCCTTTGCGCAAAAAGGCGCCACGCTGATCGCTGGTACCGGTTACCAGTATGGCGATACCGACTTCATTGAATATAGTGAACGGCTGTACCTTGAATTCAGCCGCCAGCTGCGCACCGGGCAGGGGGCAGTGCCGGTCGGAGTAGCTTTGATGCACGCCAAACAAATCTACTTGGCGGACACCACCGTCCTGCGCCCGATCCATCAAAAGGCGCTGCTGGAAGCAACCCTGTTTGGACTGCCGATGCTGAGCGTCAATATGGCCGGTGAGCGGCTGACCCAGCCGGGTGATCCGCCGATTGTGACCTCTTCCACTCCGGCTGCCAGCAATCCGGGCGCCGCGCTCGGTCTGTCCAGCGCCGATCTGACCATCCAGCCAGCACTGACCACCCAGACCGTGTTGCTCGAGTCGGTCTCGCAAACAGATTCCGTCCTGGCTACCTACCTTTCCGGCGGCTCCGGCTTGCTCACCAACCCGGCTGAGCCGGTTCTGCCGCTGGAACGCCGCAACGTGTCGCTGGCAGGCACCGTCCTGCGCGGCGTTGGCTTCCGTGGTGGCCTGTATACCGACCGCGAGAACATTCTGCCGCTGACCGGAGCCTCCACCACCGAAATCCGCGGGATTCACCCGCCCTTCGCCACCAATGTGTATTTCCCGGTGCAGCCCTGGAGCCTCAACTACTTTGGTCAGCTGGCCAACAATTCTTCCGGCTCTACCCAGCTGCAGGCTATTCCAGCCCAGTTTATTTCCGACCCCGCCAGCTTGACCACCGGCGAGTTGCGTCAATATGACCGCATGGATTTTCGTTTGTTCTACAACAACAATATCCAGACCTATGCCGGCAATTCTATCCCCGCTCTGGCTGCCGCCCCTTCCATCTTGAACGTGGCTGCGTTGGGAACCTCCAGCCAGGTGGATTTTACAGCCACCGTGCTGGCTAATCCCTCCGTGGGCATTCAATCCGTCTGGGTGACCTATACTGCGCTTAATGGTCCGCTTTACGGACAGTGGCAATCCCTTGACCTGCTTCAGGATCCCGCCGACAGCACCCGCTGGTCAGCCTCGCTGCCTTTGAGCGTTACCGCCCCCACCGATATTCGCTACATTGTCCAGGCGGTCAATGGCGTCGGTCTGGTCAGCCTTTCCACCAACATCGGGCGTTATTTTATCCCGAATCTGGTTGATGGGCCATCGCAGGCTACCCAATTGACCCTGACTGCTCCCGCCAGCGGCGTGTATGGCAGTCCGGTTAACCTCAGTGCCATGCTCACCAGTGCCGGTCAACCGCTTTCCGGTCAACCTGTTTCGCTGCGCGTCGGCAATCAATCCCGCGTTGGTTTCACCGGCGCGGATGGCAGTGTGACCCTGAGCATTGCATTGCTTGGCTTGCCCGGGCAAAATCTGGCAACCGCCTCCTTTGCCGGATCATCCACATACTTGAGCTCCAGTGCTTCAGCATTGGTTGGTATCTCCAAAGCCGGCACCCAGGTGACGCTAACCCCCGCCGAGTTCACAGGCCGGCCGGGCGAGTCCAACCTGGTGACTGCCGTGCTATCCTCTGGAGCGCGCCGCCTGCTGGAGAAGACACTCTTCTTTGTCCTGGAGAGCGCTGCCGGTACATACACATTCCCAGTCATCACGGATTACAGTGGACGTGCATCGCTGGATACAGCCACTCTGCCGGCTGGCGTCTATACGCTGACCGTCTATTTCGTGGGTGATGTCCCCTTGAATGGTCAGTTGGTCACCCTGGTGGATGAGCGTTATTTAGCCTCTTCCGCAGCTGGCACCGTCATGATCGACGATATCCCGCAGGCAATGGACGACGCCTTCAGTCTGTCTCTAAACACGGTGTTGAACGTCCCGGCTCCGGGTGTATTAGCAAACGATCTCGACTCGGAAAGTTCCCCATTATCAGCCGTGCTGGTCACTGGCGCCAGCAACGGTGTAGTGCAGCTCAACGCTGACGGCTCCTTCAGCTACACCCCCAATGCCGATTTCCTGGGCTCCGACAGTTTTAGCTACACTGCCAATGACGCACTGGGCGCCTCAGCTCCCGCCACCGTCACGCTGACCGTGGTCAATGTGAACCAGGCTCCAGTCTGCAGCACCGCCGTTTCCAGCAATACTTTTATCTGGCCGTCCAACAAAAATTTCGTCACCGTTAGCGTTATGAATGTTTTCGATCCGGATGGCGATACCTTCATCATTCGCATCGATAGGATTTTCCAGGATGAGCTGGTTGGACAGGTCGCCGACGGCGCTGGTATCGGCACCAGTGAAGCGCAGATTCGCGCCGAACGCGACGGAAACGGCAATGGACGGGTTTATCACATTTATTTCACTGCCACCGACAACTTCGGCGCCTCCTGCTCCGGAGAACTGTTGGTGCCGGTGGTTGACCATGACATGGGTAACGGCGTCGGCGCCATCGATGATGGTTCGCTATACGATTCAACCATACCTACAAAATAATCCATCCCATCACCACAGAGGCCGTCATCCATGACCCAACCTGATTTCACTGCTGCCAGACGCTTTGCAATTTACCAATTGAAGAACCACCTGGCACCTGCCATCACCTACCATTCACCCGTTCACACGCTGGAGGAGGTTTTACCGGCTGTTGACCGCATGATCCTGGCAGAAGGCGTTGCCAGCGCCGATGATCAGCTGCTGCTGCGCACCGCGGCTCTGTTCCATGATCTGGGCTACACCAGCGCCCACCACGAGCATGAAATGGTCAGCTCCCAAATCGCTTCCAGCGAATTGCCTGGACATGGTTATTCTCCCCGGCAGGTGGAAGCCATCCAGGCTATGATCATGGCGACCCGATTGCCGCAGTCGCCGCAAGGTCTGCTGCAGGAGATCCTGGCTGATGCCGATTTGGATGTGCTGGGAAGCGCAGTTTTTTTCGAGCGTAATGTTGATTTGCGCCAGGAAATCGATTTTTTCCACGGTGCGGTCAATGACCTGGTCTGGTACACCGGTCAAATTAAATTTCTGCGGGATCACCGTTACTTCACCCGCTCCACCCGCGAACTGAGGGAGTCGGGCAAGCAGGAAAATCTGCAAGAGTTGATCCATCTGCAGGAGGCTGCCAAAAAAACCGACCCAACCGGCATCTCTATTGGCCATAAAAACTCAAATGGATCGTAATCCAACAGGCAAGAAAACAGAAAAGGTAGAACAACGATGAGACCTGAACCAATAATTTCCATATTTGAAGAGTCGAAAGATTTTGTCTCATACTCCGCGGGAACCGTCATTTTTAAGCAGGGAGACCGCGGGGAAGCCATGTACGTGGTGAAAACCGGTGAAGTAGAGATCAAAATCGGTGATCAAGTGATCCAAACCCATGGACCTGGCCATCTTTTCGGAGAGATGGCATTGATTGATAATGCCCCGCGCAGCGCGGATGCGGTGGCCAAAACGGATTGCGATCTGGTCGCGATCAATGAATCGCGCTTCTTATTCCTGGTTCAACATTCCGCATTTTTTGCCTTGCAAGTCATGCGCATCATGGCTGACCGCTTACGCAGTAAACTGCCGCAAGCCTGAGCGGTTCAGGTCTTCACTTATATGGATCTGCTGTCTGCCTATTTACCGATGGACCGCCGCCAGGCGCTCTACCGGAATAAGTCTCTACCGGAAAATTCGGCGGGGGCAGCCATTTTTGCCGATATTTCCGGCTTCACACCGTTGACCGAGCTGCTGAGCCGTGAACTGGGACCGCAGCGTGGCGCAGAGGAATTAACCCATCACCTGAACCAGGTTTACGATGCATTGATCAACCAGCTCCACCGCTTTGGCGGCAGCGTCATTGGTTTCAGCGGCGATGCCATTACTTGCTGGCTGGACGGCGATAATGGCGAACGGGCAGTGGCCTGCGCCCTTGCCATGCAGGCTGAAATGCGAACCTTTTCCCAGGTGAAAACTTCTACCGGCACCGTGGTCTCTTTGGAATTGAAAACCGCTGTCTCGGTTGGAGCGGTACGACGCTTTCTGGTTGGTGACCCGGCCTTACAGGTGATTGAAGTGTTGTGCGGCGAACCGCTGGACCGCTTGGCTGCTGCCGAACATCAAGCCCGTCGCGGCGAAGTGGTGGTGGATGCTAAAACCGCCGCAAGTATGGATCAGTTATTCATCCCCGGCGAAGCCCGAGGCGGCGAGCCAGCTGCCCCGGACGCGGTCGTAGTGCAGGAGCTCCAACGAAAGGTCAGCAATCAACCCTGGCCTTCGCTGCCTGCTCGAAAATTAAGCAGCAAGCGGGTACGTCCCTGGTTGTTGAAAGCGGTTTATGACCGGCTGCAGCATGGTCAGGGCGAGTTCCTGGCAGAACTCCGGCCAGCTTTGGCCTTATTCCTGCGCTTTACCGGCCTGGATTTCCAGGATGATTCATCTTCGCAATCTGTGCTGGATGGCTTCATCCGCCGCGTTCAGCAGATTCTGCAGGTTTATGACGGCACCCTGATCCAATTGACCATTGGCGATAAGGGCAGCTACTTATACGCGGCTTTTGGTGCACCGTTAGCTCATGAGGATGATGCCTTGCGCGCCGTTCATGCGGCCTTCGCGCTGCGCGAATTGGTCCAGCAAAGTTCACCGCCTTTGACCGCTCAAATCGGTATTACTGCCGGACATATGCGCGTGGGTGCCTATGGGGGCACAAACAGCCGTACCTACGGGGTCCTGGGCGACGCCGTCAATCTGGCTGCCCGCCTCATGCAAGTAGCTGCGGACGGTCAGATCCTTTCGACCGAGGCTATCCAACGCCAAACGAGGGATAGCATCGTCTGGGAAAAAATGCCGGAAATAAAGGTTAAGGGCAAAACAGCGGCAATAACGGTTTACCAGCCGCTGCGCCTCCGTAACAATTCGGATCAGTTGCCGGAGCCTCACGGCCGCCAGCCGCTGATCGGACGCGAAACCCAGATCGACCAGATTACCCAAATTATGTCCGCCGCCCGGCAAGGTCAGGGGCAGGTTATCGGCATCATCGGTGAAGCTGGAATTGGAAAAAGCGAATTGGTCCGCCAGGCTATCCGCGAAAATTCCCTCAACCAGACCGTGATTTCCGGGGAATGCCAGGCATTCGGTTCGAACGCCAGCTACGGGGTTTGGCGCCCGATCTGGCAGAACCTTTTTGGTATTCAAGCCGGGGCGCCTGCGGAACAGCAAATCGAAACTGTGCGCGCCTACCTGTCTCAAATTAACCCGGCGCTGACACTGCGCTTGCCGCTGCTTGCGCCAGTTCTGAATCTGGCCATCCCGGATAATGATCTCACCCGCAGCCTGGATGCCAAAATTCGCAAGTCCTCGCTGGAAGGGCTGCTGACGGATTGCCTGCAGGAACGAGCCCGGCACCAACCGCTCATCCTTATTTTAGAGGACGTGCACTGGATCGACCCGCTTTCTTATGATTTATTGGATGTGCTGTGCCGGGGAATTGCCAATTTACCGGTCCTGGTGATTTTGATCCTCCGCCCGCCAACAGTGGAACGCTTAAAGAGCCGGCGGGTGAGTAACTTGCCGTACTATCATGAAATTACTGTAGCACCGTTGAACGACGCAGAAATGCAGAACCTGGTGCGCCAGAGGTTTTCCCGCGCACTGGGAGAGGGCACCCGGATATCCCCAGCCTTGATTCGTCAGGTGGTAGCCAAAGCCGAAGGAAATCCATTTTATGCGGAACAATCCATCGATTTTCTGGTGGACTCAAACCAGGGTTTACAGGATGAGCAAAGTGCCAGCCGGCTTCAATTGCCGTCCAGTCTCCGATCGCTGGTTCTGAGCCGCATCGACCAGTTGACCGAAAGTCAGAAGATCACCATCAAGGTCGCCAGCGTCATCGGACGCATCTTCCAGGCAGCGCTGCTCTTTGGCGTATATGGGGATCAGAAAGACAATCTGCAGCTAAAGCAGGATCTGACGCTGCTCACTCGGGCTGAGATAGCCGTGGATGACGCTGAACCGGAGCTCACTTATTTCTTCCGTCACATCTTGATGCAGGAAGTGGCCTACGAGAACCTGCCTTATGCCACGCGCGCATTGTTTCATGAGCAAATTGCCGCTTTCCTGGAACGCACCTACCCGGATCAGCTGACCCAATTCCTGGACCTGCTAGCCTTTCATTACGGTAGGAGCGAAAATCAAGCCAGGAAAATTGAATATTTTATCAAAGCCGGTGATGCCGCCAAGCAGAAATACGCCAATAACGCCGCCATTGAATATTATCAGGCGGTCGTGGAGCTTTTGGAACCAGCCCAACGTATTCCGGTGACCCTGCAGTTGTGCCAGGTATTGGAAGTGGTCGGAAGTTGGGACACTGCCGCCAATTATTATCTCGAAACCTACGAATCAGCCTCGGCATTGCCTGATCCACTGGGAGCCGCCCGCTGCCAGGCTGGTCTGGGTGAGCTTTACCGAAAACAGGGAAAATACGATCTGGCCAACGAGACCCTTGCGAATTCGCACGCTGTCTTCGAAAATCTGGGTGATCAGGCTGGCATCGCGCAAACGCTGCAATCGCTTGGATCCCTGGCTACCCAGCAGGGAAATATGCACCTGGCCAGCGACTATTATCAGCGCAGCCTGGTGGTCTGGCAGCAGCTTGGGCAGCAGCAGCGGGTCGCCAGCCTGTACAGTAACCTGGGCATCATTGCCCGTCTGGCTGGAGGGTACGTCGAAGCCCGCGGACTGCATGAAAAGGGGTTGGAAATTCGCCGGCAGCTGGCAGACCGTTGGGCAATCGCTGTCTCGCTGAACAATCTGGGTAATGTAGCCCTCGATCAGGGGGACCCGTTGGAAGCCCGCACCTTCCTGGAAGAAGCCGTGGCGCTACAGCGTCAGGTAGGCGACAAATACTATATTGCCAACGCCTTGAATAATCTGGCCAATGTCATCCGGCGCCTGGGCGACTATTCCCAGGCCTTCAACCTGTATCGCGAGAGCCTGCAGTTGAATCGCGACCTTGGTGACCGCTGGGCGCTGGCCTATTTACTGGAAGATATCGGTTGTTTGGCCAGCCTGGCTGGAAAATCTTCCGCGGCACTGACGCTGGTGGGAGCTGCATCCGTGGTGCGGGAAGCTATCAAAGCCCCCTTATCCAAGGACGAAGTTCGCAAAATGGACGAATTGTTACAGCCCGCGCGTGCTTCTTTAAACGCCGATCAACAGCAGCAAGCCTGGGAAACCGGCAGAAATCAAAGTCTGGACGAAGCTCTCGACCAGGCAATTCATCTTTTTTGAGGTGTGAATGGAAATCGAAGCCAGCCAACACAAATTAAGCACTTTTTGCCATATTTATAACTGTCTGGAAGGTATGGACAGCGACATGTCAGAGGTATTAGATGCGCACCTGGAGATGGTCACACTGCCGCAGGGCGAGGTTCTGTTCCACCAGGGAGATGCTGGCGACTGCATGTACGTCGTCGTCAGCGGGGCGCTGGCAGTATTGCTGACAGGCTCTGATGGACACGAACGACGCATTGATGTGCTCGATTCCGGTGAAAGCCTGGGTGAAATTGCATTAATCACCGGACAAAAGCGCTCCGCGACTATGCGCGCTTTGACGGATACCAGCCTGATTAGCCTCTCCAAAGACGGATTGGAGCATATTTCACAGAAATATCCTGTGCTGGCGAACAAACTGATCGAAAAGATGCTGCCGCGCATCCAGCGCACCCAGCTGGCGCTGGCAGTCACCCGCCTTTTAGGCCCATTGGACGCCCAGGCGCTGCACGACCTGCAGCGAAAGGTTTCCTGGCGTCACTTGAAGGCCGGCGAGGTGCTTATCCATCAGGGGGAGACGGATGACACCATGTACCTGGTGGTTAATGGCCGACTGGCGATGGAAGCTCGCGAGGTTGGCCAGAATCCGCGCCTTTTAGGCGAGATTGAGCGCGGCGAGAGCGTCGGCGAGTTTGCCATGGTCAGCCGCCAGCCCCGCTCTGCGACCATCCTGGCCCTGCGCGATTCCGATGTGGTTGCTCTCACGCGCCAGGTGTATGAGGAATTGGTCGCGGTTCACCCGGGTTTCCTGCAATCGGTTACGCGTTTGATCATTGAACGTTCCCGCCGCATCGCAACCCAACCGCAGTCCGTCGGACGTTCGGTCAGCACCATCGCGCTGCAATCCCTGGACCCGGCCATCCCCTTGAGCGACCTGGCTGAGCAGTTGGCTGCCGAACTTTCGGTATTTGGTCCCACCCTGCGCCTGGACAGCCAGCGATTTGACGATCTTTTCGGCAAAACCGGCGCCACCCAGGTCTCGCTGCAAGACCCGCTAAATTATTCGGTTACCAACTGGCTGCACGAATTGGAGAACCAGTTTAAGTTCATCCTGTATGAGTTAGATTCAACCTCTACCGAATGGTCTGCACGCTGCTTACGCCAGGCAGACCGGGTGCTGCAGGTCGGCTTCGGCGATCAGCCAGTTGCTTCAATCATTGAAATTGACGAGCAGAAGATGAACCGGTCGTTGCCGGATTTAATTTTGATCCAACCCGCCAATCTGACCTATCCTCAGCGGACCGACGCCTGGCTGAAAGGTCGTGAGTTCCGCGCCATCCACCATGTTCGCCTGGGGAACAAAGCCGATCTTGGTCGTCTGGCGCGCCGGATTACCGGCCGTGCCACTGGATTGGTATTCAGCGGCGGTGGAGCGCGCGGCTTTGCTCACGTCGGCGTGATTCGCGCCATCGAGGAAGCTGGCATCCCGATTGACATGGTTGGCGGCACCAGTATGGGCGCCCTGATCGGCGGTGGATTGGCGGCTGGTATGCGCTACGAGCAGATCGAGCGGGTCTGCCGGGTATTTGGCTCCCCCAGGAAAATCCTGGACTACACCCTTCCTCTGAGTTCATTGGTGGCTTCGAAAAAAGTGTCGCATATCTATCAGGACACTTTTGGCGATCTGCAAATCGAGAATTTATGGACACCCTTTTTCTGTGTTTCCACCAATTTGACCCGCTCCGAACCACTCATCCACCGCAACGGACCGATGTGGCTGGCGGTGCGTGCCAGCACTGCCATTCCCGGTATTTTTTCGCCGGTTGCCTGGCAGGGTGATGTGTTGGTGGACGGCGGCGTGATGAACGCCTTCCCGGTCGACATCATGAAAGCTGAGACCCAGGGCGGTACGGTGATTGGCGTCAATTGCAGCCCCAAAAAGAATAAATTTGCCGGCTATGATTTTGCCGCCGATTATTCTGGTTGGCAGGGTTTGCTGCGGAAGATCGTGCCATTTGGCAAGAAGCGGCGTGTGCCGTCCATCATGACCAATCTGATGGGCGCATCCGAGGTCAATAGCATCTACTACCGGCAGCAGCTGGAAGAACAGGCGGATATCTTGATTAAGCCGCCCGTAAATCAATATGAATCATTGGATTTCGGCGCCTATGCCGAAATTGTTGAGATTGGTTACCGCCATATGCACGAACGCCTGACCGAGCTGGAATTAACCTGAAGAAAACCTCAGGCTACCTTGAGGACCAGCAGGGTAACATCATCAAATTGCGGCGGGCGGGTGACTGCCCGATAGATGGATGTGCAAATCGCTTGAGCCGGCGCATTGCGCAGCGCTCCGAACAGCTCCATCCATTGTGATTTTGGCGTGGGATGGGATATACTACCCGCTGTGGAAGAATTGCCATCCATGCTGCCGGTATGTTTGGCCAGGTTGTCGGTCAGGCCGTCGGTGTATAACAGCATGACGCTGCCCGGCGGCAGGACCACTCGCTGCTCGTCAATCACCGGTTTATCCAGGATGCCGAGCGGTTGCCCAAGCTGCGCCCTGCATTCCGCTGCCGCTTTGCCCGGCAAGGCGATCACCGGGGTTTCGTGACCGGCGCGGGCGTAGTGGAACTCATGCGTTTTCAGGTCTAAAATGCCGTACAGCGCTGTCACAAACAGACCGCCAGCATTCATTTCCAGCAAGCTTTTGTTGACTTTCAGCAGCGTGGTCTTTGGCGAAACATTCGGACTGACCGCCGAGTGAATCAACGCAAAGGTTTGTGCCATGAAGATGGCTGCCGGAATGCCCTTATCAGTCACATCGCCGATAATCAAGGCGGCTTTATCCCCCTTGAGCGGGATGACATCGTAGAAATCACCGCCCACCATGCGCGCCGGCTCCATGATAGCGCCCAGTTCCACTCCCGGCAGCAGCGGCAGGGACTGCGGCAGGATGCTGCGCTGAATTTCCTGACCCACCTGCAGCTCGCGTTCCAGCTTTTCCTTCTCGATCAATTGCGCCTGCGCCGCCACCAGGTCTGCATTGGCCTGCACCAGGTCTTGATTGATTTTCATCAAGTCTCTGATTGAGCGGTTGTGCGATTCATTCAGCCGGTTGCTGAGAACGCGCACCATTTCATACGCCAGCTGCGGGTGATTCAGCAGCAGGTTGTCAAAATCCGCCTTGGTTAAGCACAGCAGGCGGACTTCGGTCAAAGCCCTGGCTGTGGCTGTGCGCACATGCTCCAGACTGATCAAGCTCATCTCGCCAAAGAATTCCGCTTCCCCTCTCACCGCCAATCTGCGTTCGCCGGCAGCGCCTAGAGATTTGATAATCTCGACCTGCCCCTGCGCGACAATGTAAAGGGTATCCCCTGCCTCATTCTCACGGAAAAGGATTTCGCCAGCGCTCAACGTCAGGGCAGAAAAGCGCGTGCTGACTTCGGCCAACTCGGCGTTGGTCAAAACCTCGAACAGCGGTACCTGGCGCAGTTCCGACTCTTGTGCTGTGATCAATAATTGCTTATACCCCTATCAAAGTGACAACCGATAATTCAAGTAATTATACGACTATTTTGACCTATTTTATTATTGATTACACTCCAGGGAGGCTGTTTGGTTCTTTTTCCATTCGAGCCGCCTTCTCCCTGGCTCGTTTGAGCTGGTTTTCCAAAGTCTGCACTTCGGCTGCGTCCGGCATCTCAGGCAGCGACTCCTCGTGGATGATCTGCATCGCGCGCTCAAAGTGAAAAATGGCTTCGCTGACAGCTGATAGACGCAGCGCTTCTCGTCCGGCCGCCAGGCTGTGACGGAAAGCCTCGGACATTAATCCGGCACTCAGCGCATGATGCGCCAGCACCGCCTCCGAGTCTCCTTCAGCCTGCAGCAGTTCCAGCGCCCGGCGGTGGAACAACCGGCGGCGCGCATCTCCAGCTTCGGTATACACCACATCCCGCAGCATGTCGTTGACGAATATATATTCGCTGGCAGCGCCTGGCGCGCCGCTTTCCAGGAACAGCCTTCCCGTGATCAGTTCGTCCAGCGCTGCCAATGCCAGGTCTTCATTGACATTCGCCACGCCCGCCAGGTGCTCAAATGTGATCTCCTGTTCCAGCACGGATCCCGCCGCCAGCAGCGCGAACGCGTTGGGACTCAGCCGGTTCAGGCGCGACCGGATCACGGAATAAACGGTGGAAGGAATCCGGTCTGTTTGTCCAAATTTATAGCTGCCATTCACAGAAAAGGTCCAGCTTCCCTGCGCCTTCCGTTTCGGTCGCAGCACACGCTGCTCCAGCAGATCTTTCAAAATTTCGATCATGTAGTATGGGTGCCCGCGGGTTTCAGTGTACAACCCCTGCGCAAATTCTGGCGCCGGCGGCGACAAAATGGATTGAATCAGCTCAACCGTCTCAGGCTCCCCCAGCGGCGCGAGGTCAATCTGCACCGGTTTTACTTCGCGTTCCACCCGCGCCAGCCATTGGATCAAAGCTGACGCCCCATCACCCGCGCCGCTTGGGTTGATCGTGGCTAAGCTCTCCGTCCGCAGGCTGACCAGCAGCAGGATGCGGTGCCCTTCCCCCGCGGCGCCCTTGACCCGCCAACGCCGGATGGCATACAGTAGAAAATCCAGCGTGGCGCTGTCTGCCCATTGCAGGTCGTCGATTAACAACACCAACACCCCCCGCTGTGCAAATGCCAGCGTCAGCTGCACCAGCGACTCGAAGAAGGTTAAGGGGTTGAACTCGGCATCCAGCGGACCTGCGCCCAGCGGAGATTCAGGTTGATTGGGGATGCGGCCGCGCAGCTCCGGTAACAACTGGTTGAGGACCGCTGTCCAGATGCCATCCTGCCATTCCTCCAGGGATTTTTCAGACTCAAATCTTGTGCGCAGCGCATCTGCCAGCGGCTGAAACGGGAAGTAGCTGCCGCTCTCGAACGCGCCGCCGTGCAGCACCTCCGCCCCTTGCGCGCGCGCCCAGGCTAAAAAGCGGATGGCTAGCCGGGTTTTACCAATTCCCGACTCTCCCCGCAGGATCACCACTTGAGGTTGACCTCCCGCCGCCCGTTGGTAACTATCCGTGAGTGCCTGAACTTCGTTGTTGCGCCCGGTGAACAGGCTGCCGAGAAAATCGACCGATGTTTCTGCCCGCGGCGGTTGATCGGGCGTACGGCGCAAATGCGGGCGTTCCGCCGCGGGCTGGCTGCGAATCCGTTCTGCCAGGGCGTCGGTATCCGGCTCCGGCTCAATACCCAACTCGCTCTCCAGCGCCTTGCGGCAGGCATCGTATGTCTCCAAAGCTTTCCCGCGTTCACCCGCCGCAAGATGGACCCGCATTTTCCGGCGGTAAGCCGCTTCACTGAGCGTATCCAATGCGATCCAGCGGGACGCAGTTTGCGCAGCGTCTACAAACTCGCCGCGGGCAAATTGAATTTCAGACAGCCGGTCGAAGATCAAACCAAGGCAGCGCTGCCAGTCCTCGCGCTGCAGACCCACCCAATCGTCGAAACCCGGGGCATCCCCCAGGGTCAGACCGGCCAAAAATGGCCCGCGCTGACAGTCCGCCGCGGATTGCAGGACGGCTAAATTAGCCGGGGCGTCGCTCAATGACTTTCCCGAACGGTTGGTGTTTGCCAGGGCAAAAGCGCGTTCCACCGTCTCCAGGTCCAGCTGGATATTGGCGTCTGGATCAAGACCTATGGAAGTATTCGTGATGCTCAGATAAGGGAGTTCGGTTTTGCCGCTCGCCGAGCGTAATGCACTTTGCAGCCGGCTGAGGGTATTGCGCAGGGAGGCAGAACTTTGTTCCGAGCTGGCCTCCGGCCAGAACAGACTTGCCAGGTGCTCGCGCGGCTGCTGATTTTTTTCAATCGCCAGATAAAACAATAATGCCTGCGTTTTACGCGTAGGGAAGGAGACCAGGTGTTCACCCAGGCGGACTTCGGGTGGCCCCAAAGCAAAAAGAAACAGAGTTTCGGACCTGGGGGCGATGATATGGCTCCTTGTTACGCTGTTGATACTCTCGTTCATTATACTGACTTTAGAAAGGAGCGAGACGATGACTTTATTGCTTGCACCGCTTGGAGTGCGCGGATGAGACTTGGACCAATTACCGGGATTGTGCTGTCGTTCCCGATCCTGGCTGGCAAAGTGGAAGCCTGGCGCAGATTTGTTCAGGAACTATCCGGCTCCCGCCGCAAGCAGTATGAGAACTCCCGTCAGCAACTGGGCATTACCCGCGAGCGGATGTCGCTCAAAGAAACACCCTATGGAGCCACTTCCATCACCACGCTTGAAGCTCCAGACATCGCCCAGGCTCTGGGAAATCTGATTGCCTCGACTCGCTCGTTCGACACCTGGTATCGTCAGCGTCTGCGCGAGTTGCACGGCGTCGACCTGAGCGGCTACGAGCAGTATTCACAGCCCTGGCCGCTGCCGCGAGACCAGCAAGTCTATTTTGAATGGGAGCTGCAGGACGCCGTAGATGGCAGCTCATCCAGCACACCCACCATGTACACCGGAAAGGAACAGTCATGAATACCAAGACTATTGAAAAACGCATCAATCGGAACCTGGATCGTACCAAACGCGATCTGGCTGCCTTGAAAGATGACACTGTCACGGGTTTGAGCATGAAAATCGGTGAACTGGCCGATGGACCCATCAAATCCACCACCGAAGCCGTGAAAACCCTGAATAAAACCATCGGGCAAGGGCTGACCGAGTACAACACCCGCGTTCAGGGTGCTGTTAACAAGGTCCCCGGCGAAATCAACCAGAAGGCCTCCCGCTATCCCTGGGTGGCGATCTCGATGGCAGCCATTATGGGCCTGATCCTGGGTGTAACCCTCAAACCTGCCCGGCATGTCATGCCCAAACCTCAGGACGATTACGCCTCGATCTAATGACCAAACGAAAGACCCGTTCCAACGACCCGTATAAGGAGAAGAAGAGATGACTGAATATAGAGAAGTACACACCGAACAACGCGAGCTTGGTCAAACCAACCGTGTCACCACCTTCAAGGTTACCCAGTTAATCTGGCTGCTGTTTGGCCTGCTGGAAGCTGCCATTGGGCTGCGCGTGATCTTCAAGCTGATCGCCGTCAACCCCAACAACGCTTTTGCCGCCTTCCTGTATCGGGTGACCGACCTGTTCCTGGTGCCGTTCCAATCCTTGATTGGCGCCCCTGCCGCTGAAGGCATGGTATTGGAAGTTTCTTCGATCATCGCCATGATTGTGTATGCCTTGATTGCCTGGGCGCTGGATCGCCTGGCGTATGTGCTCTTCTATCGCCCGCGTGGCGGCGTAAGTGTCCAGCGGACGGTGGTTGCGGACCGTACCCAGCCTCCCCCGCCTCCGGATATCGATGATCGACCTCTCTAGTCGCCGATCTCGAAAAATGGGACATTTATGACCGAGAAATCGACCGGGGATTAAATCCCGCTGACTAAAATCCCGGTGAGCCTGATGGCTGGGTCGAACGATCCACTAGGATACAAGCGAAAATCGCTGCCGCACAAGCTGTCAGGCTCACTCTTTATTCCGAGAAGAAGAGGACCTCAACCCCATGCTCCCCATCGGTGATGATGACAGCGCCCGTCGAGTTGTTCCGGTTGTAACCTACGCCCTGATCGCCATCAATGTGCTGGTTTTTCTGCTCGAGTTGACCAGCGGTCAGGCTTTCATCGAGACATGGGCCTTCGTGCCCAGCCGCTTCCTGGCTGATCCCGCCGCCGACTTTCCAACCATCTTCACCTCCATGTTCATGCACGGCGGGTGGTTGCACCTGCTCAGCAACATGCTCTACCTGTGGATCTTTGGTGACAACGTGGAAGACCGCTTCGGACACGTCAAGTTCATCATCTTCTATCTGGCTTGCGGTGTAGCTGCCATGTTTGCCCAATTGGCCTTCAGCACCACCTCCAGCGTGCCCAATCTGGGTGCCTCAGGCGCCATTGCCGGTGTCCTGGGTGCTTATCTGGTCATGTTCCCCAGGGGGCGAGTCAGCGTGATGATGGGCCGGGGTGTAATCCCCATGTCCGCCTTGATCGTCATCGGTCTCTGGTTCGTCCTGCAGGTGATCAGCGGAGTCGGCTCGTTAGGTGCCGCTGGTGATGAAGGCGGTGTGGCCTACATGGCGCATATCGGCGGATTTGTGGCCGGTCTGGCACTGGCCTATGTATTGGGCGGCAGCCGCAGGGCGCCTGCCTTGCCTGCCTAGACCTGCGTTCATCAACTGGAGATTGGAGAAACCCAATGGAGTTAATTCAGATCCTTGTACTGATCCTGATGGGAGTCGCCCTCGGCTGGTTCACTGGCCGGCTGATCAAGACCAAACCCAGGCGGATTCCAGTTCGGGCAAGGAATGGTTTTCGCAGCGCCAGGAAATAGCCGGGCGTGGTGCGTGAACCTCCGTATCCACCCGATCGATGACCAGAGGCCAATCAGCCTGCTGCAAAACGATCAACACATCAAACTTTGAAGGAGACTCGTTATGTGGACCATCATCATTATCCTGCTTGTCCTTTGGTTACTCGGCTTTTTCGGGAGTAGAGTCAGCCCAAGCTTCCCAAAGACCGGAGGTTGGATCCATACGCTGTTAGTGATCGCCCTGATCCTGGTCATTTTGGATCTTCTGGGTGTGATCTAAAACAGCGTCAGTCCTATGACCATTTCAATGGAAGCCTCCGCAGCCTGGCAAATAATCCCGCGAAGTGTGCAGGTTACACTTCGCGGAGGGAAAGGAGGTGGAAGTCATGAAAACCAAAACGCAGAAATATTCCGTTCAGCCAACCAGCGCCCGGCGCGCTAAACCCGGCTCGCAGGGTAAAGGCGACTATTACCGCATCGTGGTGCGCGACAAAGGAGAATTCAATACTTTCCGCTACCATGACGTGGGTGACAAAGGCCATATCCTGCGGCTGGCTGGCAAACGCAGCAGCGGCACCTGGGATACCCAGACCTGGCTGATCAGCAAGGAAGATGCGCATGTCTCCGGAGATACGTTGGTTCCGGATACGAAAGACGCCAAAGAATTGGTCGCATCGCTGGGCAGCCAACCCGTACACGTCACCGGCGATATCTTCAAAGCCAAAGACCGGGTGGATATCCCCGAGCGCGCCAAACCGACTGCCGCCCAGCAGCGCGCCAGGTCGGAAAACATCAAAAAGGCGCAAGCAGCCCGCAGTGTGAAAAAACCGCAGTAGGGATAGTTCCACGCCGAAACCATCCCGTCCATGGCGGGCGGCCCGTGACCTTTGAACCGTCACCGCGCCGTCCGCCCTTTATTTAATCCAGAGTTGCAGGCCATCTGTAGCGGCGATCAGCGATCGCCAGCTTCACTTGCCGAAGGGGAGCCTGTCGAAGCATCGTAGGGGCGGGGTTCCATCCCCGCCCGTTCCACCTATTCTGCGCGCCTGTCGTGCATTGCACGGGTTTTTGCACCCGTTCCGAAAATCACCGTAGCGGCGAACAGTGTTCGCCAGCAGGGGCGGACCTATGTGTCCGCCCGTTCCATCCCCGTTCTTCGTGCATTGCACGTTCTTTTTGTGCATTGCACGGGTTTTGTCACCCGTTCCGAAAATACCCGTACCGGCGACCATCCGAACTTTGGATCCCCTTGTGGGACGCGAACTATGCGCCCCCTTGCGGGGTGTTCGCCAAAAATATTCTCCATGGCGCGCATTTCACCATAAACATACTGGGTATAACGTCAGTTCTGCCCCGATTAATCCTCAGGTAGCCGATTCCTCAAATACTCCCGTCCTTTTTCTGTGATTTGCCATATTCCTTGACCGGGATGAGCCTCCAACAGCCCTTCTTCGACCATATCCTGTCGCGCCCATCGATTCCTATTGCGCCAATGAGGTTCCTTTGAGGTAATCATGATTTCACGATCAGCTTTATTTAGAATTTCAACCATTAACTTGCCTACCCGATCCATCACCTGAAACGCACGCGCTCTACCTCCCATTTCGCTCAATACCGTCAGCGTAGGCAATCGGAACTTCTCGTAAGGTGTCAGCATCCCATCCGGCGTCCTTTGATTCCACTTAGTGTCTCCATCTGATACCTCATCTAGAACTAAATTGGGTATCAGGTTCATGTATTGACTACGCAAAGTCTGGAATCCAAGTCCCAATCCCTTAATCTTTTCCAGATGCGCCGCAGTATCCCGAGCTTTTAATGCTTCACCAGCCATAAAATATTCGGCGCCTAATTGTTGCACTTTCTCCAATTCTTTGGTTATGGAAGAACCCAAAATATCAAACATTTCATTTG
>DATMXL010000049.1:0-14215 GCA_035561555.1 Bellilinea sp.
GGCGATTGACACTATATATTATATGAAAATTCAGGGTATTTACAAGTGGTTGCCAGCCATTCTCCGATGTTTGCAACAAATTTGTAACTATTTGCATTTATTTGCAAGCACCCTTTAATTTGATCCATACAATGCGCGGTGTACCGGGCTGAGAGCGCGAACCTGTTCAGCGGCATGGTAGGAAGAGCGCACCAGAGGTCCGCTTTCGACCCATTTGAAACCGATGCCGAGACCGTAATCCTTGAGTTCAGCAAACTCTTCCATGGTGTAATACCGGGCAATCGGCAGGTGCTGGCGGCTGGGCTGGAGGTATTGACCGAGAGTCAGGATGTCTACACCCCAGGAACGCTGGTCATCCATCACAGCTTTGACCTCTTCCAGTGTTTCGCCCAGGCCAAGCATAATGCCGGATTTGGTGAGAACATCCGGCTCGATTTTTTTGGCATTGGTCAGGGTGGCAGCAGCCCACTCGTAGCGGTCCTGCGGCTGCACTACTTTGAACAACCGCGGCACCGTCTCAACATTGTGATTCAGGATTTCCGGACGGGCGTCCATGACGATGCGCAGGGCTTCGCTGCTGCCTTTGAAATCCGGAATGAGGACTTCAATCGAGCAGCCAGGATGGATTTCGCGGATGCGGCGAATAACCATGGCAAAAATCGGTGCGCCTCCGTCCTTGCGGTCATCGCGGTTGACCGATGTGATGACTGCATGGCGCAGCTCCATTGATTTAACCGCCTGCGCGACCCGCTCGGGTTCCAGCCAATCAAGGGCTTCAGGGCGTCCGTGCTTGATATCGCAAAAGCCGCAGGTGCGGGTGCAGACGTCGCCCATCATCAGAAAGGTGGCAGTGCCAGCCCCCCAGCATTCGCCCATGTTTGGACAGCCGGCTTCCTCGCAGACGGTGTGCAGCGCTTTTTTCCGCATGAGCTGCTGCAGATGTTCATAGGTCTCACCGCTGGGTGCCCGTACCTTAATCCAGCTTGGGCGGCGCAGCGGGGTGGTATCGAATTTGTCGGGATTTACCCTATCTCGGGTCGGATTTGTCGGCATAAAATTCTCCTGCGGTGATTATACCCGCATCGTTTGTTAAATCAAATGGACAAGCCGGCTAGTTGGGTCTCAGATCAATTAGCGGTTGCAGGCGCAAGTTTCTGGCCGGCTGCTTTGCTGTAGCCCATAATGATTCCAAGTACCAGGCCCCATAAAGCCGCCAGACCAAGCTGGAAATCGGTTGGCAGCGAAAATGTGATGGTATGCGCGGGGATCCAAAACCAGATGAGCGTCCACCAGGCGCGCGTGATGCCGGCAAAGCCTTTCTGTCCCAGGATCAGATTGTCTTCCAGCCGGTGGAAGGCCATCATTTGCGGGCCAAAAAAAACATTTGTGAGCACGGAAACTGCAAAAGCCCAACCGATCCCCTGTGAAAGGAAACCGGGCAGCAAGCGGTGATCGATCAGAGCTTGCGTGAAGCCTTTCATCCCAGCAAAACCGTATTTAATGATCACACCTAACAATGCCCAGGCGAGGACTTTGCCAACCAGCTGCCAGCCAGTGCACGGCAGGGCAAAACGTTTCTGCAGCAGGCTGAACGAAATAATCTCACCCAGCGTGCCAAGGATGGCGAATTGAATGGCAGCCGAAAAGAGCGGGTTATTTGTCACCCAGGCGACGTAATTTTCCATGGATATTCCCTGATGCTGAAAGGATATTTTAATAAAGGGGCTGGCAGTGATTGCCCCTCGCCAGGCCTAGTTGTGACCGAATGGATTAACGCACGGGCTGTTTGAAAGCTGGAACTTCGCGGTTTTGCCCGTCCATGCTGACGACGTAATACGGCAGCCAGGCGATGCCGAAAAAATCCAGATAAACATCTTTCCTGTAAGCCGTCACGGGCACCTCAACTTCGTTGTTCACCTGTTCGGCCCAGCGTTCATTGACCTCGTCCAAAGCAGCTTTTTGCTCGTTTTCCAGATCAACCAGTTGCTTCTCCAGTTGTTCCAATTCGGCTTCTTCCTGCTTGAGGTCTGCTTTGGCGGAGGCGGTCATGCGCCGTTTGGTCAGGTTGCTGGAGACGCTGCGCTTACGACCGCCGAGCAAGCCAAACAATAATTCAGCGCCTTTGCCCAGTTCTTCCATGCGGCGCTGCCCCAGCTCATCCTGCTGGGAATCTACTTCCATGGTCTGGCGTTTAACTTTGGCTTCCAGTGTCTCTAGCTTTTTCCTGTAAGCGACTTCAATTTTTTCTACATCAGCCTGCATGGCATCTTTGGCGGCTTTGCTGCACATCTCGCGGAAATCAGCGGTGGAAACCTCCGGTCCGGCATACACTTTGAGGGCTTCGTTGGCGCGAACACGGATGGTGCCGTTGCGGATGACCCAGTCGACAAAATCCGACTGCAAGTTGTTTACGGTACGGGCATCCGCCAGCCATTCCGGCAGCGAGGTGAAACGGGCAGTGGGCAGGGCGGAACCAGTCAATTCCTCGCGTTTATAAGGCAGCCAGGCAAAATCGTCCCAGTTGACTACGCGGCCGCGGGCTTCCTGCGGCAGGGCAGATACCTGACGGTTCAGTTCCAGGTTGTATTTGCGCGCCAGATAAACCACCTCCGCCTGGGCGAAAAGGGCTGGCCGATAGAGAAAACCGCCCTGGGTGACCTTTGCACCGGCAGGAACCCGGGCGTCGGTCAGCGCTTCTGAAAAGGCCAGGTTGTTGGGGATGAAGTACTCATTTACTCCCGTCGGTATGACCGGGCGGGTGGTGGAACCAGTTGCCGGAGAGGGCGGAGAAGCCGACGGGCGGGCAGCGACTTGCGAAACAGGCGCTGCAGCCATTGACCCAGCAGGCATAGCCGGTGTCACGGCTGACGCTTGTTGGGCATTCGGGATCAATTTCAATAATTGCGGTATTTGTGAGCGGGTCAAAGGGCCGGCCAGAAAGTTAAGCGCCCAGCGGGTTTGGAAAACTTTTGGACCTTTTCCGTGGACATTATGCAACAGAAAAGTACGCTTGCCGAGATTGGAGATCAATTTGTCGGTGCTGGATCGGTCCAGACCGCCACCGGCTGAGTCTAATCCATCCAGCAGACGCTGCTTGTCCTGGTCAGTCTGCAGCCGGCCGACAAACCAGGTGCCGGCATTCGACAGACCCTTGTAATCCACATCCACCGGATTTTGGGTGGCCAATAACAGGCCAACACCAAAGGCGCGCGCCTGTTTCAACATCCGCAGCATGATGGGGCGCGAAGGTGGGTTGGCAACCGGCGGCAGGTAACCCAGAATTTCATCGAAGTACACCAGTGCGCGTAAGGCACCTGTGCCGCGTTGGGAGCGCATCCAGGATTCGATGGCGGCGAAAAGCAGGGTGACAAAGAACATACGCTCACCCTCGCTGAGGTGTGCCAGGTAGAAGATGCTGTGACGCGCTTTACCGTCCGGAGAGTATAGTAGTTTGGCGATATCCAGAGGCACACCTTCCCGCCAGATTTCGAAACTTGGCGAGGCCAGGAAGTTGTTGAGCAGCATGGCCAGGTCGAAGCGGTCTTTGGCCGGGAAGAAATTATTGATAGGAAATGCACCCAGACGCTCAAACGGCGGGTTTTGGGTCTGTAAAATCAACTCGGTCAGGTCAAGGGATGAATCCTTGCTCCAGGCATTTTCCAGGATGTTTGACAGCAAAATATGCTCACGCGAACGAAGCGGATCGATGTCATTTAAGCCGATCAACCCGAGCAGTGCTGTAACGATGGTGGATATTTTCTCGCGTAAAATTTCGCGGTGTTCATCCCAAGGCAGTCCAGGGGCGGCGAAGGACGACAAAATGTTCACCGGTACGCCGACGGACGAACCGGGTGTGTACACCCCGAAATCGACCGAGTCCTTGAGCAAATTGAGCTCGGTCGCACCGAGCCCCCAGCTTTCCAGGCCTTTTTTCCAATTTTCAGCGGTGGACAGTGCTGCCCGGGCGGGGGTTTTCCCTTCACGGCGCGCGACTTCCGGGTCGATCCAGGGTTCGAAGTCAGCTGGCAGCAAGTCGGGGAAGTGCAGCAGCAGGTTGGTCAGATCGCCCTTGGGGTCGATGATAATGGCTGGAATGCCTTCGATGGCAGCTTCTTCCAACAAACCAATGCACATGCCGGTCTTGCCGGAGCCTGTCATGCCGGTGACGACAGCATGGGTGGTCAGATCGGCGGGATCATATTGCAGCAATTCGTCGGTCAGCTTGCCGGCTTGCATGTCGAAGATTTTGCCGAGGAAAAATTGTCCATCCCGGGTTGATGTCATGGATCGTCTCCTAAATTTTGAAAGGCGGATGCCAGTATGCTACTATCTTAACATAATCTGGCTCAAGCACGTGTCAAAACCAGGAAATATACCATGTTTACGCGGTTCAATTTGCTGGAAGAGTACCTGTATCCCCCTAAAAAAGGTGACTTGTCCTGGAATCACAGCATGCCTGGGACGCCGACCCAGGCATGCTATTTAAGGAGGAGAAGAAGAGAAGTCGCCCTTTTCTGCATTTATATTAGCAGAAAGGGTGTTCCATTACTTGACGCTAAACCTACGCTCACCCTACGCCCACTGAACAATATCCTTACGATCCGGGTAATAATGGGTGGTTTTCGCCATTCCTGAGTATGTATCCAGGGAATACGAAGACGGACTATGGTAAAAATCAAAAGATAACGCCTGGGGCGAGGCCACGGCAGAGGTCGGGCTGATATAATTTATCCAGCCTGAATTCGGATTAGGATGGTGAAAAATGGCTGAGGTTGAAACAATCATATACGAAGTCCGTATCCTTGAGCAAACTCCTGTCGGTCCATTGACAGTATACGTTTCTGATGGCGGCCTGGCGCGGATCGACTTCGGGCGGCTGGTTGAGGTACGCACCGGCAACCCGGAACTCGAAAAAATGGCTGATCTGGCTGTGCAAGAGCTGACCGAATACTTCTACGCCGGGCGGCGTAATTTTACGGTAGCCATCGACTGGCGTGGCATGCAGGCTTATCAGGAAAAAGTGCTACGAGCCTGTCTGGCGGTGCCTTACGGGCAGGTGCGTACCTACGGTGAATTGGCGCGTCAAACGGGCAGCGCCGACAGCGCGCGCGCTGTCGGCGGCATTATGGCCAGCAACCCGATCCCAATCGTAATCCCGTGTCACCGAGTGGTGGGCTCCGATGGTAAATTGCATGGTTACGGCAGCCCAGGCGGAGTGGACGATAAGGCCAGGCTGCTGGCTCTGGAAGGACAGCGCATTGTCGCTTAAAAATTGGGGCAGGTTCTGGTACATGGGGTTGGTATGGGGTGCCACGTTTTTGTGGTTGAAAATTGGCATTCGCGAGGTGGAGCCCATAACCCTCAACGCCATCCGGTTGGTCGCTGCAATGGCTGGCTTGTTCATCATCCTCAAACTGACCAAAGCCAGGCTGCGCTTTCGCGAACGCTGGCGCTCATACCTGTTCCTTGGCATCTTCAACATTGCCCTGCCTTTTGTTCTCATAACCTGGAGTGAGCACACCATCACATCAGGCATGGCGTCCATCCTGAATTCAACTGTTCCGTTTTTTACCATTATCATCGTGCCGTTCTTTGTTGCGGAAGAATCCTGGACTTTACCGAAAATCGCTGGATTGGTCGTCGGGTTTATCGGTGTGGTCGCATTAGCATCCAATAAAATCGCAGAAGGAAGCGGGGGATTTCAATGGGGTTCGCTGCTGGTTCTGGTGGCGTCACTCTCGTACGCAGCAGCTGCGATCTTTGCCCGCACGGTGACTTACGGCAGTGAACCGGCTGCACTGGCTTTTGGCCAAAGCATCTTTGCCAACCTGGTTTTGTGGCCAGCCGCCCTTCTATTAGAAGGTCCCATCCGCTTTCCGCAACTGCCAATGACCTGGTTGGCTATCCTGTGGCTGGGAATTATGGCTACAGCCATAGGCACTTTCTTCTTTTATTCATTGATCAACGCGGTCGGCGCCACACGCACCACGCTGACTTCCTATATTTTTCCCCTGGTGGGGGTGATCCTTGGCGCCGTCTTTTTAAAGGAAGAACTGCGTTGGGTTGTACTTGGTGGCGGCGCTCTGGTGATTGCCGGGGTGGCAATGGTCAATGCACGCTTCAAGGGACAGCCTCAAGCGCAGGAAGTTGAGTAAAACTGATGACAGAATTACAGGAGTCTTATCGTGCCGGCTACACTGCTCTGGTTGGGCGGCCAAATGTCGGCAAGTCGACTCTGATGAATAAGTTGCTGGGTCAGAAAGTGGCGGCAGTCTCACCGCGACCGCAAACTACCCGCTTGCGCCAACTGGGAATCCTGACGGATAAGCATGCTCAGGTGGTGTTCATGGACACTCCAGGGCTGCACCTGCCGGTTCATAAGCTGGGTGAATACATGAACCAGGTGGCGGAAGACAGTCTGCGCGATGCCGACGTGATTTGCTGGCTGGTGGATGCCAGCGCACCACCTACCGAAGAAGACCGGCAAGTAGCAGAACGACTCACGAATCTCAAGCATCGCGGACCGGTAATCCTGGTGTTGAACAAGGTGGATGTGGTCAACGCGGGAGTACTGGCTGAACGCAGCGAAGCCTTTCAATCCTTGTTGCCTCAGACTAAAATGCTGCCGATTTCTGCCATCACAGGCCAGAATTGCGACATTTTGCTGCAGGAGATTCTGACGCATTTGCCGGAGGGTGCGCCTTTTTTCAGTGAAGATCAGGTCACTGATTTTTATGAACGGGATATCGCAGCTGAACTGATTCGTGAGGCGGCGCTGAATCACCTGCGGGAGGAGATTCCGCACGGAATGGCTGTGCGTATAGATGAATTTACCGAGCGAACCACTGGCGGTGCCTATATTCATGCCACCCTGCTGGTTGAGCGGGAATCGCATAAGGGTATCGTAATTGGCCACAACGGTGATATGCTCAAGCGCATCGGTTCGTCGGCTCGCGGCGAAATCGAATCGATGAGCGGGCGGAAAGTATTCCTGGAATTGAAGGTCAAAGTCAACGCCAACTGGCGCAACCGACCGGACGCGCTGCGCTGGCTGGGTTATACACGCGATAAGGATTAAGTATGCAGTGGGGGTGGATTGCGGGGGTGCTGATTTTGGCCGCCATGGATTGGTGGGCGGTCGGATTAAACCGTCTGCACTGGCGGGTAGTGACCAAGCCAGCGCCGATGGTCATGTTGATCGCCGGGTTCACGCTGTCTTCAGGCTGGCAGGGTGCAGGCGTCTGGTTTGGCTTCGGTCTGGTCGCCTCATTGGCCGGGGATATTTTCTTGATGCTGCCGCCCAATCTGTTTCCAGCCGGCCTGACGGCTTTTCTGCTGGCGCACCTGTTCTATATCGTGGGCTTTAACCAGTCTTTTTTCCTGCCAGGCTGGAATTTTATCTTCCCGTTGCTGGGACTGATCTTGCTGGATTCGCTGGGATACCGCCGGCTCCGCCGGGCAGTAATGACACGCCCATCCGGACGTTGGATTCGCTTTCCCGTGCTGGGGTATGTGGGAGTGATCAGCCTGATGTTATTTTCCAGCTTGCTCACCTGGCTGAGGCCGGATTGGTCGTACAAAGCAGCTGCGTTGGTCAGCGTGGGAGCCTTGCTTTTTTATATCTCAGACACCGTTTTGGCCTTCAATCGCTTTTGCGGGGCGGTGCGATTTGGCCGGGTTATCGTCATTGCTACATATCACCTGGCGCAACTGGCCATAACAGTCGGTGTGCTGTCATATATGGCACAATCTTAGCGCATCAACGGTTGGAATCCTTCGCCCAGGGCTTCATGCGCCTGACCAATCACGACAAACGCCCGTGGATCCGATTCGCGCACCAGTTCTTTCAACTGGTTAACCTCGGAGCGGGTGATCACTGTGTACAGCACTGGACGGTCAGCGCCAGTATAAGCGCCCTTGCCTTCCAGTATAGTCACGCCGCGTTCGAGAACTTCCAGGATGCTTTTCTGTACTGCCTCCGGCGCGTTGGTGATGATTAGAACGGTGCGGAATACTCCCGAGCCTTCCGAAATGGCCTCAGCAGCCAGCCCGCTGACATAAATGACCAGCAAACCGTAGAGGGCCTTTTCCCAACCATAGGCAAATCCGCCAGCCAACACCACCACCGTATCGGTGATGAGATAGGCTTGCGAGATGGAGATCCCCAGACGGTGATTCAGGATGCGGCCTAAAATATCGCTTCCGCCCGAGGTTCCCTGTCCGCGGTACACCATGCCCAGCCCGATGCCAAGGGTAATCCCGCCGTAGAGACAGTTGAGGACCAGATCGTCGGTTATGCCCTGCGCTGGGAGAAAGAACACTAACAAGTCAGTGAACAGAGAAAACAAAGCTACCGACAAGGCGGTGCGTTTGGCAAATCGGGCACCGCCCAGATAGCGCCAACCCAGCACGAACAACGGCAGGTTGCCAATGAACACCATCAGACCGATCGGCCAGTTGGTGAAATGATTGAGGATTTGCGAAATACCGCTGACTCCGCCGCTCACCAGTTGTGCGGGAATCAGAAATAGACGCATGGAAAGGGCTTGAATCAACGCGCCCAGGATGATGAAAATGTATTCCTGAATGGTTTTCCAGGAAAAATCCGGCGGTCCAAATAACGATCGAAATACTTTTCGGATAGATTGTTGATTGAGCGCTTGGACCGTCATATTAACCTCTGCACGCTGGTTGCGATACGAGCCTATGCCGCATCTCGGGAATTATTTCTAGAAAAAACAAGATACGCCGGCCTGTGAGGTCAGCGCGCTGTATTATAGCTGAAAATACCTTGCCCGACGGATGAGACCGGCTGCTGACGGCGCAGACTGGAAGGTAAGTGAAAGGTAGACGTGCGTATAATCCTTTGACTTTCTTGCAGCGCAAAGTTAAAATGGTAAAGGCCCGTATTAACTGTCCACGACCCGCGAGAGGAGTCAACATTGAGCAAGTGGGAGGGCAAATACGTAATCGGTTTAACCGGCAACATCGGCACCGGCAAGAGCGTGGTACGCCGCATGTTGGAGCACTTAGGCGCCTATGGTATAGATGCCGATGCTCTGGCGCAGCGCACGTATGCCCGCGGTGCACCCGGCCATAAGGCGGTCATCGATCAATTTGGCAAATGGATCCTGAACTCCGATGGAGAAATCGACCGCGGCCGCTTAGGCCGGGTGGTGTTCTCTGATTCGCAGGCGCTGGCAATATTGGAAGCGATCGTTCACCCGCTTGTCGGGCAGGCCATCGATTTCCTGGTCAAGCGCTCATCCCACAAAGTGGTAGTGATCGAAGCCATCAAGCTGCTGGAAACGGACCTTGGTAAAAAATGCGATTCGATTTGGGTGGCTTACGCACCCAAAGATATGCAGCTGGCGCGGTTGACCATCCGACGCCGGCTTAGCAAAGCGGATGCCTTCCAGCGCATCGAGGCACAGCCGCCGCAGGAATTGAAAGCGGAAGTTGCCAATGTGGTCATCAACAATGTTGCCAGCTTCGAAGACACCTGGCGCCAGGTGGTGGCTGCCTGGAAAACCACGCTGCCCGGCACAGAAATGGCCGGCGACGAAACCATCAAAACCGCCAGCGAGACCGGGGGGTATACCATCATCCGGGGCAATCCACGGCATTCGGCTGAAATTGCCAGTCTGATCAACCAGGTGGAAAAGCCAGCTACGCCTTTGACAGGCCAGGATATCATGGAAAAGTTTGGCGAAAAAGCTTACCTGTTGCTCAAAGAGGACGGTTCCCTGAAGGCGGCAATTGGCTGGCAGGTTGAGAATCTGGTTTCCCGGGCTACTGAAATGGTGTTCGATCCTTACTTGCCCACTGAAAAAGTCCTTCCGGTACTCATTGGGGAAATGGAACGCGCTTCGCAAATTCTCCAATGTGAGGTATCCCTGGTCTTCGCTGCACCCCTACTTGGGAAGCAAGATGCTCTTTGGCAGAAAATGGGGTATACACGCATTCTGCCTGAATCGTTACGGGTTCGCGCCTGGCAGGACGCTGCGCGGGAATCCATGCCAGCTGGCACATTAATGTTATTCAAGAAATTGCGTGAGGACCGGGTGTTACGCCCGATTTGATAAGTACAAGACTTATCCTTGATTTGAGTATGCTGTGGCCGATTTCTTCAACGAGTTAATCTTCATTTTCCAGCGCTTTACCTGGCAAAGCGCTCTGGATATATTTCTGGTCACATTAGTGTTTTTCAGCATCTTATTGCTTTTGCGCGATACGCAAGCGATGGTGTTGCTGCGCGGTGTTTTGCTACTGGTGGTATTGCTTAGTCTGCTGACCAGCCTGGTGGATTTACCGGCTTTTGGCTGGTTGATCCAGACCATGGTGCCAACCCTGGTGCTGGCGATCCCGGTGATTTTTGCGCCGGAGATTCGGCGGGGCTTGGAGCGCCTGGGACGGGCTGGGTCTGGTCAACAGGTATTCTGGCAGCGTTCCCTGGCGTCTAAAGAAACGATGCAGCAAACGATCCAGGCTGTGGTCAGCGCCTGTGCGCGGTTATCAGCCCGTCAACATGGCGCACTGATCATTCTCCAGCGCACCGAGGGATTACGCGAATACACCCGCACGGGAGTCAAATTAAATGCCCAGGTGACGCCTGAACTGCTACTGCAAATTTTCTATCCCAATACGCCGCTGCATGACGGAGCCGCCATAATTGCCGGGCGGGAAGTGCTGGCAGCCGCATGCGTGATGCCCCTGTCTTCCAGCGGTATCCTCAACCGCTCACCGGAACGTCAGATGGGACTGCGCCACCGGGCAGCATTGGGTACTTCCGAAGCGACCGATGCAATCGCTGTGGTGGTCTCGGAGGAAACGGGATCGATTTCAATCGCGCACGGCGGTCGGATGATCCGGCGCCTGGACAGCGAGCGGCTGGAAAACATTTTGCTGGCATTCTACCAGCCGGCTGCTCCGGTCCGCACCCCCTTTGAGTTGTTCCGCAAGGCCGGCCAAACGCATGAAGAGACCCGTCCACGCCGGGAGGATGGCAGCGATGTTTAATACCTTGCGTAAATTATTGCGAGGGCTACCGATCCTTTTGACGGCCTTTGTATTGTCATTGGCGGTGTGGATTTCGGCGGTTACCGCCAATGATCCGATCGTCGAGAAGAATTACCCGGCCTCTGTACCGATTGAGGTGATCGGTCAGGATTCCAACCTGATCATCACATCCCCAATCCCATCCAGTGTAGCACTGGTATTGAGTGCGCCACAATCCATCTGGGACCTGCCATTAAGCGAGGTGGACGCGGTACGGGCAGTGGTTGATCTTTCAGGATTAGAGTCTGGAACCTATACTTTACCCATTCAGGTACAGATTGTGCCGCGGCCGGTGCGTAAGGTGGTACAATCACCCCTCACAATCACCGTGACGCTGGAACGGTTGGCGGTGAAGGAACTGCCAGTGGATCTGGTGACACGCGGCAGCCCGGCAATTGGCTACCTGGCGGGTGAACCGGTCATCGATCCGGCAACCATTACAGTTTCCGGACCGGCGCCGCTGGTGGAACGAGTCACCCATGTGCGCGCCACTTTAGATATCAATCAGGCAAACCAGACCATCAACCGGACCATCGGACTGGTGGCTTTGAATGCCAACGAGGGGGTGGTTGCGGGCGTCACGATCGTGCCGCAAGAGGTCGCGGTCACCCAGGAGATTTCCCAGCGCTTTGGCTATCGCAATGTGGTGGTCAAGGTTGTGGTCGAAGGTCAGGTGGCGGATGGATACCGATTGACCAACATTTCGGTGTTCCCGCCAGCCGTGACCGTATTTTCAGCCAATCCGCAGATCGTCAGCGACTTGCCGGGGTTTGTAGAAACTTTCCCGCTGGATATCACCGGAGCCAATGATGATCTGGACGTCTCACTGGCATTGGATTTGCCGGAGGGCGTGTCAGTGGTCGGCGACCAGTTGGAAGTGTTGGTGAGGGTGGGTATTGCTGGCATCGAAAGCAGCCTGACGCTGCCCAATGTGCCGGTTGAAGTCACCGGTCTGCAGCCTGGATTGCGTTCCGTGGTATCGCCAACCACAGTGACGGTGATCATTTCCGGCCCAGTCGCATTGCTGGACCGGCTGCAAGCTTCTGACGTGCGGGTGGTGATCGACCTTGCACTGTTTATCTCCGGAACCTACCAGCTCGAGCCGGAAATCGAAATCCTGATTCCGGAATTGCGGGTTGAATCGGTGTTGCCGGAAACCATCGAAGTGACTATTTCCCGGGGTACGTCAGTGGCAACGCCGCGGCCGACCCCATAAGTCTGGAGCATGATGCAAAAACCGTTTGTAGCCCTGGTAGGGCGGCCCAATGTTGGCAAAAGCACGTTATTTAACCGCCTGGCTGGTGAACCGCTGGCGATTGTCGATGATACCCCTGGCACCACCCGCGACCGGCTGCTGGCTGAATCTGAATGGAATGGGCGGCCTTTTCATATCATCGATACCGGCGGAATCGACACGATTGGCGGCAAGGAGCCGTTATCCATTGGGTCGGCGGATTACATCGACCAGATTCGGCGCGGCGCAGAAATTGCCATTCGCGAAGCGGATGTTGTGCTGTTTCTGACGGATGCTGCCAGCGGCGTGACGCCCGCGGACAAGGAAGTGGCGCAAATTTTACGCCGCAATCAAAAAAATGTGGATGGGAAACCCTTTCCGCCAGTGCTGCTGGTGGTTAATAAGGCTGATAATGCAACTACCCGCATGGGCGCTGCGGTTTTTTATGAATTGGGTCTGGGCGAACCTTACCCAATCTCAGCTGTACACGGCACCGGCACCGGCGATTTGCTGGATGTACTGGTGGAGGCATTTCCGCCGGAAGATACCGAAGAGGAAGACGATTCGGTCAAGATTGCGCTGGTGGGCAAACCGAACGTCGGCAAGTCCAGCCTGCTGAACCGGATCGTTGGCGAGGAGCGGGCGATCGTCTCACCGATTGCCGGCACCACACGCGACGCGGTGGATACAAAAATAGATTTCGACGGCATACCGGTGACGCTAATCGATACGGCTGGAATTCGGCGACGCGGCAAGGTGGAACCGGGCGTAGAAAAATACTCGGTCATCCGCTCGATGCGTGCCATTGAACGGGCGGATGTGGCGCTGCTGATGATTGACGCGGTGGATGGCATCAGTGCGCAGGATGCCCACATCGCTGGCTATGTGCTCGAGGCACAAAAGAGCACCGTGGTGCTGGTCAATAAGTGGGACGCGGTCGAAAAAGACAACGATACCATGCAGCTGTATACCGACAAGATCCGCAAGGACTTGAACTTCATCTCTTACGTACCCATTCTGTTCATCTCGGTCAAGTCGGGTCAGCGGGTAGAGCAGGTGATGCCGCTGGCGCTCAAAGTGCAGGAAGAGCGCCTGGCGCGTTTGACTACCGGGGTGCTGAATAAGATTTTGCAGGAGGCGCAGGACGCACACCATGCCACCTCCAGCAGCGGCAGATCGCTGCGGATTTATTACGGTACGCAAGTGCGCAGTGACCCCCCAACATTCTTGATCTACTGCAACGATCCCAAACTGGCGCATTTTACGTACGTGCGCTATCTGGATAATCAAATTCGCAAGACGTACCCGTTCTCCGGCACGCCTATCCGGCTGGTGTTCAAAGCACGGCGTTAGAGTTTTCTCAGAAAACCCGACAAGGGTTGACGGGCTGGGGTTTTGGGTGGTATACTGGTGGGACATTGATGCGGGGTAGAGCAGAGGTAGCTCGTCGGGCTCATAACCCGGAGGTCAGTGGTTCGAATCCACTCCCCGCTACTAAGAGTAAACCAGAGTCCGTCGGGCTCTGGTTTTTGATTAGCCCGGCGCACAGCGGTAGACATTTTTCCAAAAATGGAGGAATTTCTTATGAACCGCAGTTCGCCGGGCTTGTCAATTGCAAAATCCATCGACGGCTTCCTAAAATTCAAAACAGCAGAGGGGTTAAGCCAACGCACAATTACCTCCTACGAATACACGCTCAACCATTGGTTGAAATACATTGGAGATCGGAGTGTTTCTGAAATTCAGGCATCCGATCTTACCGGTTACATGGCCTGGCTGCGCACCGAGTACAAGCCGGTGCGCTTCAATGGTAGTAAAGAGCCATTGTCTGCCAAGTCCATTCGCAATGTGTGGGTGACGTTTCGTTCTTTTTTCGGCTGGCTTCACGTGGAGTTTAAATACACCAACCCTGCTATAGAAATC
>DATMXL010000050.1:0-3419 GCA_035561555.1 Bellilinea sp.
ACCCACGGTTGACCGATGCGGTTGCGCTCCGCGATGGTGATTTTATTCAAGCGTTGCGCCACCTTGGTCGTATTCATGGCAATTTGCGCCCAATCTTCAGCCTGCAAAGCGCTGCGCAGGCTGCGTCCCAATCCCCCAGCCCACTCCCATTCCATGCGGAAGCGGTCGGCCTTCACCCAATAATCGCGTTTCTCCCAGGCCTGCACCGATACGTCAATGGATGCCGCGATCTCTTCCAATGCCAGAACCATGAAGGCTGCCAGATCGTGCGCCTGCGCATTGGGTTCCGGCTGCTTCATCAGCTCACGAATTGCCAGTACGATTGCCCGTGTCAGTTGGTTGCGCTGTTTGCCAGCGCTTTCGGGGTTGATTACACGGCTCAAGGGATAATCCTCCAATAAAATATTGTCGATCCAAGCAAAAACAGGCCGATTATATCCTATAGAACGCTTATAAAGAATTTATAAAAGCGCCGGCATTTGGCATGGTATAATTGCCGCGCGAAATTAACGTTGGGGAAGTGTCGGAATTGGCAGACGAGCGTGGCTTAGGACCACGTGCCGCGAGGCGTGCGGGTTCAAGTCCCGCCTTCCCCACTCAATGCAAACCATACAACCTTAAAGGAAAAACAAGTTGAAACTCGACGTCCAACCTATTGAAGACCATCAGGTAAAAGTAACTGCCGAACTCGAACCAACGGTATTGGAAGAATACATGCGCCGCGCTGCCCGTAAAATCTCGCGTGAAACACGCATCCCCGGCTTCCGCCCTGGCAAAGCCCCCTATGACATGGTGCGCCGCCACGTTGGCGAAGAGGCACTGCAGCAGCAGGCAGTCGAAGACCTGATTGACGAGTATTACCCAAAAATTCTGGACGAAGCCCAAATCAAACCCGGTGCCATTGGTTCTCTGGAAGAAGTTGTCAGCACCAATCCGCCGAAATTCACCTTCAAAATTCCGCTCGAGCCCACGGTTGACCTGGGTGCTTACAAAGATGTCCGCCTGGATTACAACCTGGACGAAGTCAAAGAAGCCGATGTGGATGAGTTCATTCAGCGGCTGCGCACCAACTATGCCACCGCCGAGCCCGTAGAACGCCCGGCTGAAGACGGTGACCTGGTTTACGTCAAATTTAGCGGTAAGCTGGTCAAACCCGCCGAAGGCGAAGATGAGAATGTCTTCCCTGAGCGTCCCGCCCAGTTCATTGTCGGCACGGATGTTATCCAGAATCGCGACTGGCCTTACCCGGGTTTCAATGAATCGCTGAAAGGTCTATCAGCCGGTGACGAAAAGGTCACCAAGCATAAATTTGCCAAGGACGAAAAAGACGAAACCTTGAAAGGTAAGACCGTTGAGTTCAGGGTTACGGTTCAGTCCATTAAAGCCCTTCACCTGCCGGAAATGACCGACGAATTTGCGCAGACGGTTGGACAGTTCGATACCGTAGCCGATATGCGCAAGACGGTGCTAGAGCAGCTGGAAACCAACAAAAAAGAAGAGGCGGATGACAATTATTTCACCGCTGTAATCGACAAAGTAGTCGAAGGCGCGACCATCAAATACCCGCCGCAGACCCTCGAGCACGAGGTGGAACACATGCTGGAACACCTCAAAGAGGATGTCGGACGCCAGGGGATGGAATTGGACGCCTACTTCAAGATGGTCAACACCGACCGCGAGAAGTACATCGAAGAGGAAGTTCGTCCGGCAGCCCGCAAACGCATCGCCCGTTCGCTGGTGATGGATGAACTGGCTAAAGCCGAAGAAATCAAGTTGGAGCAGGAAGATTACAACCAGGCCATCTCCACCACGGTTTCTCAGCTGCAATCCCAGCCAAAACCGAAGAAATCCAAAGAAAAAATCAGCTCGGATCTGGTTAATAACCTGACCATGAATGAGCTGTCACGCAAATTCAATATCAAGGTTCTGGAACGCATGAAGGCTATCGCCACCGGTCATGGTGACGACAAACCGGTTGCGGAAGGTGCGGAAGTTGAAGCTGCCGCCAAGAAGCCGGCTAAAGCCAAAAAACCCGCCGCTCCGCGCAAGCCAAAAGCCAAGGCTGAGGCTGCGGTTGAACCAACCGCTGAGCCTAAAACAGAGTAAGAACCGCTCTCTTTTCAGGAAGGACCAAAGGAAAAAGAATGAGCATTCCTAATTTTCAAAACGTAATCCCGATGGTAATCGAATCCACCGGACGTGGTGAACGCGCTTACGATATCTACTCGCTACTGCTGAAAGAACGCATCATCTTCCTCGGCACCCCAATCGATGATCAGGTTGCCAATGTGATCGTCGCACAGCTGCTCTATCTGAGCAATGAGGATCCCGAACGCGGCATTCAAATGTATATCAACTCCCCCGGCGGCATGATCTACGCCGGTATGGCGATTTTCGACACCATGAAGATGATCCCCAACAAGATCAGCACCTTCGCTGTAGGTGTCACCGCCTCGTTTGGCACCGTGCTGCTGGCAGCCGGAACCAAAGGTCAGCGCTATGCGCTGCCAAATGCTACCATTCACATGCATCAGCCGCTTGGCGGCGCGCAGGGTCAGGCTTCGGATATCGAAATCCAGGCCAAGGAAATCCTGCGGTTGAAAGCCAACCTCAACCAGATCATGGCCGATAGCACCGGCCAGCCGTTGGAAGTCATCGAACGCGACACCGAGCGTGACTTCTACATGGATGCCCAAATGGCTGTGGACTACGGCCTGGTTGACCAGGTACTGCACCAGCCTGCCAAATAACCACGGCTGGTTCAATCGCAAGTCTGATCCAAATGCCGGATAGCCTCTGCTGTCCGGCATTTCTTGCCAGAACATTGAGACACCTATGCTGAGCAACCTGAAACCTGAGATTAAAGCCCTGGTCCTGGATATGGACGGTGTACTGTGGCGTTCCTCGCAGCCTGTCGGCGATCTTCCGGCCATTTTTCGGCGCATCAACGACCTCGGACTTAAAGTCATTTGCGCCACCAACAACTCCACCAGTACACCGGAACAGTTCGCTGCAAAGCTTGCAACGCTGGGAGTTACCCTCTCTCCGGAATGGATTCTTAATTCTGCCCAGGCTTCCGCCGCCTACCTTAAAAAGCTGCATCCACAAGGCGGTCCCGTCTATCTGGTGGGAGAAATCGGATTGCAATTGGCCTTCCAGCCCTTCGGCTTCTGGAACACGGATCGCGATGTTATCGCCGTGGTGGCTGGGATGGACCGGCAAATCACCTACACAAAGCTTTCTGTGGCTTCCAGTCTCATTCGGTCCGGCGCTCTATTCATCGGTACCAATGGGGACAAAACCTTCCCGACCCCCGATGGGTTGCTGCCGGGTGCCGGGTCGATCCTGGCAGCCATCGAGACCGCCTCCGGGGTTACTCCGACCCTCATCGGTAAACCTTCGCCATACCTCTACCAGGT
>DATMXL010000051.1:0-27375 GCA_035561555.1 Bellilinea sp.
CCTCAATACTTATTTAAAGCCAAAAGCAAAAACTATTGCCCCAAGAGATGTCCCGACATACCAGTATTCCTGCGCCCAGGCCGGGAAGCTGGGACTCTGACGCGCCATCATTCCAGCCAACATTAAAACCACCGCCACCACAATAATGACCCAGCTGGTTACCTTGTAGCCTGGTAGATGCTCTTCGTCGACCGTCATCTTGGCGCCTTTGCCCTGCCGCTTGACTGCCAGGGCCTGTTCACGAATTTCACGCTTTTTTTGACTGCGCAGCAAAGCCAATCGCAGGTAAAAAAGCCCAAAAGCAATAATTGTGACCCACATGCCAAATTCCATGGTAAATCTCCGCTTATTTCTTCTTCCAAATATAGTCCACGACGGCTTTGTAGAAGGCGTCTTTGCTGACCGGCGTGCCGTCGCGCGCCAACAAGTAACGCCCACGTGGGGTAATTTCATGAATCAAGGTACCGGTGTCGCTTCGGCTTAACGGTTGATGAGATAGGACTAAAACCCGCGTGCTGGGGAATTTTACAAACACGAAAGGCGAGCGCTTTTCCGGTAATTTAACCAAGGCTGCGTAATGGAACTCATCAAAATCGGTGGGATGCGGAAAGCGCACCAAAACAATTTTGGATTTCTTCTCGGGTACTTCGCGGACCTCGTACGCCATGCCTTCGAAAGGACTTAATCGCGCATCGTCCAGCCGCTCGCCGACATGGTTCCACCAGAATTTCAAGAATTTCAGTCCATCGCGTTCCAAATACTCAAAAAAGTCGCTGGTTTGCGAATGAAAAATGGTTGGCAAGGCTTCGTGACCGAAGTTGTAGTGCTGGCTTTTCTCTTTTAACATAATGAATAATTCCTTAATTAAGCCGGGTGATCTGCAAGGAGCCTGGCGAGATAGTCCTCAACACGGGCTGGAGACCGCCCTAGCAGCATGCGGAGAATGGTGGCGTTTCCAGTGAAACCGAAGTGATGGTAATACTCAAACATACTGATTAATGTTGTGCGAGCATATTCATCCATACCGCTGGCACGGGCGTTGTGGTCCCATTCAGTCCGATCCAATTCTACTGCCAGAACCGGCCGACGAAGGATTTCTGCCGCTAAATTAGCGATATCTGCGCTGGATAAGATTTGAGCACCGCTTAGTTCATAGGTTGCCTGGTAATGCTTTTGACCCTCGCGGATCACGACTGCGGCGGCTTGAGCCAGATCATCCAGATCAATCATGCTAAATTTTGCGTCAATGGAATAAGGGACGGAATAAATGCCATCTGTCTGCATTTTTTGAAGGTATCCCGTTATATTCTGCATGTATGAAGCTGGCTGGAGGATGGTGAAATTCAATCCAGATGTAAATAATAATCCTTCCACCAGCAGTTTATTCCAGTGGTGCTGCATTTCTTTCACCTGGGGATGCAGTACCGAATGATAGACGAAATGATCAACTCCTGCCTGTTTTGCGGCAGTGATCGCATTTTGACCGATACTGACTTCGTCCGGATTCATATTCGGACAGATGTGGTAAATCGTGCGAATTCCGATGCAGGCTTGCTGCATGGCAGTTGGGTCTGCCATGTCTCCCACCACAGTACCACTAGCACCGAGTTCCCGCAGCTCAGCAGTCTGAGAATCGCGCCGAACCAAGACTCGTACATCCTCTCCGGCCTGCACTGCTGCTTTGAGGATGGCATGTCCGGTTTTTCCGGCAGCGCCTGTGATTAAGATCATCCAGATACTCCAGTGGGAGATTAATGCGCAAAGATTATAAAAGCGAATGGATAATTTTCACAGAGTGAAAATCCTCTGCTCGAAAAAGCTCCCGACGCCAACAGCAGACGTCGGGAGCCATTTGTTTGCACTGGTGAACTTCCTGATTCAGGGAGTTCACCAAAGCGGAAAATCAAACCTTAATATTTACTTGTGCGCGGCTGCGCGTTCCAGTGGGGGTTTCCAGAAGACGGTGATCAAATTCAAGAGAATACCGAGGACAGCGCCGAAGGCGATGGCCGGTAAACCGTAGGGGAAAACCGAGCCGAGGACCGGGATGGGCAGGAATCCGCCGCTGAAGCCGATGTTACCACCAATGCCGGTGACCAACACGGTAGCGCCAATGGCTAACTGCTTGGGATCATAGAGATTTACCTTCTCAGCGATCATCAGCGCAATACCTTGCATGCCGATGACACCGTACAGGTAGATCGCCAGACCGCCAATGACAGCTGTCGGGATGGAGGAAACCACCTCGGCCAAAGGGCCGATAAAGCCCAGGATGATCGAGATGATACCAGCTGTGATCAGTGATGGGCCGGAGTAGTTGCGGGTAATGACCATCAGCGAGTTGTTTTCGCCGTAGTTGGTGCCAGCGGTGGAGCCGAACAGACCGTTCACCAAGTCATTCAGACCGTCGAGCATCAGGTTGAGGCCGATGTAGCGGGACAGGTTGTATTTCTCTTTGCCCTGTTCTTCGGCTAAGTGGTCAACATACAGGCTGATCTGGTACAGGTGGGCAGTGGATTCTGGGATGGTGGCGATCGCCATAACACCGACGCCGACCAGCACGGTCAGAGTCAGGGGGTCATTGAAGACCGGGAAGCTGATCTGCGGAGCGCGCAGCAAGGCTTCCTTACCAAAAAGGGTCCAGTCAACCAAGCCAAGCGGAATGGACACAATGTAGCCCACGATGGCAGCCAGGAGAACTGGTAGCATGCCGATGAAACCTTTTCCCTGCAGGTAAACTGACAGGAGGAAGGCGGCCAACAATGTGGTAAAGGAGGCGACGACCCACTTTAGGTTCGTCAGCGCATTGATGTCGAAGGTCGAGGTGAAGGTGCCGGTGGCCATCTGCAGAGCAGTTGCGCCCAGACCGATACCAATGGTGACCGCGACGGAGCCGGTGACAATGGGGGGCAGGATTTTATCGACGGCTTCTTTACCACCCGAAGCGCGGATGATGATACCGACGACAATGTTGATAACGCCTGTGGCGATGAAGCCAGCGGTCGCGACCGAGATAACCTCGGGGGGAGCAACAGCGCCGGTGACGCCCTTGGCGGTCATAACAGCCGATACAGCGGCGATATAGCTGAAGCTTGAGCCGTAGTATAACGGAATGTACTTGCCCATGGCCAGTTTGGCGCCGACGAGAGCCACGACAGTGCCGAGACCGGTGATGGTCAAAACGGTGCTGACGGGGAATTTCATCAAGATGGCGCACAGGACGGTGGCCGGGAACATGGTCAAGACGTGCTGCAAACCTAGCAGGAGCATTTGGCCAAATGGCGGGGTGTCATTCGGCAAATAGCCCAATACCTTAGCTTTAGGAGCTGCGGTTGCCATAGAAGTCTTCCTCCCTTGAAAATTAAATTAAAAATGAAATGGGGTTTGGGGGTTCCTTCGATCCGATCGCGTTGCTTGCGGGTACCAGCAAGATTGGGTTGCTGCCGATTGCCCTGGTCAATCAAGATCGAAGCAGATGGGGTGCTTCTCTTTAGTTCCTCTTTTGATCATATCTCCTTTCTCTTTATATCCGTCCAAAAATTTTGGCTGTTCGGAAATCATGAAGTCAAAAAAACAAATGTTGCTGAACAGCTTACTTGCTTAGGACTAAAGCCAGGATGACAAGGATTGCTACAACTGGCAGGATATAGAGAATTAACCGTAATTCTGGTACTTTAGTGAAACCCCCGACCATGTCTTTGGCTACGCTGCCAGCAAATTCGGTCGTTGTGGGGGGAGTGAAGTTAACCTCTTCGCCAGTTTTCTTGGTTTCGAGGCGGGCTTCCAAAGCTTTGTCGAGCGTTTCAAAAGCAGAGCGCATCATGCTTTTAACAACGCTATCGATCATGCGCTGACCAACCGAGGCCAGTGCACCACCGATGTTCATGTCACCGTCATATTTTAAGGTTGTCGTGCCATCAGCGTTTTGAATGAAGTTGGCCTTTCCAACACCCTTGCCGTACCCAGGCGCACCGCGGCCGTCAACGGTGAGGGTCAGGCTTTCGGGTTCAACAACATCGGTGAGCGTGAGTTTGCCCTGGAATTTACCAGAGACGGGTCCGATGCGGACGTTCATTACGCCTTCGTACTCATTTTCGGCAACGACGTCCAACTTATCCATTCCGGGGACAGCGCTGGCAAGAATGGCAGGGTCGTAAAACATTTCCCAAACATCCGCGCGCGGACCATTAAAAACGTGCTCGCCTTCGAGTTTCATTATAGGTATTCCTCCAAAAAAAGAAATTGAAATCGATAACCAATTTTTTATTGGTCTACAACAGCTAAGGGTGCTAAGCACCTTTAGCTTTTTGTACGTAGGTATAGACCTTGCTGGGGGAGAGATTAGATTCCATCAGTTCAACTCCCGTATCATACAAGGCATCTTCCAGCGCCTGGTTAAACACTGCCGGCGTGGGAATTGCTCCAGCCTCACCAACACCCTTAATACCCAGCGGGTTAAGCGGCGATGGGTTTTCGATATGATCCATCTCGATGTGAGATGGCATATCGGTGGCTTGCGGGAAAAGGTAATCCATGAACGAGGCTGTCAGCAGTTGACCAGTCTCATCGTAATGGATCTTCTCATAGAAGGCATTGCCAATTCCCATCTGAATGCCGCCATGTACCTGACCTTCGACCACCATCGGGTTGATCGGCGTGCCGACATCATGGACCATGACCAGTCTTTCGATCTTGGGCTTCATGGTTTGAGCGTCCACATCCAGGATCATGGCCATGCAGCCGGCTCCGGTGGCGCCATACGGAGGACCGTAGTAAGCCACAGCTTCCAAACCAGGTTCCGCACCGGGCGGGAAGGTACCGCGCATGGGGTTGGCCTTGGAGGCTAGATCACCCAGCGAGATTTTCTTGTCTGGGAGATCCGCTACCTGTACAAAGCCGCCGACCAGTTCCAGCTCAGACTCTGGCGTATTCAGGAATTGGCTGGCCAGTTTGAGAGCCTTGTCCTTGACCTTGACCGCCGCTAGATGAATCGCGGTTCCAGCAACGGTCGCGCCGCGGCTGGCGAACGTGCCGGCACCCCAGGCAAATGCACCTGTATCGCCGGTGGTTACTTTGACATCCTTGACTTCCACACCCAGCTGCTCGGCGGCGATCTGTGCAAAGGTTGTGTAGTGCGCCTGACCCTGGCTGGAAACACCGGTGGCAACGCTTACTTTGCCGTTGCCGCCAACAGTAATCTTTGCGCCTTCATAGGGACCAACGCCAGTGCCTTCGGTAAAAGTGCAGATACCGAGACCAAGGTGCCTGCCTTCTGCGCGGGCTTTCGGTTGAATCACTTCACGGAAATTTTTGTAATCGATCATTTCCATGACTTTATTGAGCGCGGTCGGATAATCGCCGCTGTCCAATACACCTTCGACAAAGTCCTGTCCGATGATTCCGGTCGAGACGGGGTAGGCATCCGGTTGGATCAGGTTGATACGGCGGATCTCAGCCACATCCATCTTTAATTCACGCGCAGCTGCGTCGATCATGCGCTCCATCACGAATACGCCTTGCGGACGGCCTGCACCGCGCACCGGGGTAACCACCATTTCATTGGTGAAGACCATAATGATCTCAGTGTAGAAGCTGGGGATTTTATAATTGCTGACCGTGTGTGTTTGGGTATTAAGCGGCACTGTCATCATGTAGGAGTCGTAGGCGCCTGAGTTGTGATAGAAGACGTCTTTGAATCCCAGAATTTCACCGGCCTTGGTTACCGCGATTTCAGCGTAATGCACCTGGTCGCGTTCCGAAGTGGTCGCCATGAAGTTTTCCCGTCGGTCTTCGTACCATTTAATAGGCCGCTTGAGGCGCACTGCCAATTCGGTCAACAGGACATCATCCGGCATGGATGTGTTGATTTTTGGTCCAAATCCGCCGCCAGTGAATGGGGTGATGACCCGCACCTGATTTTCGAACAATCCCATCCGGGTAGCGGTGGCGTTGCGCAGGGTGACCGGCGATTGGGTACTGCACCAAATGGTCATCATCTGGGCTTTATCGTCCCAATTGACGACGATACCGCGATTTTCCAGCGCTACGGCGGCGACGCGGTCCACATAGATTTTTTTCTTGACGATCAGATCGGCTTTGGCAGCAGCTTCAGCGTAATTGCCGCGCTCCTGGATTACATGCGCCGCCTCGTTGGAGGGCAGGTCTTCATGCACCAGGACCGCACCGGGTTCCAGAGCTTTTTCGAGATCTATGACGGCATCCAACGGCTCAAAGTCGGGGTAGATGTAATCGCAGGCGTCCTCGGCGATATAACGCGATTCAGCAATGACGACAGCAACCGGTTCACCCGAATAGCGCACTTTGTCCTTAACGATCGGCATGATGGTGCGGGAAGCGTAGGTTGCACCCTTGATGGCGGTCGGCGGCGGCACTTGCAGCGGGCCGGGTTTAACCAGGTCGCCGAAATCCTCAGCCGTGTAGACACCAATGACACCCGGGAGGGCTTTGGCTTCGCTGACGTCAATACTCTTCAAACGGGCATGGGCATAGTCGCTGCGTTTGAAAGCCGCGTATAACATGCCGGGTAATTCGATATCATCCAGATACTGCGCCTTGCCAGCCAGAATCTGAGGGTCTTCGTTGCGAAGAATTGATTTATGGAATACTCGTTCTGCCACAATACACCTCGTTTCTCTGTCCGTTATGAGTGGGCAGCCATTTTCTGAGCCGCAAGTTTCACTGCTTCGACGATGTTTTCATAGCCAGTGCAGCGGCAGAAATTCCCATCAATGGCTTCACGAATTTCTTCATCGGTGGGATTTTTGTTATCACCGAGGTAATCGACGATGGTCATCAGGAAACCAGGCGTGCAGAAACCGCATTGCAGGGCATGTTTTTCCATGAAGGCTTCCTGCACCGGGTGCAGGTGATCGGGCGTGCCGAGCGATTCAACTGTTTCGATGGTGGAACCGTCAGCCATAACGGCGAACATGATGCAGGAGCGCACGGACTGGCCATCCAGGATGATGGTGCAAGCGCCGCACAGTCCATGTTCACAGCCGACATGGGTGCCGGTCAGATGGAGGTCGTGGCGGATAAAATCGCTTAACAAAAGGCGCGGTTCAACTTCCCGCTCATATTGGACGCCGTTTACGGTGAGGTTAATTTTTACGAGTTGTGTCATGTCGGCCTCTTATTTCTTTGCCCGCGCTACAGCTTCGGTGAGGGAACGGCCCACCAATACTTCCACCATTTGGCGGCGGTATTCGGCAGTACCATGCAGATCGGTGCCCGGATCGCACTCATTTTTAGCAACGTAGGCTGCCACATCAGCGATAGCCTCAGTGGTGGCATCATTTCCAACCAATACTTTGGCGGCATATTTCGACAGGATGGGAGTTTCACCAACACTGAAGAGCACGCAGCGCACATCTTTGACTTTGTTGCGGTCGTCCAGGCTGACCAGGCTGATGGTAGCTGCTTGAGCATACCCTCCGCGTTGTCGCGAAACCTGTTTATAGGAGCCGGCTGTGCGGGGAGCCAGAGGCGGCAGAACCACTTCAGCGAGCAGTTCTTCCGGCTCAAGGACCGTCATGAAAGGTCCGACGATAAAATCTTCAGCGTTCACCCAACGCTCGCTGCCCTTGCGCTTGACGAGCATTTTGGCATTAAGCAGCATACACAGGGCAGGAATTTGCGCTGCCGGATCGGCATGCGCCTCAGCGCCCCCAAAAGTGCCGCGGGCGCGGATTTGCGGGTGGGCGATATAGCCGATGGTTTCGGCTACGATCGGCATCTTCTGCCGGATGGAAGCGTCATGTTCCACCACATTGTCGCGGGTCATGGTCCCGATGGCAAAGCCGCCTTCAGCGGTGGGTTTTATATAGGCCAATTCGGCAACCTTATTAAGGTCAACCAAGGCGGAGGGCCGAGCCATGCGGAAGTTCATCGCTGGGATCAAGCTTTGACCGCCGGCGAGGACTTTACCAGAGTAGCCCAGATCGGTCAAATTCTGGAGCGCTTCTTCGGCCGTTTTTGGAGCGTAGTACTCAAATGGTGCAGGCTTCATGAATTTATTACCTCCTTACCAAAAGGATTACATGGGGTGGAATGAATTATGGAATGCGTTGTACCCAGAGCGGCGCCTGAATCGTTGAACCAGTCAACAACTGGTAAGTCATTTGCATATGACCGAGGTGCAGTGCGGTGTGATCAACTACATGCAGCAGCGCCCAACGAACTGGCACCTCTTTGCCCTCCACCAAACGGGATAATTCCAATTCGTCCGGAGATAAGGCTGATATTACGGCTCTGGTTTCCGCTGAAGTCTGGTACAGAAGCTGGAAAAGTTCGGTATGGCTGTCGACATGGGCGGAAAATTCGGCCGGGCGGTTGCGAGTGGGTGATGTTCCCCCAAGGACTTCGCTGATCCAGAAGTGCTCTGCACCGCATACGTGCGCTACCAAAACAGCCAACGGGTTGGTTTGCTCTGATTCGGTCTGCAGCGGACGCAGGTTTAGTTGTTCCGGCGTGACTGTTGTGATCAGATTTTTGATCTGACCTCGCAAATCTTCCAACCGCTGCAGATAATTCTGGAGTTCTGTGAGCAAACACAACCTCATTATTATCTATGCAGCCCCCAAAAGTGCAATCGCCGGGGGCTGCAAATCATCTGATAATTAGGCTTCCTTGAAGGCTACGAAGCGAGCCCACATGGACTCAACTTCCATAGCTTTCTGAAGGAAACAGCCGATATAGTACCGACCACTTGGAATATTGGCAATTTGACCGCCAAGGTTTTCCGCATGCACAATGTGCTTGGGGAACAGGTTGTAGTGCATGTCCTGGTAATACTGGTCCAGCGGGAACATTTCGTCCCAGTCCTTGCCAAAGTCACGTTTGAGTTTCTCGTTGGCTTCCTGGAAGGTCTTGGGGTGCCACTGGCGCTGAATGGTGTTCATCGGGTGGTCCGCGGCGACGCAGTCTACGCCGATCCACTTAATTTCTTTTTCAGCCGCCCAGGTCGAGAAGTCAGCGGAAGGACCTGGATGCTTGATCATATAGCGGAATTCATCCGACTCGGGACTGATCCAGCCGTACTTGTACCAGCCGGTCTTGATGATCAGAATATCGCCCTTCTTTACTTCGACAACCGATTCAATCATTTCGGGGGTGTAGACGCTGGAATTGCTGACCTTATCCGAGATATCGGCAACCACACCAGGGCCTATCCAATCCTCAAGCGGGGTCTCGCCAATGGTGCGCCCACCCGGATAGAAGTGCTTCTCGCCGTCCATGTGGGTCGCCAAATGGATGGAGGCATTGCAGATGGAACCGTTGCGGCCCATTCCGTAGTGGAAACCTGCACCGCGTTTGAAGTACTTGACCGATAACGGCTCGTAATTTGCCCATTGGGGTGACTGCACCGAGAACGGCACGGTCATGTCGAACATCTCGGATTTTTCGAGTTCCGCGTAGAAGTCGGCGTCTTTCATGCCGAAAGGAGCGGTCCAACCAACAACCCGTGACCAGGCGGCTTCGACTTCCATGAAGGGTATCGGCATGACGGTCAACCAGGCGCGTTTGCCCTTCAATTTATCGATCTCGCCTACAATTGCCTCGACGAAGATTTTGTGATGCTTCGGCAGGGTGATGTGGGTCATTTCATAGTACCAATCCTGGGGGAACATTTCGTCCCAGGTCTTGCCGTAATCCTTTATCAGTTTGTCTTCGGCCTTTTTGAACTCAACTTCATGCAGGCGGCGAATGGGGGTGTTCATGGGGTGCTCGAAGCAGCCGCAGTCGACGCCGACCCATTTGAAGTCCATATCGATTACCCACTGGAAGAACTCGGGGGAGGGACCTGGATGGCGCACCAGGAAACCAAACTCTTTATTTTCAACGCCGCCCTGTGACTTGGGATTCTTTATGTCCGGCTGGTCATAGGAATAACGGTGGTACCCGGTGTTGATGATCAGAACATCGCCCTTTTTGACTTCGGCTTTCTTCATGATCATTTCAGGAGTGTACAGGCAGTAATCGGTCATCTGGTCAGAGATATCGACCACGACGCCCTGCCCTGCCAGATCAGTCAGCGGGATATCGCAGATGCGGCGCGCGCCGGAGTGGAAAGAGGTCTCGCCCACCAGGTGGGTGCCGACGCTATTGCTCCAGTTAAGAATTTGACCATTGGCGCCTGCCCCGCCGCCATAAGCACCGGTGACACGCTTGAAGAAATGCACTTCCAGGGACTTATCGCCGGGGAAGGGCGGGGTAAAGATGCTGCAACCCTGAGTCAGGTCGTACACCTTGGCATCCGCCATCATCTTAATGAATTTTTCACGATCCATGTTTCCCTCCGTTTATGGAATTTAATGAGTTAAATATTGTATTTTTCAGCGAAAGCTATCAGGGAATCTTCGAACAGGCTCATCGGTGCCGAAACTACACCAGCACCAACCTGCCCCACCCCCGGGTCTTTATGAGCAACGCCCGTATTAACACGGGGTGTGATTTGTTTTTCCACCACCTTGCGAATATCGACACCGGTTGGCGTACCCCGGAAATCGAGGAATGGAATGGTGAACATTTTGTGTTCTGCAAAAGTGATTTCGTACATATCCAGCGTAGTTTTAATGGCATCTTGCGGAGTGCCGCCAATGAATGTGACCAGCGCAGGCGCAGTAGCCATGGCGAAACCGCCGATTCCAGCCGTCTCGGTGATGACACTGTCGCCAATATCGCGGCAGGCATCTGCCTCGGTGAAACCGGGGAAGTACAGTGCTTTTACCACCGGTGACTGAGCGGTAAACCAACGGTCACCCAGACCACTGACACGCAAACCAAAATCGGTGCCGTTGCGGCACATGCAAGTGACGATGGTCGATCCTTCAACATTGTGACCAGCATCCGCCATCGTCTTGCATCCAGCCATGACCGGATTGAGGATAGTCAGGGCATTTTCTCCCATGAAACGCAGGATTTCAGCAGCGACCGCGGGACTCTTGGCCACAGTGGTAATTGCCGGAGCCAGGATGGTGGCGAACAAAATTGAGGCAGCATCCAGCCGATTGTGGCCATCATCACCCATGTGCAAGGCTTTACTGAGCAACGTGCGAATGTCAACCCCGCCTATCAACTTTAACGCGGCATCGATAGTAGGAGCATACACATCGTTCAACCAACGCATACGGTCAATCACGTCCTGGGAGTAAGCACCCATGCGCAGCACCTTGCCGCGGCCTTCGTTCATGCCGGAATAGGCTTTGTTGCCGTGCGTCTGGTTTTCGACGATGAAAACCGCCATTGAAGGAGAAATAACGCCAGCCATGGGACCGACAGATGAGTGTTCGTGGCATGGGGCGAATTTGATTTGACCGGATTCGAGAATTTTATAAGCTTCTTCAGCCGTCTTTGCCCGGCCCTCGAAAATTAAAGCGCCGACCATGGCACCCTTTATAGGACCAGACATGCGTTCCCAAGTTATGGGGGGACCGGCATGCAAGAACAGGTCTGCATGCATTCCGGGGATGACATCCTTCGCCAGGGCAGTGCCGACCACAACCGGCCGCGCTTCCATGAAGGCTTCTACTACTTTCTTATTCGCTTCGGTAATATTGATCATCATTTTCTCCGTAGTCGATCCGGGCTATTCGTATTGTTTCAGGCGATCGAGAATGCCAATCAGCTTTTCATTGCCTCCGGCAGTCGGCCGCCAGTCAAGTTGTACCGTAGGCGTCCCCTGGACCTTCAGGTTCTCGTAGAATGATTCAAGGCCAATGTTGATTGCTTCCAGCGGTTTCTTGAGTACGGCCAGATCTACGGGGGTAGCTTTCGCTTTTTCAGCAACAACTTCGCCATTCAGTCCCTGTAGAATTGCGCCAACGTAGCGCACGACCTCTTCATTGCTCGTGTTGACCCAGGCGCCAGCTTTCTTGAGCGGCTCAATCTGAGCGCTCAACTTTTGCGGATCCTCTTCGGTACCGGTAACGACTACAGCAACTTCCAGATATCTACCGCCAGCTTTGGCAATGTCTTTGGCTTTTACGATAGCCGGGGCTATTTCGCTGACAGGATCTTCGTGCGAGCCAAAACCGATGACCACATCCAGCATAATGACAGCCACCTCGGGATCCTTGGCCTCATCCAGCAGGCGGCGGATGCGCAATTCGTTGTCCATCATCGGGTGCAGGCGACCGACGGTGAACTCGTCTTCGCCCAGGTCAACGATGGTATGCTCGACACTTGTCAACGCATCCATGAGTTTATTGGCTTTGTTGATGGGAGCGTTGGCGTAAACTTTAGGAACATATTCAGTCAGCAAGTACTGGGCTTCATAAGCCAGGGTGCCGCCGGAGAACAAGCCGCGCAGGTATTTCTGCCCTTTGACAAACCGGTTCAAACCGAGGTCCGGGGCAACATAGGGAGCCGGTGGGTTCTTCGCCAGATCAACCGCGATTGCAGCCGCATCATCCAGGCCGGAGGCGAAATACAGGTTGCCCGAGTGGCGTGAGATGGGTGTGCGTCCGATGAAGTTGACCACCACTGGTTTGCCAGCCTTGCGTGCCTGGCGCAATACTTCTTCGGCAACCGCGGGTGATGGCGGTTTGGAGACCAGGCAAATCACCTTGGTTTCCGGATCACGGATTAAAACGTCGAGAGCCATCAGGAAGGTTACGCCGCCGATTTTTTCGGACAGGTCGCGACCGCCAGTGCCAATACCGAAGGTTAAGCCGCTGCCCAATTGGTGGATGCGCGAGGAAACCTGTTGTAAACCGGTGCCAGCTGCGGCAATCAGTCCGATGGGACCTTTGCGAACTTTGTTGGCGAAACCCAGGCCGATTCCGTTGATAATGGCAGTGCCGCAGTCGGGGCCCATAACCAGCAGTCCCTTTTCGGCGGCTTCAGCCTTCAATGAAATTTCATCTTCGACCGAAACATTGTCACTGAAGAGGAATACATGTTTGCCAGCTGCCATGGTCTGGCGGGCGACGCGGGCGGCATAACGACCGGCTACAGAAATCAGCACCCAGCTGGATTCGGGGAGAATTTTATTGGCTTCCTCCAGAGTACGAGGGCGGGCGGTGGTCTCTCCGGTGTCTTTTCGGGCGGCTAACAGTTCATCTACTTTTGCAATGGCTTCTTCAGCAATCTTTGGATCGTCGGAGCTGACGACAATAACCAGGTCGTTTTCACGCGAATTGATCGCCTCAGGCGATAACAGGTCAACGCGTGCCAGCAGTTCTTTGTTTGTTTCAGTGCCCATAATTACACCGGCATCTACAACGCCGGGCAAATTTGCCAAAGTGCGCTGCAGCTGCATCAGTCGCGCCGAGTCGTAATATACGCCAGATCGAACTTGGGACTTAATCACTGCCATTTTTGTTACTCCTGATTGAATCGTGATAAATGGAACAATTGGCTTCGAAAAGTCAAGTGTTCCATGGCAACAGTCAATTCCGGGTCATGCTTCATCAAAAGGTGGTTGAAATTATTATTGGATCGTACTGAAAACTGGATATTGGGATTGAAGCAGCGGTTCGGCTGCCAGTGAAGAAATGATTGAAACCGGTAAGGGTCTAATTTTCAGGTTTAGGTTGTTTGACAACTACAATTTCAGTATAGCACTTTCAAAATTGAGGGTCAACGAACCATCCCTGGAAGCCAACCTCAGCACATTACCGTTTTCAAATGTTAATTGGTGTGGAATACTCGCTCGGATAAGGGTGCGGGGGACAAGGAAGCGACGAAGCAGTGATAGGCCCCCGCACCTCTATCCGGGTGAAAAATTCCGGGCTGCGAAATAACCGGCAGCCTGGACTCATTTCAGATGTTAAATTTCGGGTTCGTCCTGAACGCGCAGAACTTCGTTAGCCTTCTTGACTTCGTCGGTCACATTGAAGTTCAGGTCGGTGCTCATCATGCTGACCAGGTGGTTCTTGAGCTGGCGCTGCCAGGATTCCTGCGTTACGACGAAGACTTTTGCGCCGCCCAATTCATGCTGGTATTCAGGCCACATTTTGGTAGGTTGAGCCATGGCTAAACCAGCCATGCGCCAACCATTGTAGCTTTCGAAGGTGGTCCACCATTCTTTCGCCTTGAGCATTTCCATGGCGTAATAGGTTTTGGCATAGTACATCGCCCAGCCCACACGTCCGCGGCGAGAGAATGCCATCGTGTGCAGGCTGATGGCGCGGTCCTGATCCCAGGCGCGGCCGTTGGCGAAACCGACAAACTCGCCGTCGATGAGGCCAAGAATGGTGAAGGGGTCTTTTAAGCGTTTGCGGCGTACGGCCAAAATTTCGCCATAGACGCGAACACCCACGATATCGTAGAAGTCTTTTTCGATTTTCATGACTTTTCCCATGAAGGGCAGCAGCACATCAATGTCGCTGTCCACCATGGCGCGCAGGAACAGGGTGCGGCCGTCTTTCAGCACAACGGAGGCATCCGGCCACTCGGGCATGTCCATTGAGTAGCCCTGCAACAGACCTTCAAGCTCGCCAACGTCCACTTTCATTTCTTCGACAGTGGCAGTGATTGGGAGAGGTAATTTCATGCTAACGAACTCCTTGGATAAATGAGATGGGTGAAACAGCGGGTAAAAAGTGATGCGAGCCAGGCATTAAGATCAAACGCTGGCCCCCAGAATTCTTGGATGTCCCTGATTTCATGCGCCTTCAACCAATGAAGGATATATTTTAATTAACGGGCATAGCATGTTGGGAACTTTTTAAATTCTATCATTTCAGGCTCGCGTTTACAAATTACCCATGTAATCATTCAAACGGACAACTGTCACAAGTAATGTCTGACAGGTTCGATTTACCGGATTTGAACGGGGTCAACGGGGCTTAAATCGAGTCGAATCGTTATGTAGTATTGTATTTTAGACTATCATCCAATATAATGGACGATATGGCAACTGACCCTTTAACCTCCAGCGCTGAACGCACCCTGCGGTTGGTGGAACTGCTGCTGACCGAAGCGGATGGGCTCACACCCCAGGAAATGCTACTGGTGCTGGGCACTTCCCGCAGTTCACTGTTTAATTTACTGCGCCGGTTGAAGGCATTGGGCTACATCGACCAGAATGAGCGCCGGGGACGCTACCGCAGCGGACCCCGCCTGCAGGCCTGGCGCACCACCCCCACCGATTCAATGGAGACACTACTCTCGGCTTTCTACCAGGAAGCCAACCGTCAAAGTTGGCCAGAGACTCTGTTGCTGTGCGTACCAGCGCCCGAAGGCACCTTGATCTTAGGTCAGGTGGAGACCAGCCAACCGGTACGCAGCGTTTACGCACCCGGTGAGGTCAATAACGACCTTGAAGCGGTCAGTCTGGCTTTGCAGGCGGATCCGCCAACGGAAGTAAAAGCCAACGGCTTCGCTGTCACCAACCCGTTGCAACTGTTTGAACTGGCACTGCCCATTTGCCCGGATGGCAGCCTGCCGCAAGCTGCATTGCTGCTATCAGCGCCAGCCTACCGCTGGACACACGATTCGCTGCTCGAGGTTTGTCTGCCCGAGCTGCGTGTCATGGCAGCCCGGCTGTCGTACCGCATGGGCGCTACCACTTATACGCCTTATCACGGCACGCAGCATCCTCTGTTGGGACCGGAAAAACCGCTGGAAGCCGAGGAATTGAAAGATTTCCTGGAAGGACCCTGGACAGCCCGTTTGGCCTGCATTCGACCGGATGGCAAACCCCACGTCATTCCAGTCTGGCAGTCGTGGGATAGCTCACATTTTGTGGTTATCGCCTGGCAGGGCTCACAATGGGCGGATTACCTGCTGCAAAATCCTTCTGTGTCATTGACGATCGACGAACCCTGGCCGCCGTTACGGCGCGTGGCGGCGCGCGGTACAGCCACCCCATTGGCAGAACCTACTTCTCCGGCAGTCGTTGAACGTCTGGTGCAGGGTATGGCCCGGCGCTACCTTGGCGCCTCCGCCAGTTCTCTGAAAGCCGAGAATGTCATGCGGATTTTCAAAATCGAGCCTGAATACCTGCGCGGTTGGCAAGGGCTGCCGGGTATGTTTTCTTCCAAAGCAACCCGTCCCGCATGAAACTCCAAATTGAATCCGTGACGCAAATTTTTACCAACGCTGCGCCTAAACGTACGGCTCTGGCTGATTTCAGCCTTTCAGTTGACAGTGGACAGTTTGTGGCGCTGATTGGACCCAGCGGCTGCGGAAAAACCACACTGCTGCGCCTGGTTGGCGACCTGCAGCAACCCACACGGGGTTCCATCACACTGGACGGTAAATCTCCGGCTGAGATGCGGCAAGGGCATGCCATCGCCTGGATGGCGCAGAGTCCGGCGCTCCTGCCCTGGCTCGACGCCCGGCAGAATGTTGCACTGGCGCAGCAGTTTATACCTGCCAACGGCCATCCCCACCTTTCAGTCGAAGAAGTCCTCCAGCGGGTCGGGTTGAATGATGTCAGCCAGGCTTACCCGTTCACCCTTTCCGGCGGAATGCAGCAACGGCTGGCTTTAGCCCGGCTGCTGGCGATGGATGCCCGGTTGTGGTTGATGGATGAGCCTTTTGCTGCTCTGGATGAGATCACGCGCGAAAGGTTGACCGCCGAACTACTCGAATTATGGCAGCCGCTCCATCCGACTGTATTATGGGTGACACACAACATCTATGAAGCTTTGCGGCTGGCAGACCGGGTGGTTGTCTTTACGCCTTCACCCGGCCGAATTGCTGCCGATGTGAACATCAACTTGCCGCGACCGCGCCGCGAGGATGATCCCCAGTTTCAGCAAACATTAGCCACAGTGCGGTCAGCTCTGGCCAATCCAACCAACCAGGGGATAAATCGATGAACGGCAGCCGGAAATCAGGCTGGATTGCACTGGCAATTGTGCTGACTTTCCTGGGAGCCTGGGAATTGGCCGTAAGGTATTTCGAGGTGCCTGTTTACATCCTGCCGGCACCTTCGCGAACCCTGCTGACGCTGTTCAACAACCCCAAATTGTATCTTGAGGCTACAGCGTTGACCTTGGGCGAGTCACTGGCGGGATTGGGAATCGGGGTTTTGGCCGGTGGACTGCTGGCGGTTTTGCTGATCATGCTGCCTGGATTGGAAGGCGGCGTGATGACCCTGGCCATTCTGATGAAGTCTACCCCGCTGGTAGCCATCGCTCCCCTCTTGACCATTTGGCTGGGATTCGGCGTCGTACCAAAAATCGTCATCACCGCACTGATGACCTTTTTTCCGGTGCTGGTAAATGTGCTCAGCGGGCTGCAGCGGGTGGACCCGGCCTTGACAGATCTGTTTCACTCCTGGAATGCCTCCCGCTGGGAGGTGTTCCGCCATTTACGCCTGCCGACCGCACTGCCGTTTGTATTCGCGGCGCTAAAAATTTCGGCGCCGTTAGCTTTGATTGGCGCTGTGGTGGCGGAATGGACTGGCGCTTCGGGCGGCCTGGGCCGCACCATGTGGCTGGCTTACACCAATCTCAATTTGCCGTATCTCTTTGCCGCCATCTTTATCCTGGCAGCAGCCGGCATGCTGTTATTTCGGCTGCTGGCCTGGCTGGAACGGAAAGTCGTGTTCTGGCTGCCAGCCGACCGTGAATTCTAAGATTTTCGAAATGAGGATTTCTTATGCGTAAATTCATTTTTGCTGTAATGCTTTCCATCCTGGTCTTAACCGCCTGTACGCCATCAGCAGCGTCGCCGACCGCCACCAAAGGAGCATCTGACCCTGTGTTGGTGGTTACTACCCCCACGACCGTCACTGTTGAACCGACACCTGCACCGATCGATCCGATGACGATGACCTTTATGGCAGGCTACAAGCCACAGGCTAACCTGCCTTTTGTCGGGGTATACGTAGCCAAGTCAAAAGGATTCTTCACCGAAGAGGGACTGGATGTCATAGTGGAGCATTCTGCCGGTCAGGGGCAGCATCTGCAGCTACTGAGCGCTGGCACGGTACAGGTGACCAACCAGGACGCCGCGGTTCTGCTGCAACGCCGCGCTGAGCCGGGACTGCCGCTGGTAGCCATCGCTTTGCTCGGTCAAAAAGGGCAGCAGGCGTACGCGGCGTTGAAGACCTCCGGCATTGAATCTCCCAAAGATTGGGAAGGGCACACGGTTGGCTATAAAGGCACACCGCCGCCGGATTTGTTCGCGCTGATATCCGCAGCCGGCGCTGACCCGGAAAAGATCGAACTGGTCAATGTTGGCTTCGACCCGCGTCTGTTGACCGAAGGCACGGTCGATGTTTATCCGGTATTCAAGTCCAATGAGCCGTACATGATCGAATCCTGGGGCTATGAGCTCAATTTATGGGCTGCTGAGGATTACGCTGTGCCAAGCCTGGGTCTGACATACGTCACCAGCGAAGAGATTTTGCAAAATCAACCCGAACTGCTGACGCGTTTCCTGCGCGGCGCGCTGCGCGGAATTGAATACGCGGCTGAACACCCGGACGAGGCGATTGAAATCACGCTAACCTACACCGGGCCGGAAACGGATGCGGCGCATATGCGCTTTATGCTGGACGCAGAACTGGCGGATGCGCAATCAGAGCTCACAGCTGAAAATGGCTGGGGCTGGCAGACTACAGAGCAGTGGCAGGCATTGGCAGACATGCTCAAGGCACAGGGGTTGCCGGTGGAAGAAGACATCAGCGGTGCGTTCACTACCCAGATACTTGAAGCTGCTCGCCAAAAATAACCTTCCCACCTATGGGATGTGTCAAATCATCTCATTGACTGGGTAAAAGAGGATTAATATCACTGCCGTGTGTGGTACACTAGACGAGACCACAGCGGCAGTATTTTATAGCTGTGGGTTACCGCTGCCATTCAAGGTCCGATCCGGCTCCTATGAATGGTTTTTCGTATAAGGACGATTCCCTATGCGCTGGGTACGCGATTACAAGCCGCAACCACTCCAAGACCGGCTGTTCAAAACCGCTCTGATCATTACGATCGCGGGCAATATCCTCCTGGCAAGTCTGAAAGGGGTGGCGGCATATTATTCTGGTTCAGTTGCGCTGTATTCCGATGCTGCCAATTCGGTTTCGGATGTACTGTATTCGATCATGATGGTCATCGGGCTGTATATGACACTGCGACCGCCGGATCTGAGCCATCCGCAAGGTCACAGCCGCTTCGAGCCGTTGGTCGGACTGGCAGTCGCATTTTCGATGGCTTATGCCGGGTATGAAGCCGGCAGCACCTCCATCGAACGTTTTGTGCAGGGCGGGCTGGCAGTTGAACCCGGTCTGCCGACGTTAGTGTTAATTTTCGCAGCGGTGTTTAAAGTGGGCATGTTTTACTCGATCAAGAAAATCGCGCGGCAGGTAAGCAGTCCTACCCTCCGCACCACCGCGCAGGATAACCTGAATGATGTATTCACGTCACTGGCAGCCTTCGTCGGCGTGGTGGGCTCCAGTTTCATTCACCCGCTGCTCGACCCAATCGCCGGTATCCTGGTGGCGGTGTGGATCTTCCGCTCGGCCTTCCATGCGGCACGCGAGCATCTCAATTTCCTCACCGGCGCTGGCGCTTCGGAAGAATTGCGTCTGAAAATCATTCAGACAGCCGAATCGGTGCCAGGCGTGTTGCGGGTGCACCATCTGATGACTGAATATTCCGGTCCGCGGCTGGTGGTTGATCTGCACGTCAATGTCAACGGGGATACACCACTGCGTGACTCGCACGAAATCACCGACCAGGTAATGGCCAGACTCGAAGAAATCCCGGATATCGATCGGGTGTACGTACACCTGGAACCCGACGATTGGACCGACTGAACCTCAAAGGAACGTAATCCATGCGCATGTCTCAGTCCTTTTCACAGACGCTGCGGGAAGCTCCCGCTGAGGCGCAATCCAACGGATTCGCGTTCCTGGTCCGCGCCGGATTCATCCGGCAGATCGCCGCTGGCATTTTTGCCACCCTGCCTTTGGGCCTGCGGGTTATCCGCAAGATCGAAGCCATCCTGCGCGAAGAGATGAATGCCATTGGCGGACAGGAATTGAGCATGCCGGTCGTGCTGCCGGCAGAGCTGTGGAAAGAAACCGGCCGCTGGTCAGCGGTTGGTGCAGAGCTGGCGCGCTTGAAGGACCGCAATGAGCGCGACCTGGTGCTGGCAATGACCCACGAAGAAGCGGTCGGCGACCTGGTGCGGCGGGAAATCCAATCCTACAAGCAGCTGCCAAGGCTGATTTATCACATCCAGACCAAGTTCCGCGATGATCCGCGTCCGCGCGCCGGGCTGATTCGGGTGCGCGAGTTCACTATGAAGGACAGCTACTCGCTGGACAGCTCCTGGGAGGGTCTGGACCGCCAATACCGCGCTCATTACCAGGCGTATTTCAACATTTTCCTGGGCTGCGGACTGCCGGTAATCGCTGTAAAAGCTGACACCGGCATGATGGGCGGTCATTTGGCACATGAATTCATGTATTTGAATGCCATTGGCGAAGATACGATCATTATTTGTCCGCAGTGCGGCTACACTGCCAACCGTCAGGTGGCCAAAACGCGAAAGCCGGAGCCCGCTCAAGAATCCCTGCTGCCGCTGGAAAAAGTGCACACACCCGGCACAAAAACGATTGCCGACTTAGCACAATTTCTACAGATACCCGAATCACACACAGCTAAAGCTGTTTTTATGACTGCTTCCATCCCAACCGGCCAGAGCTTGAGCGAGCGGTTGGTCATGGCAATTGTGCGCGGCGACATGGAACTAAACGAGACCAAACTAAGCAACGTGGTCAACGCTAAGGAACTGCGCCCGGCGACCGAGGAAGAAATTCTGGCTTGTGGCGCGGTGCCGGGATTTGCCTCGCCTTACGGTTTAAAGGATGTCCTGCTGGTAGTCGATGAGTTGGTCAGTGTTTCCCCCAATCTGGTGGCTGGCGCCAACCAGGTGGACTATCACTTTAAGAATGTCAATTACGGGCGGGATTACACCACTCCGCATATCGCCGATATCACCGCCGCAGCTGCCGGTGACGCCTGTCCGGATTGCAGCTCAGCACTGCGGGCTGAACGCGGCGTGGAAGTCGGCAACATCTTCAAGTTGGGTACCTGGTTCTCAGAGGCACTTGGTTGTACCTTCCAGGATGAAAAAGGCGAGAATCAGCTGGTGATCATGGGGTCGTACGGCATCGGACTGGGACGCTTGCTGGGCTGCGTTGCCGAGGATCATCACGATGGCAACGGCCTGATTTGGCCGGTGAGCATTGCGCCGTATAGCGTTCACCTGGTGTTGCTGCCGGGCAAAAACAATCCGCTGCCGCAAGAGACAGCCGACGCGCTTTACCAACAGCTGCAGCTTGCCGGGATCGATGTGTTATACGACGACCGCGAGGAATCCCCCGGCGTGAAATTTAATGACGCCGACCTGATTGGCATTCCACTGCGGCTGACCGTTTCGGCGCGTTCGCTGGAGGCAGGCGGTGTGGAAGTCAAACTGCGCAGCCAGGCGGCACGCGAGGTTATTCCGCTGGACCAGGTTGTGACCCACGCCAAACAGGTACTGGAAGAATTGCACCAGGAATTGCAGGCAACTGTAGTGCCGGTCAGCTACCGGGAGTGATCGGCGAATAAGACGTGCTCGAGCAGAAACTGTTCGATGCGGGTGAACATATCTTTCAGGTTTTCCGGCTGACGAAAACCGTGACCTTCACCTGGATACACCTGGAAAAGGTGCGGTACGCGGTTGGCGCGCAATCGCTCCACAATGGACTGCGATTGGTTGAGCGGTACCGCCGTATCGGCGTCGCCGTGGAAAATGGCGACCGCATCGCTGATCTTAGCAGCCTGGAACAACGGCGACCGTTCGCGGTACAAGTCGGCGGCTTGCGGCAGCCGGCCAACCATACTTTCATCGTAATGCTGCTCAAATTTATGCGTTTCAAGTCCCGCTGTGAACAAATTACTGACCGGGTACAATGCAATTCCGGCCTTAAACACACCCGGGTAATTCGCCAGCGCATTTAATACAGTAAATCCCCCGGCGCTGCCGCCCATAATCGTCATCCGCGAGCCATCCACCAGGCTGCGGGCTGCCATAGCCTGCGCGCCGGTGACCGAATCCTCGACGTCTAGCTTGCCCCATTGACCTCTTAGTGCATCGCAGTAGGATCGACCATACCCGGTGCTGCCGCGGTGATTGACCTCCAGCCAGGCATAGCCGCGCGAGGTAAAGTAATGCGCTTCCTGGGGAAAATCCAGGTCAGCTGAACTGGTCGGACCGCCATGGACGTGCACAATTAACGGCGGCGCTCCTTCACCACTGGTTGCAGCATTGGCAGGCAGTGAGAAGAAGCCGTAGGCTGTTTGCCCGTCCAGGGATTGCCACTCCACCAGCTTCGGGTCAGGCAGGTCATCCGGCAGGATCTGGTTGGTAGTACTATAAGTAACCGTGCGCCAGCGGTGACCGTCCCAGCGAACAACCTGGGGAACAATTTTGGGAGCTGCTGCCAGCAAGGCAACTTCATCCGCAACGGGTGAGATGCTCAATTGTTCCAGCCAGGTAAAAGGCTCGGTGGGGATGATATGACTGGTGCCGCTCGCCTCAACCGCGCACAATTCAGATCTTCCGCGGGCATTGCGAATCACAAAGATACGGCTGCCAGACGGACTCCAACCATAGCTGCGCCGACCTTGCACCCAGGCGGGAACCGATAAATCGAACTCGCTCGCCAGCCAGGTGCTGCGTTGACCGGTAGCCAGCTCCAATACTTCCAATGCCTGCCAATCGCCGCGAGAAGTAATGTAGCTGAGATACTGCCCATCCGGCGAAAATTGCGGCTGCGTGACTGTCTCGTCCTGTCCGCCGGCAATCAACTGCACCGTTTCCAGCCGCGGCGGGCTGCCGGTCAATTTGCCAAGCATGACTTTGGTGGCATCCCACGGCATATTGGGATGATTCCACTCCACCCAGGCAATAGCATCGCTGGCAGGACTCCAGACCGGCTGCATATAAAAATCAGCGCCGGCGACCAGCTTGACGGGCCAGTCTGAGCCGTCGGAATCCACCAGTGCCAGTGTATCCGTAATCCCGTCGGAATGGACATACGCTACCCAGCGGCCATCTGGCGAGACTGCTGGCGCCGCCAGACCGCCAAAGGCGGGAGTAATCGCTTGAGGTTGTCCGCCAGCCAGTTCGCGGCGAAAAAGCGCGCCGCTTTTTTCAGAAAAGAATACCGCAGAGCGGCTGAGTCCGAATTCACCGCCGCCATAGCTTACTCCGCCGCGCACATTATGCCCGGTCAGCAAGGGACGCGGCGCTTCACCCAGGGGTTGAAACATCAATTGGCCAACCCCGGCGCGGTTTTCCAGCCATACCAGGGCACTGCCATCCGGCGTCCACTGCACATCCGCCAGCGGTGAGCGTCCGGTCAGCATGCCAGCCTGGATCGGACTGGGCCACAGACCATATGGACGGACAATTTTTGGACCAGACATGCTAACCTCCAACTTAAGCGAACTACCCGCCTACAGACTGCATGGTCACGCGGCGGGCAGAAATTTGGATCATGCTACGGTCGAGACTACAAATGCGGTTCGAATTTATCGATCAGCCGGGACAAAGGTTGGAACCCGGCAATACGCTCTTTCACCTGGCCGCCAACGAATAACATGACCGTCGGCACGCTCATGACCTCGAACTGCATGGTTACGTCGGTCGATTCGTCCACATCCAATTTGCCGAGGCGAATTTTATCACCCCAGGTTTGTTGCAGCTTCTCCAACTCAGGTTCCAGCCGTTTGCAAGGGCTGCACCACACGGCGCCAAACTCGAGTAAATACGGACGGTCGGATTTTAAAACCTGTTGCTCGAAATTTTCATTGTTAATGTGTTCGAAACTCATAAATTCTCCCTAAAAGCCGCCCCTCACCCGGGCTGATTTGTCTTCAAATATAGCACAGGCTCGGGGTTTTGTCAGGCAGGCGGCGGGCTGTGTTCAGCGCCAGCTCCTAACGACGCCTGGGAAAGGAATCCGATTACAATGGAGGTTGACTCACACCTCGCGCCCTTGTAGAATACCTGCCCATGCCTGCCGCCCCCACCTCCCTCAAGCTGCTCCACGGAACACTGCAATTTCCGGTGTTTATGCCGGATGCCACCTTTGGCGTGGTGCGCACCGTGGATTCTGCCGACCTGCAGAAAGCCAGGATCGAGGCGGTCGTAATGAATACCTACCACTTGATGCAGCGCCCGGGTTCCAGCACCATTCAGGCGCTGGGTGGGCTGCATCGCATGAGCGGATGGGACCAGCCGATTGTGACCGACTCAGGCGGTTTCCAGGCTTACTCGTTGATTCGACAAAATGCCAAATTTGGCAAAATGGACGAGCGCGGTATTCACTTTCAGCCGGAGGCCAGCGACCGGAAGTATCTGCTAACGCCGGAGAAATGTATCCAGCTGCAGGTTGGCTACGGCACGGATGTAGTCATCAGTCTGGATGACTGCACGCATGTGGATGCGCCGCGGAGCGAGCAGGAAATCTCCGTAAAACGCACCCTCGACTGGGCAAAACGCTCCCGCCGCGAATTTGATCGGCTGGTGGATCAGAAAAAATTGTCCGCGGAGGAACGCCCACGGATTTTTGGCGTCATCCAGGGCGGCGGTGAATTGGATTTACGCAAACACTGTGCCGAGGCGCTGCTGGAGATTGGCTTCGACGGTTTTGGCTTTGGCGGTTGGCCGTTGGACGGCGAGGGTCAACTGTTACTCGATGTACTGGAATATACCCGCTCGCTGATTCCCGCCCAGTTCCCGCTGCATGCACTGGGAATCGGTCATCCGCGCAACGTTCTGGCAGGGCACGACCTGGGTTACGGCATCTTCGACTGCGCCATGCCCACCCGGGATGCTCGCCATGGACGGGTGTATACCTTCACCACCCCGCCAGGGAAAGACGGCGGACTCTCCGGTGATTGGTTAAAATACCTGTACATCAACGATGAACGGCATATCAAGGCCGATTTACCCGTCTCCCCCCACTGCGATTGCCCGGTTTGCAGCCATTATTCGCTGGGGTATCTGCACCATTTGTTCAAGCTCAACGACGGATTGTATTTAAGACTGGCTTCGTTGCACAACTTGCGTTTCATGACCCAACTCACCGACCGTATTCGCATGCGGCCCTCATGAGCGATTCGGTGGTTGTGCAATCGCTGGTAGAGAACGTCCAGGCTGCCGCCAAATACGCAGCCATCGACCGCGGATTGGTCACAGCGCTGGTCGAACAGGAATTAAGCAAAGGACGGAGTGCCAAAGAAACGGTCAAAGCCGTTCGCAATAAGCTGCATCAAGTTGGCAGCGCCTACCAGGAAAAATACATTGACTATGCGCAATTAATAGCGCAGCTGGCGACCCTGCCCCACGATCTGCATGATCCGCAGGTGATCGAGTTCTGCCGCACAGCCATGCAGGAACATACCTCCACCCGGGAACGGCTCAGTTTTCTGGATCATTTTTACCGGGATGCGCTGGACGGAATCGGTCCCATTGATTCACTGCTCGATTTGGCTTGCGGTTTCAATCCGCTGGCGCTGGCCTGGCTGCCGCTGGCGCCGAATGCGCGAGTATTCGCCTGCGATATCTACAGCGACATGGTGGACTTTATTAATACTTTTTACGCCCATATGCAATTGAATGGACGCGCCTCCACCTGCGACCTGGTTCATCACCTGCCGCAAGAGAAAGTGCAGCTGGTATTGCTGCTCAAAACCATCCCCTGCCTGGAACAGGTGGACAAAACCATCGGGCGGCGACTGTTGAGCGAAATCCAGGCTGAGCATGCGCTGGTTTCCTTCCCGGTGCACAGCCTGGGCGGGCGCGGTAAGGGCATGCGCGTCAACTATGACCAGCATTTTTCCGAGCTCATCAGCGGGTTGCCTTGGGAAGTCACACGCTTTGATTTCTCCGGCGAGCTCGTTTTTCGCTTGTCTAAAGCCTGAATCCATCTGCAGACGGTCTCCGAATCAACACCCAGACGGATTACAAGACTGCTCGACTCCGCTAAGATGTGAGCATCAAACGATTCACTCAAAAGGAGTTGAGAAAATGGATAACAGAATCACAACTGTTCGTACGACCCGCACCAACTCGCTGGCAATCGTCAGCCTGGTTTCCAGCCTGGCCGGTTTAAGCGTTTTTCCCTGGCTCGGCAGTATTATCGGCATCATCACCGGTAATATTGCCGGGCGCGAGATCGTAGCCAGTACCGGGGCCGAAGACGGCGAAGGTATGGCCAAAGCCGGCTTAATCCTGGGCAGGATTGGCGCTCTGCTGCCGTTGGTACTGCTGCTCATCATCGTGGCGTTGGGGCTGTTCTTCATGCCCATCGGGATGTTCAATTGGTAAGGTTTTGGGTCGACACATGGGTCTACCCCTACCTGTAGGGGCGGACCCGTGTGTCCGCCCCTGTTACGGGAAACCCAACATTTCTGTATAAACCACATTGTTGGATTTCGCCCACAGGGCGGTCTCCCGAAGGACACCGGGACGGTGTGCGACCGGGCGACAGAGGTTTGTTACAAAATACCATGTTGCATCGCCCTCAACCCAACCTACTAAAACCAAGGGTCAACCCAACCTACCAAATCCAAGCCTCAACCCAACCTACGATATAAGACTGTTGGTACAATAATGCTGGTGAAAGGACGACCATGAGCGAATTACCCTCCCTGCCCGTCACAAAACCCTATCACTCAATGGCAATCGTCAGTCTGGTGCCTGGCATCCTTAGCCTGGCAGTCATCCTACCTGTGATAGGTTCGATTGGCGCTGTCATTTCCGGCCGGATCGCCAGGCGTGAAATTGCCGAGAATCCTGATCAATTCAACGGCGACAACCTGGCTCGCGCCGGCGTCATCCTGGGATGGATCGGCATCGGCCTGTCCGCCCTCGTGCTGGTGGTTTTATGCGGGTTTGTGTTGTTCTTTATACCGTTACAAATGCGGACAACTAACTAATTATGGCCGGTGTGGACTGGAAAGAATGGCTCATTATCCCCGTCAGGCGCTTGAAATGGCGCCTGATTCTGTCTTTTGTGCTGGTGACCCTGGCTTCCATGATGATGACTGCCTGGTGGAGTTTTATCGGTCTGAGGCTGTATCTGACACACAGCCAACCGGAGGCTAACCCTGGCGAAATCCGCGGTGAATTGCTGACCAACCTGAGTCCAGTTATTTTTCCGGGTCTGCTGATATTTTTAATCCCCGCTCTGCTGGTCAGTATTCTGTTTGGTTTTGTGACCACATCCTGGCTGGAAAATCGGCTTACGAAACTCAATTCTGCCATCAACGCCTGGGGCGACGGAAATTTCGCGGTACGCATCCGCGATGATGCTGAAGACGAGGTGGCGCATTTGAGCCGGCAACTTAACCAGATGGCTGCAGAATTGGAAACCACTCTGCATACCAA
>DATMXL010000052.1:0-7346 GCA_035561555.1 Bellilinea sp.
CTGTCCACGGCGGGGATTGACATTACCGCCTGGTTGACGAGCGAAAATGTCAATACGGTCCACTGCCACAGGCGGCAGACAGTCACCCCGCAAACCAGGCGTTGGTTTTGGGCAACACTGTCCGCCGTTTTTTGTTGCAAGTTATCTTTCCATGGATGAATTAATTGGATTTTCAAAATGAAGGAAAAAACTGGAATGCTCACGCATCAGACCAAGCAAAAATCAATGCTGGCACAGGTCCGTCCGACCTATCATCGCAACGTGCTTGAATCAATCGGCAATACGCCGCTGATTCGGATCAACCGGGTGGTGTTTGGGACAGTGGCTGGCACGGTACTGGCTAAAGCTGAATTCCTGAACCCGGCGGGCTCTATTAAATACCGCATCGGGATCGCCATCATCGAAAACGCGGAGCGTGAAGGGCGGCTGAAACCAGGGGGTACGATCGTGGAAGCCACTTCTGGTAACACCGGCGCCGGGTTAGCCCTGGCAGCAGCGGTTAAAGGCTATAAGACGGTTTTCGTCATGCCAGACAAAATGAGCGAAGAAAAAGTGCGTTTTTTGCGGGCATACGGAGCACGCGTCGTGATAACCCCTACAGCCGTGGCACCTGACGACCCGCGCAGCTACTACAGCGTGGCAGCCCGCATCGTCCAGGAGACGCCAAACAGCATTTTGGCCAATCAATACCACAACCCGGCCAACCCGGAGGCGCATTATCGTACAACCGGCCCAGAACTTTGGCAGCAGACCAGTGGAAAAATCGATGTTCTGGTTGCCGGGATGGGTACCGGAGGAACGATCAGCGGAGCAGCCCGCTACCTTAAAGAGCAAAACCCGGAAATCAAGGTGGTCGGCATCGATATCCAGGGATCACTGTTGTACGAGACCTGGAAAATAGGCCACATACCCGATGATCCGCATCCCAAGACCTACAAGATCGAGGGAATTGGCGAGGATTTTCTGCCTTCCACGTTGGATCTGGCGCTGATTGATGAGGTGATCACCGTGGATGACCGCGAATCCTTTTTGATGGCGCGCCGCCTGGTCCGCGAGGAAGGTCTGTTCGCTGGCGGCTCATCCGGATCTGCGGTGGCTGGCGCATTGAAATCGGAATTTGTGCGCGGATTGAAACCGGATCAAATTGCGGTGGTCATCCTGCCCGATTCCGGCAGCCGTTACTTTTCGAAATTCTATGACGACATTTGGATGCGGGAGAATGGTTACCTGCCGGCTGCCCGCTCGGATGATAATGTAGCCCGGCTGCTTGAATTCCGCAAGAAAATCCCGCTGGTTACAGCCCGCAGCGAAGATCGCATCACTACGGTGGTGGAAAAGATGAAATCCTATGATATTTCGCAACTGCCGGTGATAGATGCCACCGGAAGGTTAATCGGGATTGTTAGCGAGGTAGATTTGCTGGATCACCTGCTGCAAAGCGGGCATGTTCATGACCCCGAGGAAACCATCACCGCGGTGATCAACCCGAATGTGTTGGTGATCGATCCGGCAGCCAGTCTGGAATCCTTGCTGACCGCCTTCGAGCGCGGCAAAGTGGCAATCGTGAATGAGGAAGACAAGCCGATCAGCGTTTTGACCAAGATCGACCTGATTGACTATTTATCCGAGAAAAATTAACTTTTGGCCAACACCAAAGGGACAGCGGCAGAAGGCGTCCTTTTTGATTCAAATTTCTGCCACTCAAACCTCGAGCGCCTGCTTCAGATCGGCGATTAAATCCTCAACGTTTTCGATGCCAACCGATAAACGAACCAGACCGCCGGGTACTTCCAGCGGGCTGCCGGCGACGGAGGCGTGAGTCATGGCTGCCGGTACCTCGATCAAAGATTCAACTCCGCCCAAACTCTCAGCGAGTTGAAAAAGGTGTGTCGCGCCAGCCATGCGCCGGGCGGCGGATTCACCGCCCGACATGATGATTGAAATCATGCCGCCAAAAAGACGCATCTGGCATTTGGCGGCGGAATGCTGCGGGTGATTGGCCAAGCCCGGGTAGACCACCTGAGATACAGCCGGGTGGTGGGATAAAAATTCGGCAATCTGGCCGGCGTTGGCAGAATGACGTTCCATTCGGATGGCCAGGGTCTTAAGCCCGCGCAGCGTCAACCAGGCATCCAGCGGACCAGGGACGGCACCAATGGCGTTTTGCAGGAACTTCAGCTGCTCATAAGCCGCGGCATCGGTGGTTACAATGGCGCCGCCGACCACGTCCGAATGACCGCTGATGTATTTCGTGGTTGAATAAACGACAAAATCAGCGCCCAACGCCAGGGGCTGCTGCAGGTAGGAGGTGGCAAAGGTATTGTCCACCGCCAACTGAGTCTGTGGATTCTTCGCTTTGACACGCCGCGAAATTTCGGCGATATCCGCGATTTTTAGCAGGGGATTGGTAGGGGTTTCCAGCCAGACCAGTGTCGTCTCAGGCGTAATGGCTTGTTCCACCTGAGCCGGGTCGCTGATATCGGTGTAGCTGAAAGACAACCCATACTCTTTTAGGACTTTGTCGAATAAGCGGAAGGTGCCGCCGTACACATCATTGGAAGCCACCACATGCTGCCCGGGCTTGACCAATCGTAGCAGCGTATCGGTAGCCGCCATCCCGGAAGCGAAAGCCAGCGCAAAGGTTGGGCGGTCCAGCCCCAAACCCTCAAGGGCTGCCAGACAGGTTTCCAGAGCGGTGCGGGTGGGATTACCCGTTCGACTGTAATCGTATCCTTTGGTGATGCCTACCTGTTCCTGCGCATAGGTGGCGGTCTGATAAATGGGGGTAATCACTGCCCCTGTAGCGGAATCAGGCTCCTGCCCGGCGTGGATGGCGGTCGTTTCGAAATGCGTGAGTGGTGACATGAGTGGGCTCCGGTTTCCTTCTGTGGATCACGAATATTATTCGATTGCATCAAAACAATATAAACGGAAAATTATTTCGACCTAATCAATCCCGCAGCTCATCCAGCCGTTCCTTCAAGGTTTGGGCGGAGTTCTGGAATGCAATTAATTCAGAAGGGCTGAGCGGCAGGTTGAGCACCTCCTCTACACCGGAGCTGCCGACGATCGCCGGCATGCTGATGGACATCCCGCTGACGCCATATTGCCCATTCAACGGACTGGAGACAGTCATGACAGTATGCTGGTCGCGCAACACGGCTTCGACGATTGAAAGCAAACCCAACCCGATGGCATAATAGGTCGCTTTCTTGCGCTGGATGATTTCATAAGCGGCATTGCGCGTCTGGTCGAAAATTCGATTCAGCGCCGCCTGGTCGTAACTTTGACCGGTGACCCCCACGAAATCTGGCAGTCGGACCCCGGCGATATTCGCCAGGCTCCATAAGGCCAGTTCGCTGTCGCCGTGTTCACCGACGATATAGGCATGCACGCTGCGCGGGTCGACCCCGTAATGATTGCCCAAAAGAAAACGCAGCCGGGCAGTATCCAGGACTGTTCCGGAACCCAGAACACAGCAGCCCCTGCCCGCCAGGTCAGTTGTGATTTGGGTCAGGATGTCCACCGGGTTGGTGGCAACCAGAATGATGGCGTTCTGATTGACGGCCGAAATTTTTGGCACAATGTCCCGGAAGACCGCCGCATTGATTTTAAGCAATTCAAGCCGGGTTTGGCCGGGTTTCTGACCGGCACCGGCACAGATCACAATCACATCGGCGTCCGCCAGATCCAAGTAGGTGCCGGTAGTGATGCGCATGGGCCGCACGAATGGCATGCCGTGGTTGAGGTCCATCGCCTCACCCTCGGCTCGCGCCGTGTCCCGGTCTATCAGGACAAGTTCGTTGGCAAGGCCAGATTGCATCAATGAATAGGCAAAGGAAGCGCCGACCATCCCAGTACCGATCAAGCCAACTTTGTGCGTGTTTCTGGGTTTGTCCATAGATTTACCTTGTGGGCTCTCCTTTGCAACCGGACTGGACCGGGTGATAATCGCAAGCGATTTCCTGCCACCCCGGTTCGCGTCCTTAATCGTTGATTATCATACTCAAGTATATTCGATTTGACGTCTCATTTCACCCGGTTGTCCGATATTCGATTCGACTGGAAGGGGGAAGCTGATTTATAATCAGACGGCTTTACGAAACAGATCATCAATGAGGGAGAAACATGGCGCAAACCAGTAGTCTGACGCAGGGGAAAAACATAGCCGTTGAGTGGGTGATCCGGCTGCTGAAAGGAATTTTGGTGGGAATCGGCTTCATCACCCCCGGGCTGTCTGGCGGCGTCCTGGCAGTTGTTTTCGGTCTCTACGAACCATTGATGCGCTTTCTGGCGGACATTCGGGTCAAGTTTTTACAGAACGTGCGCTTTTTCCTGCCAGTGGGGATCGGCCTGGGTATGGGGGTGATCGGCTTTTCTTCGGTGGTGGATTACGCGTTCAAAAATTTTGCAGCACAATTCACCTGGTTGTTCATCGGGTTCATCTGCGGCACTTTCCCGTCGCTTCTGAAAACCGCCGGTCAAAAGGGACGGAAAAGTTGGCACTGGGTCTTGCTGGCTGCTTTAGCCGTTGGGACTTTCCTTTTCATGAGCTGGATCGAAACCGTGCAAAATGTGACTTTGACGCCATCATTCGGTATGTGGCTGCTGAGCGGCGCATTTATGGGATTAGGCTTGATCATCCCGGGATTGAGTCCCTCCAACTTCCTGATCTATCTGGGTTTATACCAACCCATGGCCAGCGGTATCAAGCAAATTGACCTGGGAGTGATTATCCCGCTGGTGCTTGGGCTGGCAATTATTGTCTTGCTGCTGGCTAAGGCTATTTCCTGGATGTTCAAGAAGGCTTACACGTTTATGTATCACCTTATCCTTGGCATCGTTGTAGGCTCGACTGCCGCGATTATCCCAGGCGGAGTCAGCGGCTGGACGATTGCCGTGTGCGCGCTGCTGTTCGGAATTGGGGCAGCCGGTTCATACGCACTGGCGAAACTGGATGAAAAATACCCGCACGAATCATTGTTTTAGGCCTCTGACCATACCATTTTGATTCACAACAAAAGGACGCCAGTGAGCTGCTGGCATCCTTTGTTAATCTGATTCTTGGATTGGAAATGACGCTACTCAGCTGTTATGGAGCGACATAGCCGTCGGAAAGGGTCTTGAGGAACGCGACGATGCTATCCACCTGCATGCGCGGGAAAATCCCCAGCGTTGCACGGTTTTGGTCAACTTCCGGCGGGGGGAACATATTCATCATGCCTTCGCAATCACCCATACCACCACCCATGCCGCCTCCACCCATACCGCCGCAGCCCATGCCTGCATCCATCATACCGCGCCAGTGATAGAAGAGGACGATATCCTCCAGGGATTTGAAGTAGCCATTATGACCATAAGCTTTCGCGAAGCCCACGCCAGGGCGCAGGTCAACGTTGCGCAGCGTGGGTACTTTTACTTTTCCGATCTCAGGTTCATAGACCTCAGCGGGCTCTCCAGCGCTCATTAAGAAGCCACCCAGGCCTAAATCCACCCAATTCTCGCCGTCCGGATTCCACGCTTCTGGCATGGAATAGAAGGGATTCGCTGGATTTTTGGGGATACCAAGATTTTCGTAGCCGTAGTCGGTAAACAACGGATACCCGTCCGGACCAGCCTCGAGTGTGTGGCAGGATGAGCAGTCACCGCGATTAGATGAGTTAAACACCGCCAGACCGATCAATTCGGTGTCCGTCAGACCCAAATTGCGGAACATTGTCCAACGGTTGGGGTTCATACCACCGCCCGGGCAGCCCATGGCGCCGCCCATGCCGCCGCCGCCCATGCCGCCCCCGCAATTAATTAGTTGCACATTCTTGCCGGCATCTTTGGCATTGTCCCAGAATAGGTCAAACTTGGAAGTGTAAGGGTTGACTTCGGCGCTGCGTTCGTAAGCTGCCACTGACCGCCCGATGAGTTCATATATTCCCGAGGAGTCTTTGGCGCAATTTAAGGAACCAGGTCCCCAGACTTCCTCGAACAGGGCTGCATAATCAGCCTGTTTAACCTTGACACACAGTACTTGCTCGCTGGCAATAGCCTGCTCGAGGGGATTCAAATACGGGCCCTGAGCCTGCTCTGCCAGCGGATCATGTAGAACCCAACCGGTTGCCCGCCCATCCCAGAACATGCCGCCGAACCAGCCGCCGTCAACATCGTCAAAATGGAGGACGGGGCTGTCACCGGCATAAGCTGAGGCCGGCGGCTTGCGGTTGCCAAAATGATTAGGCAGCGCGCCGTGGTAGACCGCTCCCCCGAGATTCAAAGCAGCGTCCGGGCCGGTGTAGCCCACTTCCGGGGCATGGCAGGTGGCGCAGGATTGGGTACCATTAGCTGAAAGCGCCGGATCATAAAACAAAGCTTTGCCCAGCAATTCCTCCGCGGTCAGCGTTGGGACCTCTTCCTGAGCGAACGCGGACGTCTTTGCCCCGAAAAGCAGCAGCAAACCGGTTCCAACCATTATCACTATGATGATCATCAACATCTTTTTCATTTTTCCCTCCCTTATCAACTAACCGGTGTCTGATTGGATTTAAGGATTTAAGGTAAAACGTCATTTTTACAGAACAAAAATGTGAAAATAAGGTCAATAGGCACTTTTTGCACCTCCAGATGGTAGTAAATATGTTGGTTTTGTGGGAGGGAGCAAACCCTCCCACAAGCTAATGATCGACAGGTAAATTCTTAATTTCCTGATTGAGCCGAACCGGTACCGCGCAGTCGAATGAATGTATACAGGCGGCTTTAGGTGCCGATTACATTTCCATGGGGGGCATTTCGCCGCCCATCACCATCAGGTTGCGCATCATGCCCATATCTTCATGCTCCAGAATGTGGCAGTGATACATGTACATGCCGCCATGCGGGTTGAACATCATGGCAATCTTGACACGCTCACCTGGCCAGACGATGACGGTATCTTTCCAGCCGCTGTCCACAAATCCCTGATTGACGGTAGTGTAGCTGCTGCTGGCTGAGGGGGTTCTTTGCACCACCTGGAATTGAACATTATGGATGTGCATGGGATGGGGGATGGGCGAGTTGTTGATCCATTCCCAGGCGATGGGCTTATCCAGATGAACCATTTCATCGTCTGCGATGCCCTCCATCTCGTATACACGACCGTTGATGGTCCAGACCATCATGGACATGTCCAGGGAAAATGGGACTGGAGAAGCCCAATTTTCGACATTTCCAGCGTCAAAATGCATTTCCAATGGGGGAAGAGGGCCAAGGACCGGTGCTAATTTAGCCTTACGGCTGACATTGACGGTCAGAATGTTGAAAGCTGCACCGTTAGCCAGCGACGTCATCATTCCGCCGCCACCACCGCCACCGCCCATACC
>DATMXL010000053.1:0-3340 GCA_035561555.1 Bellilinea sp.
AACTGGAAGGTGCGACCGGGATGGTGGGTACTTTGCCAGTCCAGTTGTCAAAGGTTTCTATCGTCATTTCAGCCTTGACGCCAGCCAGCCATTCGGAGAATTTATCCGATTTCATTTGTTCCAGGCTGTCACTGCTGGCTGGGCGAGTTTCCTTCCCAAGCAGCTGAATGATGTGAAAGCCGAAGGTGGTTTTCACGGGTTGGCTGATTTCGCCGACCTCGGTTAAAGCGAAAGCAGCATCCGAAAACTCGGTGACCATGGCACCTTTGTTGAACCAGCCAAGATCGCCGCCCTGGTTTTTATTGCTCTCGTCGGTCGAGAACTCGGCAGCCAGTTGGGTCCAATCCTTGCCAGCCTGAAGTTGACCTGCGACTATGGCGGCTTCTTCCTCCGTTGCGACCAGGATGTGACGTGCCCAGACATAGTCCTCTTCTGGGACGATGTCTTTGGTCACCTCAGCCAGCACCTTATCGTACAACAGCCGTGAGCGGAAAATCTCACGGAACTGATCAGCAGTAAACTGGGCTTCGGTATCCAGTGCAGCCACATAGTCCGCATAGCTGGTCTGGTAACCTTCCAGCGTATACGGCGTGGCAGTCGGGAGGGGGGTCGGCTCTTCAGTCGGGGTGGCGTTTGAATCAGTCGTTGGCGCTGTGGTTGGTTCAGTAGTCGGTCCCTCGGTTGGCGTAGCTGTGGCGCCAGCAGTTGCTGTGGCGGTCGGGCTGGGAGTAGCCGTGGGCGGAATTAAAGTTTTCTGCAGCGCTGAAAGAGTCGCAGTTGCAAAAGTTGTGGCGGTGGGTTCGGGAGTGGGGGTGCCGTTGGCGAAGAAACCAAAGGCTTCCTGCAGCGCAATCTCCACTTCCTCATCACTGACCGTAATTCCCATCTTTTCAGCCTGCTTGGCGATTACTACATCGTTGATTAATTCTTCGACCACCTGATCACCCATCACTTCCGGCGTATTTAGCGTGGTCAGGTTTTGTTGAATTTGCTGGGTGAAATAGGCAGCAGAATTCTCGTCGAAGCTGAACATCTGCGCATATTGCTGCAGCGACATAGTGTTCTGAATGAGTTGGTAGCGGTCGTAACGCACGCGCGCCTGGAAGTCTGCCAGGCTGATTTTGGTGCCGTCCACGGTTGCTACTGGTTTATTTTTTTGGAAAACAAGTTGGTCGAGCACGCCGTATCCAAGAATCAACACCACCAGGGCAACAATTGCGACGGTTGCGGCGGTGATCATGGTGCGCTGTCGATGCTCGCGTTCAACCCGGTTTTGCTGTTTCCTGGTGACGTGCTTCGTTTGGGGCGACTTTGCCATAACGTACCTTTCAACACAAAATAAAGAAGGGCAATCGGCTTAAAAAAGCCTATGCCCTGAATTTCGATCCTGATGAAGTCCTAGCGGACGTACTCGGTCCACTCTTCGCCAACGAAGGGCAGCAGAGCCAGGTGGCGGGCGCGCTTAATTTCTTGCGCTAGCTCGCGCTGGTGCCGGGCGCACGTGCCGGTCTGGCGCCGTGGGCGGATTTTGCCGTCGTCAGTGACGTAACGGCGCAGCATATCGACCGCTTTATAGTCGATTAAAACATTTTTGTCGGCGCAGAACTGGCAGATTTTGGGGCGCGCTATAAACCGGCGCGGTCCACCACTTTGCTGCTCGTTCTCGCCCTGATTCATTTCAGCCATTTGAGCCTACTCCTAAAAAGGGTACTCGCTTTCCGCCTCTTCGCCCTCTACGGGCTCGGCGGAAGCGTTAATATTGTTGTCACGGCGTTCTCCAAGCATCATCATTTCGCTGGCAACGATCTCGATTGTGCTGTGCTTAACACCCTCGGCGTCATCCCATTTACGAGTTTGCAAACGGCCTTCGATATAGACTTGTTGACCTTTTCCAAGGTATTGTTTGCAAATTTCCGCCAGGTTTCCCCAGGTGACGACGTTGAACCACTCAGTTTCCGTGTGGCGTTCACCGTCAGCGGTGTTCCAGGTACGGCTGGTGGCCACAGTGAAGGTGGTGACCGGCCGGCCTGAGGGCGTGTAGCGCATTTCAGGATCGCGGCCTAAGTGACCGATGATCATGACTTTATTCAATCCGCGGCTCATGATGACTCCTTGAGAACCGAAATGACAAAACGATCAATCGACTAATTAGTCACGTTTGATAATGGAGAACCGCATAATCGGTTCTTGGAAACGCAAATTGCGCTCCAATTCAACGCTGAAAGCGGGCGGCATCTGCATCTCGAAGAGAACATACTGGCCATCGCGGCGCTTATTGATTTGATAAGCGAGGCGGCGTTTGCCCCAGTTGTCGATCTTCGCAACGACACCACCGGCTTCGGTTATCCATGCCTGGACCTTTTCGACGAGACCCTTAACAGCGGTTTCGTCCAGATCGGGCTGGATTATGAAGACCAATTCATAGTTACGCATTGGTTGGAATCCTCCTTTCCATGGGATTGCCCTTAGACAACACCGTTGGTGCCGCCAAGAGCGGAAAGCAGCAACGATTAGCTACTCACGCGAAAATCATTTTAACACACAATTGAGTTTTGTGTTGGGGAGGGCTTTAGCGGGTTATGCTGTTCCGGTTTTTGTAGCGTAGGAAAGGGCTTCCAGGCCCTCCCGTGCCAATTTTTGAACGTTGAGGTGTGCTTCCGCAGTTTATGCGTCCCCTTGTGGGATGCGTGGCACGCCCTCCCGTTTGGGTAGCAAATTAACCCTCGGGACGGGATGGAACCCTTCCCCTACAAGCAGTTGGTTCAAAATTCTGGTCGATTTGTAGGGGAAGCCTTCCGCAGTTTATGCGTCCCCGCGTGGGGCCCTCCCGTGCCTGTTTTTATAGTGTAGGGGAGGGCTTCCACGCCCTCCCGCTATAATTTAAAACGAAGATTAAATTTCGGGATGGGATGGACCCGTCCCATACAGATCACTCAAAATTCGGTGCAAGAGTTCCATGGAATCTGATTTCAATCCTTTGAGTAGTAATCATCTTCTTTCCACTTCCATGGATTCAGATCAATATAATTCTGAACATTCGCATAATCATCCGGGTCACGGATGACGTGGTCATAAAAGGAGCGCTGCCATAAAACAGAATTTTCTGTTCGATAAATTTGATTGAGCTGCCTGGTGGTAAACGATTTTAATCTGCGAACCACGTCAGACAAAGAGATCTTATTTTCGCCGCATTCGATCACAATGAGCAAATGCACATGGTTCGGCATGATGACATATTGTTCGATATTGATTCCCGGGGAATTTTGATTAATGTAATTGATCGACTTTACAACTTCAGATCCAAGTAACGATAATTCAACAGTTGGTTCGTTCCTAGAAC
>DATMXL010000054.1:0-12743 GCA_035561555.1 Bellilinea sp.
CCCAGGAATAATTAAAAAACCGAATGTAAAATATTGTCAAATCATCGACTTACAACCCATATGAACTTACCAAATGCGAATATCCGAACTTTGAGCGTATTGATTCGAGCTGCTGAAGTACACAGATACTTCTGTTCGATAATAATGACCCGAAATATATGGAACTGTCCCTGAATTTACGGAACAACTGGTTCCTCCAGGACAGGATTTGGTCCCCTGAGATGAACGGACCCCGGCTGTTACGTCATAAACAGTCACCACTACTTGAATTACCGGGTGTGAATACAGGCAAGAGACACCGCCTGATCCTAAAACAGTTGAACCGGACTTGTATGGATTATTGGCATAGGTTGTACAATCACCAACTAATTCATCCGGGGAGAAATCTTTCATGGGTGAATAGATGGTGTTGATCATGGGGATGATCACAAGCAAACATACCAACATGCGCCAAATGTTGTTTCTCATATTTTTTATGGGGCCTCTTCTGAAGGAATTAATATGGATTGCAGTTCGATTCAGTGGTTGATCGGTATCACTATATTAATTAGCGAAAAAGTAACACGATTATTCAAAACTGTTCAGCTTTATTGTGGCTAATTTTCAGTTGCTCCAGGCTTAAATACCAGTTTTATCCACCTCCTCCCGCACCGCCTTACACCTCTCGCACCCCGTGTCCTCGCACAGCAACGCCAGCGGGTCTTCGCGGATCAGCGTGGCGGCAGTGATGACCATCTCGCGCACCGGCAAAGCCCGCACCAGCGCCGAGCCAATTCGCACGCAGCGGCTAAGGTCCGCCAGGTACGGGTCCGCCTGGTCGAAGCCCATCGAGCAGCCGGGGAAACCCGGGCATTCCACCGCGCCTTCGGGGGTCAGCGCCCAACGGATGAACGTGCGCCGTCCGGCCAGTTTTTCGGCAAAGTGCAGGCTGGTGTTGACGCTGTGCCCCACGCCCAGCAGCAGCACGTAGCCTTCGGCCTCGTACAAATCGTGAATCGGCGCCAGCGGGTCCCGCAGGGTTTGAGCAGCCAATATCTCGTCCACACCGATGCCGGTCAGCGACAAAATGGGATGCGCCGAGCGTTTGGCCAGCGGGTGCTGGCGCAGCAACTCGGGCAGCACGCCCATCAGGCGGTCGGCCGGCAACTCCGGGGTATAAAAATCGGCCAGAGCGTTGAGCGCCTGCCCGTTGCCGTAGCTCATGCCGTTATTGGGCGGGCCGTCCTCGGGATCAAGCATGGTATGGTAGGTGTGGGTCGGCGCCATCAATTTGGGGAAGACGCTGGTCAGAGCTCCCAGCATCACGGCTGCCCGGCCGTTTAGCCCGCCAAAGGATGAGAGCGAGGCGTGCACCATGACCGGCACCCTGGGATCCAACTCCAGGCTGCGGAAGCCATAGACCAGCTCGCGAAATGAAAGCATCCCCCCGCCTCTCTGTGTTACGAGTAAATTAATCCAGTGAAATCCCCTGCCCGGCCGTATTTACCGCTGCCGGAGTGCATAATTTAACCACCTTTGCCTGCAACCGCACTGCCGCCGGACTGGCAAAGTCCAGGGCATCGCCGGCGGTCCCCGGGTCCCCCGCATCGACCGCATAGCTGTATATATTATAGGGTAAAAGCTCAGCCGCCACTGCCAAAGCCAGCCCGTTTAATCCCGCCTGGCTGGCGTTAAAAGCCGGTGAAGGCTCACCCGTCTTGCCGCTCGTGATAAAAATCAGCCTGCCCCCGCCCTGCTCGATCATCACAGGTGCCGCTGCCTGCGCCAGCAGGAATGGCCCGCTGAGGTTGAGTTCCAGGGTGCGCGTCCAATCCCATTCGTCCAGCTGCAGCAAGCCCGCCGGCGGAGCCGCCTGCAGGCAGGTGACCAGCACGTCCAGCCGCTGCCAGTCGTCCAGTACGTCGGAGATCAAGGCGCGGCAGGGCAGCCCCTTGCCGACGTCGCCGGTGTAGCCGCGGGATTCGGCGCCCAGTGCCTGCACCTGCGCCGCGGTCTGGTCCAGGTGCACCGGAGAAAGGTCGTGCAGCGCTAATTTCGCGCCAGCGCGGGCAAAACCCAGCGCCAGCAGCCGTCCCAGCGGCCGGCCCGCGCCCACGATCAAAACTACTTTTCCCGCCAGTCCTGCATTTTGAGCCATGCTCAGTCCCCTGCACTCTCCAGTTGACAGATCGGGATGTAGCCAGAGTCAACCTGCGCCGCATTCAGGCTCAGCCCAAAATACGGCGAGGGATCGATGGTATTGCCGATCTCCAGCTCGTTCAAAAATTTCCCTGACCCATCATCGCGCACGATCGAAAAATGCAGGTGTACCCCGGTCGGATTGCCTGCGGTGCCCGAATAATTACCTTGAGTACCAAGAAGCGTGCCAGCCGTAACAAATTGCTCGGTGGTGCCCGGCGGAAAAGCTGAATCGATAAAGGAGTTGCCCTGCGAATCAGCCATGTGGGTGTAGTAGGTCCAGATCTGGCGGCCGGACTGCAGCGGGTCCTCCGGGATGCGGACGATGACGGTCGATTTCCAATCCGACAGGCGCGTCAGGTAGCCGTCATAGGCCGCCACCACCGGAGTCTCACCGACATCCTTGCCGCCGAAAATGTCCAATCCGCTATGACGGTGACCCGGGCGAAACGAATCATCCCATAAAAAGCCAATGAAGCCGTTGGTCGGGTAGCTGAAAGGCGCATCCTCGCAGCGCCCGCCGGCTTGAATGGCCCACTCCTGGTGAACCGCTGAAGCGCGAATCCACTGCATGACCCGCACGGAACGCGAGGTGGAGCGTCCGGATAGAAAAAAGAATGCTGCCCCGGCAGCCGCAGCCACCAGTAACCCGACAATCAGCAAGGCACGGCGGTTCACGCGTTGACCAGGCGTGCCTGCATCGACCAGGGTCCGGTGCGGGTGATGGTCACCGGCAGGATCTGTCCGCGCAGATTGGCCTCGGTTTCCACGAATACCAGCTTATTGGTGGGCGTGCGGCCCTTCCAGCGTCCGCGCACCTGCTCCTCGAACAGCACCTCGACGGTCTGATCCAGGTAGCGGGCGTGAATTTCAGAGACCAGCCGCTCCTGCTGCGCTTCCAGGGCGCGGAAGCGGCGCCATTTCTCTTCGTCAGGCACATCGTCTGGCATGCGCCGCTCCGACACCGTACCAGCCCGCGGCGAGTAGCGCGCCAGGTGAGCCACATCCAGTTTGAGGTCAGCCAGCAGGTCGTAAGTGTGCTGATAGCGCTCTTCGGTTTCGCCGGAAAAGCCGACGATAATGTCGGTGGCGATGGATACGCCCGGAATGCGGGCGCGGATACGTTCGATCAGTTCGCGGTACTGCTGAGTGGTGTAGCCGCGGCGCATAGCCTGCAGCATTTCATCATCGCCAGCCTGAATGGGCACCTCGATGTGCGGCATGACTTTGGGCAATTCTGCGACGGTGTCCAGCAGCTCGTCGGTCATCCAATTGGGATGCGAGGTCAGGAAGCGCAGCCGCTCGATGCCGTCCACATTGGACAGCCGCCGCAGCAGCCCGCTCAGGTCGGGGTAATCCGGTTGGTCCTTGCCGTAGCGGTCCACAATTTGACCGAGCAGGGTGATCTCTTTGACGCCCTGGGCCGCCAGCGCGCGCGCCTCAGCCATGATTTCTTCCGGCGGGCGGCTTTGTTCAACCCCGCGGCGGTAGGGGATGATGCAGTAAGTGCAGGCGTGCGAGCAGCCGTATACGATGGGGATGAACGCGCTGACCAGGTTGCCGCGCTCGCCTACGGGCAGCACCAGGTCCTCGTCCTGCCAGGCAAAACGCTGCGCCACCTCGGCAGCTTCCAGCTCGCGTCCGTCACGTTTGAGCAGGTACTCCACCAGCGGCGCTGGGTCGGAAGGCGGCGAGAAGACGTCCACGTAGGGGAAGCGTGCCGCGACTTTGGCATTACCCTTGACGCCCACCAAACAGCCCATCAAATTGATGACCAGTTCGGGGCGGTGTTTTTTGATCTTATTCAGTGAAGTGAGGCGTCCGTAAGCTTTGTCCTCGGCAGCCTGGCGCACCACGCAGGTATTCATTACCACCACGTCGGCATCTTCGGCAACGGGAGCGGAGTGGTAACCCAGGTGCTCCAGTGCTGAAGCCACGCGCTGCGAGTCTGCCACATTCATCTGACAACCTTCGGTCCAGATGTAGTATTTCATGGGCGGGATTATAACAAAAAATGGAGGGGTTATTCCACCACAAATAGTCTGATTAAACCGTGCCAAGTGTCACGTTTCATGTAAGATCCACCATAAATCGATTGGTACCCGAGTGGACGTCATATTTTCCACCGTAGGGGTTCAGCGCTGCTGAACCCCTACAACGCTATAGTATCCCCGGGCCAAAAAAATAACCTCCACATCGTTGGGCACGGGGCGGGTTTGATGACAAAGAATTCTTTAAAATCTCCATGCCCCTGCCAAAATTTTGCCCCGTGCCCGAATCGCTGAAAAAACTCGTAAGGGCGAGGCAAATAAAATTACGCCCAGTTAAAAATAATCCCCTTAGCCTCGCCCAAATCATAACAATGAGGACTCAGGCGGGCAGCAAGGTAAGGCTCGTACCCGTTCGCGTACGCATCACCTCACTCCTGCTCTTAACAACAAACAGCGGCGGAGCCCCCTGACCTCCGCCGCTGTTTCGCTATGATCAATTCTATTTACGCTACCATCGGCCGGCCGAACAACTGCTCGCGCAAATTCAGCACCTGACGGCGCAGCCGGTCGTCGCTCTCAATCAAATCCTTGACCTTGCCGCAGGCGTACATGACGGTGGTGTGATCGCGCCCGCCCAATGCCTCGCCGATCTGCGGCAGCGAAATATTACCGACCTCGCGCATCAGATACATGGCAATCTGCCGCGGTAGCGCCACCTCGCGTGAGCGGTCACGGCTGAGCAGGTGATCGGGTGACAGTCCGAAGGCTGCCGCCACCGCCGAAATGATTTGGGTCGGTTCGATGCTGGTGCGCTGCGGCAGCATATCCACCAGCGCGATCTGCACCATTTCTGTGGTCAGCGGCTGATTGGACAGGTCAGCGTACGCCAGTACGCGGGTCAGCGCGCCTTCCAGCTCGCGGATATTGGATTGGATCTGGCGCGCAATCAGGTTGAGGATCTCAGGCGGAACGTTGCGCATGGCTCGCTCAGCCTTGGAACGCAAAATGGCGATGCGGGTTTCCAGGTCTGGCGGCTGGATGTCGACGGTCAATCCCCACTCGAAGCGCGAGCGCAGACGTTCCTCAAGCGTGACCATGGCCTTGGGTGGCCGGTCTGAAGACATGACGATCTGTTTTTCCTGGTTATGCAGGGTATTGAAGGTATGGAAGAACTCTTCCTGCGTCGATTCTTTGCCGGCGATGAACTGGATATCGTCCACCAGCAGCACATCGATGCTGCGGTAGCGGTCGCGGAAGGGCTGGGTGTTGTGCGTGCGGATGGCATTGATCAGTTCGTTGGTGAACTCTTCCGACGAGACGTACAGCACCTGTAAGCCGCTGTGCTGTGCCGCGTTGCCAATGGCATGCAGCAGGTGCGTTTTCCCCAGACCTACCCCGCCGTACAGGAACATCGGGTTGTAGGCTTTGGCTGGACTCTCAGCGACTGCCATGCAGGCAGCGTGCGCCATGCGGTTGCTGGCACCCACCACGAAGTTTTCGAAGTGATAGCGTGGAATCAGCGTGCGATTGGAACGCACATCCTGACTGGTTGAACAGTGCGGTTCGTCCGGTAAGACTTGAAAATCCAATTCCATTTCATGGTTCCAAACCACAAATTCAACTTGAGCCGGACCATCGGAATAGCCGGTCAAAATGCGCGTTACCGTGCTGGCCAGACGGCTGTCCAACCAATCCCGGGCATAAGCATTCTTAACCCCAATGGTATATTTACCGTTGACCTGATTGACCAGTTCAGCGCTTTGCACCCAGGTTTCAAAATTAGCCTTGGGCATTTCCATTTGCAGCTGTCCGATTGTCGCTTGCCAGGCTTGTTGGGCATTCATGCACGGGTCTCCAGACTGAAATGACGACCACCGACGAAAAATCTACCCCACCGAGCATCATGGGGGTTAGGCATAACAATATTAAAATAGGTTTTGGTTCAATAACGGGGGGGCGGCTGGGCGACCGCTCTATTTCCTCCCGCAATTCACTTCGAACATTCTATCAGAAACAGGAGGGCTTAACAAGCCGTTTACCCTCCGCCTGCCTAAAAATACTTGAATCTTTAATTTTTTTAACCTTAACAAATCGCTGGGGAAAACAGAATTTAATTCGTGATATTTTAGTAGGGGGGCAACACCACCAATGCGGTTTTCAAAAATAGAACAAGTCCACATATGCTGGTCAGAGGTCAAAAATCGCCTGTAATTACCACAGGTGGTAGATCAATCCAAAAATATTGAGAGTCGTAGGATGGTGGAGAAATAATTTGTTGATGCCGAATAAAAGGGTTCGCGACAAAAGGATTCTTTAACATTGGAGGAATGGCAAAAACAGCAGGATTTTCAGACCTGAAAAGGTCTTTTCGTTCTATCCACCGGGCACCCACCCCGTTAACCCAACATTAACTTTGCGGCCTTGCGTGCAATTTGTACTGCAAAATTTGTGCCGCGATCCCATGGGTATACCTGACTCATGCTGGCGAAGTACAGGCCGTTGATCGGCGTCTGAATTTCGGGAATATTTTGCGAATGATTGACCAGCGGCACCGGCTGGGCGTAAGCAGCGCGGGACAACCAGGTTTTGCGCACCCACTCCGGGTTAAAGTTGGAGTTAAATTTCTGCAGCTCGGGTAAAAAGCGCTCGAGCAGCTCCTCTTTGGAGAGTTTGAAATACTCGTGGTCGAGCTCCAGGTAGTCGCCGACATAGACGATATGGTCGCCGCCAAAATGCTCGGGGGAGACGAAGTTGGTATGCTCCACCAGCGCCAGGAAGGGATAACCGGCGTTCTTGGGCAGGCTGTACCAGTAGTACCCCTGGGTTGACAGTTGGTGTTTAAGCGCCAGCACCAGCACCACCGCACCCATCGACTTGAGGTTGAGCAATCCTTGCAGGTAGTCAGCCGGCAGGTCGGGCGCCAGGCGCGCCATCAGCCCCGGACCCACCGTCACCAGACAGCGGTCAAATTCCTGCGATTCGCCTCCGGGCAGATTCAACTTCAATTTTCCGTCCGGCAATGATTCAATGCGCTCTATCGGCGTCGACAGGCGGATATCCACTCCGCGCCCGCGCAGAATATCGGCAAAGGCATCCGAAAAAGCCTGAAAGCCGCCAACAAAAGTCCCCAGGCGGGTGCTGCGCGCCTTAAAGCGCGCCCAGAACCAGGCCATGTTGACCTGTTTGTAGTAGGGGCCAAATTTGCCCTCAAGCAACGGCTCAAACATGGTCTGATACAGCTTTTCGCCGTAATACTTGCGCATCCACTCGTGCGCGGTGAATTTTTCCAGTGGTTTCCAATCCGCGATGTAGCGCAGATACACCGTCACAAAGCCAAAACGCGCCATATCCACCAGCGTGAAGCCCGGAAAGGTCAGCGCCGCTTTGGGGCTGTCCAACGGGTAAAAATTCCCCTTGTAATACACCACCGTTTTGGGATTCGGGAAGAGCACCTTGTCCTGCAGGCCCAGTTCGCGGATCAACCCCAGGATGTCGTGATCTTTCTGGAACCAGTGATGATAGAAATGCTCCACCGACCAGTCCCAGCCTTCATCTTTAAAGCCGGCAGCCAATCCCCCCACCCCGGGCGCTGATTCAAAAATGGTCACTTCGTGTTCGGCGTTGACAAAGTCCTGGGCGGCAGCCATTCCGCCGATACCCGCCCCAATAATGGCTATTTTCATTTGCGCTCCTTCAAGCAGGCTGTGTTCCCTGGTTTTGCTGTATCTTTCCCAGGTCTTTCCCCCAGCGCAGCGGTTGACGTAAATAATAGTAGGCACCCAGCAGGGTGATCGGGATCCACAGTGCGGCGTGCAGCACCAGCGTGTACCCGGCCGCGATCTCTGCCGGCACGCCGTATGCCACCAGCACGGCGATGCCTGGTGCATCGAAGGTGCCAATGTAGCCGGGCGCGGATGGCAGCGTGGTGGCAATGTTGACAATGCCGTTCATCAGCATCAAGGCAAAGAAGCTGACCTGGAAGTCAAAGGCATGCATAACAAACCAGTATTTGCCGGTTTCAAACATCCAGATGAGGACCGTGGTGAACAGCACCATCAGTGCGTCTTTGGGCGAGCGCAGCGATTCCAGTCCTGTGAGGAATTTCAGCGCCACGCCGCGGGTTTTTTCGCGGAAACGCAGCGGCACTACCCGCTCGATCAGCTTGAGCACAATGCGCTCAGTGACCAGCGGGAACATGGCTGCCAGCAGAAATACCACCAGCGCGCCGATGAAGATGATCGATCCCCACACCGCCAGCTGCTGAATGTTGCCGATAAAACCGGAATTGTGGGTCAGGTTCTCCAGCGCGCCCAGGTTGAAAAAGACGAAGCCCAGCATCACCACCGCATCGAAGATGCGCTCCACCACTACCGTCGCCAGCGATGCCGAGATGGGCACCCCCTCGCGGTCCTTGAGGATGCCAGCCCGCAGCACTTCGCCGGCCCGCGCCGGGAAAATATTATTGCCCATGTAGCCAATGGTGACGATGGGGAACATGCTGCGGGTGGAAATTTTCTTCAGCGGGCGCAGCAGGTAATGCCAGCGCCAGGCCCGCACCCATACGCCGATAAAGTACACCGCGATTCCCGGCAGCAGCCAGAGATAACGGGCCGTCTTCAGCGAATTCCAGACTTCCCCCAGGTGCAATCCGCGCAGCGCCAGATACAAAAAGACCGCGCTAATCGCGATCCCCAGCCAGAATTGCCATCGTTTCAGCATAGGGTCATTTTACCATTGAAAGTGTGTGGATTCCCGGCCCGATGCCAATCCTCTTCCAGGCTGTGTTATGTGTTCATGATGATAGGTCGCAGGATTTGTTGAAGCCACTCTTGAAGCCCTCTTGTTGTTACAATAGTTTCGGAAATCAATGATTACATTACCAAAAACGTACATCTAAATTACTGAGTTCTCGCATGAGGAGAGATGCTCCGATCTCTAATGTTACTTTTTGGCTTATCGCACGATTAATTATATATAGACATGTCGGTTAAAAAAAGAAAGGGAGCAGGGCCAGCCGTCAAAAACGGCTATAACGGTCAAAGCAGAGAGGCCACGTTCGGTTTGCAAGACGCAGGAGGAAAGGGGAGGGAAATGACGATCCGGGTAGTGTCCGCAGATTGCCATCCACTTTTTCGCGCAGGAATCAACACAGTCGTTTCAACGGAAACTGAATTCATTGTGGTGGGCGAGGCATGTGACGGGGAGAAAGCCCAGACGCTGTGTTTGGAGCTTCAACCAGACGTTCTGTTGCTCGATCTGAGCATGCCGGGTCTTTCTGCCGAGGAAACCATCCGTGCGGTAAAGTCTTCCTGTAAAAACATAAAAATCATCATCCTGACCGCTTATGACAATGAAGGTTATGTAAGGACACTACTGGAATGCGATATTCACGGATACATCCTGAAAACCGAAACCGCGGAAGTTATAGTCGAAGCGATCCGGAGCGTGATGCAAGGCGGTTTCTTTTTTAGCCAATCTGTTCGAGAAAAAATGGCAGAAGTGCAAGATTCTGCAGTCCACCTTACATCCCGAGAACTCGAGGTACTTGAACTGGTGAGAGAAGGGAACAGCAACTTGCAAATCGGGGATGCATTGAATATTTCTGATCGGACGGTTCGTTCTCATTTGGAAAACATTCTGCAAAAAATGCAGGCCAATAATAGAACAGAAGCAGTAAGAATGGCAATTCAACAGGGATGGATAAATAATTAATACCGCGAATTAGTTATAAACAGGAAGAGTGAAGGTAAATCGGCTTAAAAGCCGATGTCTTATTAATGAGACTTGTGTATTATTTAATTAATCGTGAATTTTGGCACAAAACCAACTATTCGCCCATGCATTGTAAGGAAAAGGTGAGCGGGTAGAAATAAATTGCGGAGGAGAAATGTACAAATCAAAAGTTCTGCTGGTCTTGGTTACTCTAGGATTAACATTTAGCCTCGTTCAAGTACCAAGTTTGGTAAATGCAAAAAACATGGAGGGGGGCAGGGCGTGGACATCGTACACATTCGACCATTACGACGTTGCCCTTGAATATCCTGAAGATTGGGTTGTAATTGCCCCTTCAGAAGCAGATGGAACATATGGCGGAGTCTTGACTTTTGTTTTGGGAACTCAGCAGATAGTATTTGGCCTGCACACTTTGAGTATGGATGGAAAAACCAATTTTGACGAATGGCTCAAAGAGTATTTCCAAAAGAGTTCAACATTTAATTCGTCTGAATTCCAATGGGAGCTAATTACCGATGCAGAAGCTCCGCCTATATCTGGCATTGAGACATATATTATCCGTGGCTCCTCTCCCATGACTTATTTCCAATTAGCAAATTTGGTTCAAGGGGAAATGGTGTGGTTCTTATGGACTAACCTAGAAGTTGAATCAGATGTGTTCACCCAAATGCTCAAGTCGATCAAAATTGGAGAGAATGCACCTACAACTTTATCCGAGGCATTCGGACCGGAATTCCAACCGCAACCAAGAGGGTCCTCGGTAATGATTGAGTCACCTTCAACCAATACATTACTTGTTATTGAACCTTTACCGGACAACTCTTTTTATGCGCCTATTCCAGTGGGAAGTATGAATGTAGGATGTGGGTCATCTGTACATGTCGGTAGGGCATATATGGCAGTAGACATTTGGGATCCGTTGAATACCCCCGTGCACTCTACCCACAGAAGTTGGATCGATTTTGCTGGATGGGATTCTACCGGTTATGGTAATCTACTCATGGCAAATACCGATTATCTCTATGCTAAGGCCTACCTGGCAGCTTATGCACACCTAAACTCATTTGCTGTTAGCCCAGGGCAACAAGTATGGACTTCGACCAATCTGGGATTATCGGGAAATACTGGGACCTCAACCGGGCCTCACTTGCATTTCCATATTCGGACCTCCGAGAATCCAGTTGATCTTGGTGAACTAAGAACTTTTAACGAAAACGAGTGGTATCCCAGTAACGATGGAGAAAGTCATTATTGTGGTTATATGACCCGATAGCATCAAAACGCTTGGGAAATACTTTTTGCACTGCCTTGCATTATCATATTCATTGCAGGGTGGTGCAACCCATATAGAAAAACCTCGCGTTGTTTGCTATATATTCATTTGCAATGAGGAAGCGCCTTGTGAAATTTAGAAATCGTGATGTCCTGCAAACACTTGGGGTCACCTTCACCTTGATTATTGCCATCTCGGGGTGTTCTCCCAATCCGTCATCGGGCGTAGAAACGCCCCTATATGCAGCTTACCCTTCCAGTGTTGCATCTCAGGACCCAACCGTAGATTGCGGAACATCCCAAAATGCGTCGCCCCCTGAAACCTCCTTTGCTCTGGTTGAGAGCGTTGGAACAATTGCAGTTTCCAATGAGGGCTTGACCCTTTATCGCCTTGGATCTACATCAGCTAACATTATTTATCCAATTGCAAGGGGGAATTCTGACGCTCGGGTAAAAAGCATCCGCTGGTCGCCAGATGGTGAGAAAATTAGTTTTGTCTACCAGACAAGCGTTAACCCTTTATGTAAAGCCAGTTACCTGATGATCGCCAATCTGACAAAAGGTTCGGTAAAAAGGTTAACTTCGATAAACGATGAGGATGGGCCTTCATCCTGGTCACAGGATGGACATCGGGTTGCGTTTGTCAATCGAGAAGGGGAATTATTAACCATTGATGTTGAAACCGGTGGTGTGGAAGTCATCGACAAGGTTGGAGTCCCTGGTTCTTCCACGGATTGGGTCGATGATGCCATTATTGCCTACGTTCGATTTCTCTCACCCGGCGCTGACTCGGAATATGAACTCGTTGGGCTTAACATTCAAGAATCGACGGAAGAGGTTCTCGTTAGTAGTCCGCACAGCAAGGCTTTATCCAACCCGGGAAGTTTTGACATAACGCCGGATGGTCGCTATCTCGCATACTTGAATAGCGGAAATGTCTATATCCAAGACCTGAGGACTGGTTCTTCCAGCAATACATACATTGACCAGGGGCCGGAAGAATTAACTTGGTCCCTAGACTCCCAGGTGTTAGTGATTAGGATTGGAATGGCAGGAGTGAGTTATTTAACCGATCTTCCCTCTCCCACGCTCTTTACCACTGAAATCACAGGCCTGCTAGGTTCTCAACCCTGGCTTCCCGATGGGTATGAGATAGTAGTCTCGGAAGGCACCGACAAGGCACATTCTTTAAGAAAATGCGACCTATTCACCAATGATTGTACAGTGCTTGATTTTCACTATCAACCTCCTTACGTATGGGCGGTCAGTCCCGGAAGAAAATGATACGATGGATCATGAAAGGTCACAAATCACCGAAGGCTCGGCTCCCTGTGCATCCTGCACGCAGTCAACACCTCCTCCTCGCTCGCAACAGCTTCCCTCACGCCGGTTGTCGCGGCGACCGCTGGTCGCCCAGACCGGTTGTCACCCAGAGTCAGCAAAATAGTGTGGTCATGTGCACGTTCCGCTTTGCCGACGCAGATCGCCCTGAGGGGGAGCACAATTTGCGCAGTATGCACCTTACTCTCGCTTCTAAAAACCGGCTTAAAAGCCGATGTATTTATTAAT
>DATMXL010000055.1:0-6448 GCA_035561555.1 Bellilinea sp.
GTCCATGCGACCTTAGGCGCATGTCACTTTAACGGCTAAATTTTGGAAATACTGGTGGTTGGGGTTGTCGACATACATCTTGACTGTACCATCAAAGCTGGATCCAAATTGCCAGCTGGTATTGACCGTTTGTGTCCCCCCGGCATTAAACACCAGTTCCTGCATGGCGCCTTTGGTACCGTCCGAGCGTTCCCAGAAATAGGTCACCCGGCCGGCTGCCGTAACCGTGATGGCTGCGGTCAGAGCTGTGGTATGCGGGCAGGCGCCGCTGAAGGCTGCGTTGTCTGCGCCGAGCACAACTTTGGAGACTGCAAAGGGCAAATTGGCGGTCTCCACCGTGATTTTCACCCAAAAACTCTTGGTGCCATCTTCCCCCAGGCCGAACGTGACGCCAGTGGCGTTCTGCAGCTTCCAGTTGCTCTGATAATCTTTGACCTCTGTTGGGGCTTTCATCTGCACCGAAATATCCACGATCGCGTCCGGCGGGACGCTGGTGGGCAGATTAAAACTGGCGGGGGCGCCAAGCGAAACGCCTGAATCGAATACCACCCGGTAAGAGGTGGTCCAGGTGCACGAACCGGTGTTTTTTAAACGCCAGGTTTTGGTGAATTCCTGTCCCGGCGTCAGGCTGGTGCCATCTGGAATAGTCACATCGCTGACAAACTCGCCGGCATCGCATTTCTTTCCCGGTGTCCCGTCCGTTGTAGGTTGCGGCGGCTGAGTGATCGTGACTTGCGGTAAGCTGGTGAGGGTGGCTGCCGGCGTGATGGTGGCCTTAGGGGGCAGCAGGGTGGAAAGTGCCGCCACGGTTTGCGCTGCAGCTGTGCCGATGGGGTCGCCAGGAGTTTCAGCGGTGGCATTGGGCCGCGGCAGGTTGCAGGCGGTCAGTATCAGGATACTGACCAGTGTCAGAACGGTGATCAGGCGGCGATTAATCATAATTCGGGCTCCAATTCGGGAAGGAGAGCTATTCAATGGCGCCTTTTTCGCGCAGCAGAGCGGCGGCTTCCTCGTGATTTTCTGCCAGGGCGAAAAATAGCGGAGTTTTGCCTTCGGCATCGCGAGCGTTGACGTCTGCACCGGCGTCCAGTAAAGCTGTGATGATTTCCAACGAGCCGTTTTGCGCGGCGCTGTGCAAGGGGGCGAAATCCTCCCCCTGGCGCGCGTTGACCGGGGCTCCGTGTGCGATCAGTAATCGCACGATCTCCGTCCAGGAACCCGCGGCAGCCGAGTGCAGCGGCATCACCTTGAGCGGGTTGTGCGCCGCCGAATCGACCGCTGCTCCGGCCTGAAGGAGATACTCGGCTACATCCACATGGCCAAAAAAAGTGGCCAATCCGAGCGGCTGAAAACCGTCCGATGCCACGGCATTAACCAGATCTGGCTGGGCTGAGACTTTCTCGCGCACGGCGTCCAGGTCGCCGACCGCCGCCGCCTCGAACAAGTCCAGCGGGGCGCCATATTTGACCAGCAGCCGGGCGATTGCCGGTTGATTGTAATAGACAGCTGTTAAAACCGCGCTTGCGCCGTCCGCTTCGTGGGCATACACCAGGCCCGGATCTGCGGCCAGGGCCGCCTGAACTTCTTCGATTTGCCCGTGCTTGATTAAAGAGAATAATTCATCGTTTGAGAGCATCATCACCTCGCTGTGCTTAAACGATAGCCAAAAAACTCCGGCGCGTCAAGTCCACACGATAAAATACCGGACAGATGGTGGGTCTTTCCCGAGTGGAAGGAGGACGCCAACGATCGCACGAACATGACTGCATAAATATGCCAGGGTTGGATCATCCCGAAGAAAAACAGGGCAAATAGCACCAGGGTAGCCGCTGCGATACTGCCATCGGCTGCGATCATGATCCAGCGGCGGTTGCCCCGGTCGACAATGGCGCCGGCAAATGGACCTAATAAAACTTGCGGCAGCAGCGCCACAATGGAGGCGGTTGCGAGTACGACCGCCGATTGCGTGGTTTTGGTCAGATACCTGATCAGGGCAAACTGAACCAACCCGCTGCCAAGGATGGAGAAAATGTGTCCACCCCAGATTGTGAAAAAGTCGCGTTTTCAGTTTCTTTCTTCAGGCGGTGTGTTTGCCGCGCTCATACGATCCTTACCTTTTCTTCTACCCTGCAACTACTGCGGTGCAGCTTAAAATTGGTCACAATTGTTTACTAGAACGGTCCATTATAGTCCTGGAATGACCTGTCAAAGCTTGGTAGATACGCCGATTGGCTGATACGCGGCGATGACGGTTGAATGCTAAAATAGGTGGCTGAATGATCCATTCGAACAAAGCTCTCTATATAACGATATGTTGACGAAAATGGTTCCTCCAAAACTGCTTGATTTTCCCCCTTTGGGCCGGCGCATCGTCATCGTTGGCAGCTCTGGCAGTGGCAAAACCACATTGGCCAGAACCCTGGCCAGTCGATTTAATTTGCCCCATATTGAAATTGACTCGCTCCACTTTGAACCAAATTGGGTGGAAGTAGATTTTCCGGTTTTGCGCACGCGCATCGATGCGGCCTTGTCTGGGCCTGCCTGGGTGGTGGATGGCAATTATGCCATGTTGCGGGATATCATCTGGGCTAGAGGCGACACACTGATCTGGCTGGAGTTACCCCTGGGGATTGTTTTGTGGCGGCTGCTTACACGGACGTTCACCAGGATCATTACCCAGGAAGAGTTGTGGCAAGGCAATCGGGAAAATCTGTGCAGCGCCCTTTTTTCCAAGGACAGCCTGGTTTTATACATGCTGAAAACCCGTAAGGTGCATCACAATGGCTACCCCCTGGCGCTGAAGCAGCCGGAGTACTGTCATTTAAAATTAATTCACCTGCGCACACCGGCGCAGGTGAAAAATTGGCTGGATTCTCTCGAACCGGGTTAGTTCGCCTGGCCAAAACTATCGGTCAAGGCGCGGCGGAACATAGGCACCGTTGGTCGCGGGGCAAAGGACTTGCCTTTGACAATTTCCAGGAAGGCGCTGGTGATCTCCGGTTCGAAGTGCTTGTTGGACTGGTGCTGGATGTAATCCAGTACCTGGCGCTGCGGCCAGGCGGTGCGGTAGGGGCGGTTTGAACTGAGCGCATCCCACACATCCACCACGGCGAACAGGCGGGCATTTACCGGGATTTCACTGCCGCGCAGGCGGCGCGGGTAGCCGCTGCCGTCCCATTTTTCGTGATGACAATAGGGGATGTCCAGAATGTCGTTGAACTTGGGAATGGGGCGCAGCAGCTCGTAGGCGTATACCGGATGTTTCCGCATCACCCGCCATTCGGATTCATCCAATGGGCCGGGTTTCAGCAGTATGCTGTCGGGAATACCCATTTTACCGATGTCATGCAGTTGGGCGCCGCGTTTAATGCGCAGCAGGTCGGGCTCGGTTAGGCCGATTTTCCGTCCCAGCTCCATGGTCATCGAAACTACCCGTTCCGTATGGCGCTCGGTGGAAAAATCGCGTAATTCCAGTGCCTTTGACCAGCCGTCGATGGTCGCCTCGAAAGTTTGAGACAATTCCTGGCTGGTACGCGCCAGGTTGATCGTCAACCGCTGGCTCTGGATGCTATTGGCGGAGGTATTGCCAATCAGGCTCAACAGGGACGTGTCCGATTCCAGGTACTGATTGGGTTTAAAGCTGAAAGCTTGCAGGACACCGATCACCTCTCCGGCTGCCATCATCGGCGTGCAAATAGCCGATTGAATGACTTTGCCGGGGGTGAATAAATTCATGCGGGTGATTGTAGTTCGCAACCGCTCATCGCGTCCATCCGCCACCACCGCTTTTCGGCTCCGGATGGCATCGCTTTGCAGGCCGCGGCTTGCCAGGTCCAGTTGCAGCTCGGGCAGGTCGGATCGGCTGAGCGATTCGCCCGCGTGCTGGCTGTAAACCACGCTGAAACGTTTCAGCGCTGCATCATATAACGAGATCAGGACAATGCCGCTGTCGGGGAAGCTTTGAAAAGTGGCGGCAGCCAGCTGCCGGGCAATTTCATCGACCGTCTCAGCTTCAGCCAGGGTTGTGCTCAGTGCATTGGCTGCCTCGATCCGGTTTTGCGTCGTTTCTCGCCGCGCTTGAGAGCCTCGCTCGAAAGTAATCAGCACAGCTTCGTGCCCCTCGAAATCGACCAGTTGAGCCTGCGCCCCGGTTTTAATCACCCGCCCGCCGGTTTGAAACAGGATCATGTCCAGGTCGCGCAAGGAGCACTCTTCTTCCAAGCGCGCAAAGATCTGCTTTAAATTGCCCTCGCCCAGACCGGCGGTTAAATCTGCGCCTTTTTTGTGCAAAATACTCTCGCGCTGCAATCCGAGCAGCTCTGCGTACGCCTGATTGGCTTCCAGATACACGCCGCTGAGCCGGTCCAGCACGCACATGGGCACTGGCAGCGATCGCAGGAAATAAGCCGGCAGCTTGTGCGGCTTGGGTGTGATTTTTCGCGCGGCGAACAGGGATTTTCGGCGGGAGTAAATGCTTCGGTTCATGGCTGGTATCCACCTGATGCAGGTTGCGGGTAGCGGAGCGGGACGAAGTGACTTTCCCCGCTGGTCAACGTGTGCTGACGTTAATCCCTTATGTGCAAGTGTGATGCCAGCCGTGACTGTTATGGTTCGATCATCTCCATGCGGCCGCTGCGGGTGGTGTCGTAGCCGCCCAGTGCGGCAATTGCTGACTTCACCGTTGGTTCCGCCAGCCACTCGATCAGCGCCGTGACCACTGCCCGCCCCAGCTGCTGGGATGGAATCACCAGATGGTACTCCTCGCGGGTAACAAAGACAAAATCCAGTTGATACGCCAGCGCCGAAGTCTCCAGGCCAAAGCCGCAATCCGCGCTGCCTTCTGCCACGGCGCGCGCCACCTCGGAATGGCTGAGCACTTCCCTGGCATACCCATTGATCTGGTTGGAATCCACCCCCGCCTTGCGCAAAGCCGCGTCCAGCCACACGCGTGTGCCGGAACCTGGCTGCCGGTTGATGAAACGCAGACCCGGCATCGTCAGGTCGCTGAGTTGCCGCAGACCATACGGGTTGCCGGCTGGCAGAATTAACCCCAGACGCCGGTAAGCCAGATGCACCAGTGCCGCGCGCTGCCCGGGCAGCAGCCGGCGCACAAAAGGCGCGTTGTAACTGTCGCTCGACTCATCCCACAGGTGCGCCCCGGCCACATCCGCCTTGCCTTCGGCAAGCGCGATCAAACCGCCCAGGCTGCCTGTGAACTGCGGCACCAATTTGCCTCCCGCTTGAACTTGCGAAAAATGCTCCGCCAGCCAGCTGACCGCCGGATCATGGCTGCCGCTGAAGCGGATGGTATTCTCGGGTGCAGCTTCCACCGGGTTGGGTTGCACCACCCGCCAGTGGTCCAGCGCCATACGCACTGCCTGCTCGATCTCGTCCGTGCTGTGACCGGCTGTCAGCGCTTCCAACAAAAAAGCCTCGGCGCGGTGCACCAGGCTGGCGCGGCGCAGCGGTGTTGCTTGTTCCAGCGGCGCGCCGCCCGCCACGTAGGTGCCCTTGCCCGGACGGGAAAGTGCCAATCCGCGGTCTGCCAGGTCGCGGTAAGCGCGCTGCACCGTCCCGGGTGTGCAATTCCAGCGCCGCGTCACCTCGCGCAGCGGCGGCAAGCGCTGGCCCGGCAGTAGCTTGCCATCCAGGATCTCCTGGCGGATGGCCGCTGAAATGCGCTGGTAGAGCGGCGTCTCGTCCATGCTAGGGGACCACCGGCACCAGCCAGTAGCTGGAACTGTCGCCTTCAGCCGTCCAGCCTGCCGCGTCCGTTTCTTTGGACTCCACCTTCCACCACACCCAGCCGTTGGAGCAGCCCGGTCCGTCCACCACCAGCGCATCCTCGCCCGGTTGGATGAAACCCAGCACCTCCGCCTCCATCAACGGTTCGCTGCGCACCCGGTTGGCCAGCGGCGGGTCGCTGCTGACCTCGGTGGTGTCGCCAATCCGCAGCCGGGATAGGTAGGATGCCTCCGGGCAGGCCTGCCACGGCTCGCTGACCGCCGTCGCCTGCGTCCCCGGTGTGGCGGTGATCAGAATCACGCCCGGCGCCGGCGTGGTGCCCACCTGTGAGGGCAGAATCACCAGGATGGTGGGAGTCAGACCCGGTCCAATGCGGTTGCGCTCGCTCAAGATCGAAAGCGTCACAAAGGCTGCCAGGCACAAAATCACCCCCACCACTGCTGCCCCGCCGATCACCCACCAGCGGTTGATGCCGCGTTTCAGCGGCAGACCCGGCAGCATGGGCTGAGTGTCCGTGTTTTCGATCGGCATGCCGTTGATCGGGCAGTAATCGGTGCCCGCCGCGTGCTGCTGCCCGCACTGCGGGCAGCGGAAGGTCTCTTCTGGGCTCATGGTATGGGTGCTCCCTCAAACCGGGCGTTTGCAGACAGCTGGTTACAAGGCTAGTTAGATCACAGCAGAAATGTTGCACATAATCCATAGG
>DATMXL010000056.1:0-6732 GCA_035561555.1 Bellilinea sp.
ATTGCATGCTTCGTGCCAGTGAAAAAATATCAATATAGCAAGCTAGTTAAATCGCTAGCCCCGCCGAAGGTTTCAATTTTACCAGAGGATGATTAATCTACACCTAATCGTCTTAAGACGGCTTGACGAATCCCCAATAGAACTTTAGCGCCATTCCACTAAAGCCACGAGTGTAAATAAAACTAGGTGAAGCGCTTTCGTAGCGCTCCGACCGATAGGTTGTGGCGTTGATCCCATTCACGCGGCAGCCGGTGAAGGTCACGGCACCGGCCGGGGCGGTCAGCGATTAAAACGGCTTGAAATACATCAGGTAAACCCATATGGCAATGGCGCCGAAGCCGACGAGGGTCAACAGTGCCGGGTTGATCTGCTTCAGCAGCGCCTCCATTTGCCCGGTAGTTAATATCTCGGCACGCGGGGGCTGGTTGTACGAGGACTGCATCCCGAGTCCCATCCGCAGTTCATTCAAAATCCGCGTCCCGATGCCTGCCATGGCTCCCCAAATGATGAAGATCAGGAGTACCGCCACGCGAATCCACCACTGTCCCCACCATTGACCAACGATGCCGGCAATAATGCCGGTAATCAGGATGATCCCCAGGGAGATAAAGGCATAATTCAGCGAAGCGCGGGAAATGGCGAGCAGCATTTTTACCTGCTCAACATTGCGCTCGTTGCGCAGCATAAAATAAACACTGACGGAAACGCCGTGCGCCATAGCAAAGGCAAAAGCACTTAAAACGTGCAGGAACACCAGCCAGCGGTACATATCCACTCCTCATCACCCGGTTAGCCGACCAATCTGAGATCCACGGCTAATATTCAAGAGGTGGATCTAGTTGAATTATTGATAAAAACTATCTACAATGTGCTATTATAATGTCCAGCCCGTTGAAATCAAGAGGGAAATTTTGCAGTAACCGTATCGGTTTCCGGTTCTAGGCTGTGGGTGTGAGGGACGAATGGTCAAAGTTACCCGGTACATCTATCTGGTTTTCGCGATATTGTTCATGGTTGGTGTGCTGTTTCAGGTTTATTTGGCCGGGTTGGTGGTGGTGGCTGCCAAACCGGGGTGGGGGAATCACATTAATCTGGGGCATACCCTGGCGGGTCCGCTGCTGTTCATGTTGATCACCCAGTATTTGGGGAAGCTGCCGCGCTCCAGCAAGGTGTTGACCTGGATCTTGTTCGCGGTTTACGCGCTGCTGGCGGATGTGGTGATTTTTATGCGCGGATCGGCGCCGCTGATCTCGGCGCTGCACCCGGTGCTGGCGCTGGTGGATTTCGCCATCGGTTATACATTGGTGGTTCGCACCTGGAAGCTGGTCAGAGCGCCAGAGATGGCAGAATTACCGGCGAGACCGTCAGCTGCGCAGGCAGCGTCAGTGAATTGAAGTCTGAAGGCGGAAGATTTATCCGCTGCTCGCCGGTGGTTCACCGCTTTTTGGCTTTAAGATCAGTCCGGCGAAGCCGCTAACAGCCACAATCGCGCCGGCAAGCGGAAGGTATGGCGTGGAGATCCCATTGGGCATAATTAAGCTCAGTCTGGTGAAAAACAGCCAGACTGGCAGCAAGCCTATCAGGGTGCCGAAAATGAGCAGGATGATACTCCCGCTGGTGGTCAGGCGCAGGTTGAAGACGGTCGCGAAGAGCAGCAGGCAGAGCAGCGCAAAGATCAGGGGAGCGATCACCGCGTAAACGAAATAATTGGTTGGGTCAAATTCGGTTGAAACCGTATTCCGCGCCGATCGATACCAGTTGTTCAGTAAATAGCCGACAATTATTAGGATGATGCTAAAGATAAAGGGAAGAGAGCGATAACCTGGGGTTTTTGATTCCATTGGGACATCTCCTTTTCCACAGCCCACTGTCCGTTTTCAATTGTTTACCCACCCATATCGATCATACTGCGAATAAATCAACTTGCAAAGACAGACTTGCAAGGTCGGCAATTGTGACGAAACCGTGGAACGATTTGGCGATCGGAATCGGAAAAAGATAAGTTGCCACGCCCAAGATCAGGGGCTCGCAATGACAAGGGAAGTGCTACGGTCGTAAAGCAAGAAGGGCAAGGCCACTGGAAAAGCTTAGATTGCCATGCCCCAAGATCAGGGGCTCGCAATGACAAGGGAAGCGCTACGGTCGTAAAGCAACAAGGGCAAGACCACTGGAAAACCTTAGATTGCCACGCCGCAAGATCAGGGTCTCACACTGACAAGGGAAGCGCTACGGTCGTAAAGCAAGAAGGGCAAGGCCACTGGAAAAGCTTAGATTGCCACGTCCCAAGATCAGGGGCTCGCAATGACAAGGGAGGCGCTACGGTCGTAAAGCAACAAGGGCAAGGCCACTGGAAAAGCTTAGATGCCACGGACCAAGATCAGGGGCTCGATCACCTCACTCCCTACGGTCGGAGGCCCACCCCACAAGGGGCCCCGAAGTTCGGGAAAACCGGGCATATCGCCCTGTGGGCGGGGACGCACACCTGTCCTGGCGGACGGTGCCAGGGAAGTTCGCGTGCTCGCTGCTATAGCCACTTCGCGGTTTTTGGCGAACGAAAAAATGGCTACAGTCATCCCCGTAAACCACCGAGACAATGGGGGCGGTTATTACAACGCCTGCAGCAGTTTTTGAGCAAATTCAGGTGGGGCGTTTTTTTCGATGCGGAGTTCCCTGGCGCCGTGCCAGGACAGGAAGTCACGCATGGCAGGGGCGACCGCAGCTACCAGTTCAGCATCCGGCGCAACGCCTGGCCCAAGGGTTAGTGACAGCAGGTTCAGAACGCCAGTTTTGCGATCCAATTTTGGGTCGAAGCGGCCGACCAGCCGATCCTGGTGCAGGATTGGCAGGCAGAAGTAGCCGTAGATGCGGTCCTTGCGCCCTGGCAGCCTGCTCCACACAGAATCGCCGGCCAGCGACTAAATCAAAATCAACCGGCACAGCATCGACCCACTCCGGCAGCACGCGTTCCTTGACGTCATACACGCGCTGGAAGTTGACCCTGTCCACCACCATCAGGTCGCCGGCGGCAAAAAGCGCCTCCAGTGCGGTCTTGGACGGCTTCCAGTCGTACCAGGGATTGCGTTTCGGACCGTCGTATTCGAAATCACCAACGCGCAGTCCGCCCTCAGTGCGGATGCAGGCCAGGGTCAGGTCCGTCGTCCGTCAGCTCGCGGTTGCCGTCCTGGTTCCACCAGCCGCTGAAATCGGGGATGGTGCGCCAGCGATGGTAGCGGTAATGTTCCAGCGGGATGAGGCAGGCCGCATGCCCTCAGCCTTCATATAACAGGCGATGTCCGGGAGTGTAGACCATGCGGTGGAGCAGGTCCAGGTCATAGGACCCGAGGCGCGACCAGAGGGTGACGTAATGGGCCCGGTTAACCCTATTTAAAGTGTCGATCCGCAGGTATCCGAGTGTCTTTACCAGATTGTTGACAGTATCGGGGGAGAGGGAAGGCTCTGATCCATTGGGGGTGGTCAGTTGTTGAGCGGAAAGGATCGTCGCGCACAGGGCAGAAAGTGGAAAAATTGTACCGGTAATTTTTGCCGCCAGCTGTTAATCCGTAATAAATTCATACAACCTGGTGGAAAAATACACTGTTGACAAATCCCTTTTCAGTGTGTATTATGTGTGTGTAATTACTTCTGATTATTTATACAAATCGGAAGTTATAGAGAAATATAGGCGTAGAATGACACTAGCTCAGAAATCTGCAAAAAACGAGAATCAATTAACCCTGCCGACCATTCTGGAGACAGCCGGAACCGCCGCCAGTCTGGCAGCTGCCAAACACCGCTTTGCTGAGTACCGCTCGCGCCTGGCAGCCCAGACTATACGGCGGCAGGACGCTGACCTGGCGCTGTTCGCCGAGTTCCTCTACACCGTCAAGGTGCGCGAAATTGGCGACCTGACCAGCGATCCGGAAGCCTGGCGCGGTGTGACCTGGGGACTGGTGGAAACGTTCGTGAAATGGCAGTTGAAGGAGGGTTACGCTGTCACCTCAGTCAATGTGCGGCTCTCCACGCTGAAATCCTATGCGCGGGTGGCGCTGCAGGCTGGAACGCTTTCGCCTGAGGAATACGCGCTGATTCGCTCGGTGCAGGGCTATTCCCAGCGCGAGAAACGCCGCATCGATGCTCGGCGACCGCAGGCGCGGGTCGGGTTGAAAAAAGAAACCCCGGTTACACTTTCGCCTGAACAAGCTGCCGCGCTCAAGAATCAGCCGTTGGAAATGCTGCAGGGAGCACGGGACGGCTTGTTGATGGCGCTGTTGCTGGATCACGGGCTGCGCGCCGGTGAAGTGGCGGGATTAACCATCGAGAACCTGGATTTGAGAGCTGGGACCCTCCGATTTTACCGGCCTAAGGTCGGAAAAACGCAAACACACCGCCTGAGCGCGGATGTCAGGCGTGCTGGACTCAGCTACACGAAATTTATGAGTGCTGAATCGCCAAAATCAGCGCTGCTCAGGTCAGTGAAAAAGGGCGGCGAACGGCCTGGAATCGCGGCTTTGACCACCCGGGGGATCACATTGAGGGTGGCGGAGCTGGGCAAAGCACTGGGAATCGAGAACCTGTCAGCGCATGACCTGCGTCACACCTGGGCAACGCAGGCTGCACGCGCGGGCACGGATCCGTTCCGTTTGCAGCAGGCTGGAGGCTGGTCGTCGTTGGCGATGCCGCGGCGCTATGTGGAAGACAGCGAGATCGCGAATGAAGGGATGGAAGGGAAATAGATTACCACAGAGCACGGAGAACACAGAGGAAGATCAAAATCACAGTAAAAAGATTACTCCAAGAATTTCTTAGATTTTCTCCGTGTCCTCTGTGTCTCAGTGGTGATGGGTTTCCAGGTTTTACGCAGTTTGGCGGGCTAGAAAACCAGCCGTGGCGCGGGTATTCTCTTCAATCGCCAGGAAGACCATGATGGCTTCGCCGATGGCGAATTGACAGATGGCAGCCAATCCGCCGCCGATCAGAAATGCCAGGGCTGCCAGGATTCCGCCTAAAACCCCACCTATGGCAGTGATTCCCTGCAGTCCCAGGTCACCGCTGACGCCTTCGAGCGCGACTCCGCCCAGGATGCTGCTGAGCAGCACGCCTACGGCAGCCAACACGCTGATGACCGCCAAAATAATGCCAATGGTCTTGTAGAAGCCTGCGATAAAGTGTAAAAAGCCAAATTTCTTCGTCATTCTTTCCTCCAGGCGTTAATTATGCTGTTGATATGGAGTATATACTGCAACTTCTGTGCCGCCCCCCTGCCCTACCGGGGAAAATGGAGCCTGTTTTGGGAGAAAAACGGCTATACGAAATTTGAGGGATATTCGTAAGGGCACGGGGTATAGCAATGATGCCGGTATAACATTTCACCCCGTGCCCGGTGAGATGTTAGGCTCAGGGATTCTGGCTGGATGAGTTGCCTGGCGAATCACTCGGCGGGCGCGGGGTGTAATTTTCGATGATTTACCTCGCATTATCTCCGCGCCCCTACGTGAGAACTTGACATATTAAATAGTGATTTAATAGGTGGGTTTTGGATGGCGTATTATCCCTGCCCCGCCGTTACAAATATTCATGTTGGGTTTCACGACTGCCAACAAGGTTGTTTGATGTTTTGTCAGGTCGTCGCTCAACCCAACCTACGAAAACCGTGTTGACTGTAGCGAAGCATCCCGCAATGACCATTGCAGGGGATAGCCTTATAAATTTGCGTATTGATCCTGCTCCGCCGCTACAAACAATCTGGTGAATCATTCGGCGGGCACGGGGTGTAATTTTCGATGATTTACCTCGCATTATCCCCGCGCCCCTACGTGAGAACGTGACACAATAAATGGTGGCTTAATGGGTGGGTTTTTGGATAGTGTATTATCCCTGCCCCTACGGAGAAACGTGACACCTGACACCTGGCACACTTACTCCAGGTCTTCGGCGATTTTGACCAGGCCATGCGGGTGGCGGATGACCACCAGTTCGCGGCCGGGACGCACCAGACCCTGCGATTCCCACTGGCTGAGGATGCGACTGACGGTGAAGAGCGTGGTGCCGGTCATTTCTGCCAGGTCCTGGCGGGTCAGTGCCATGTCGATCAAGATCCCCTCGTCAGTTTTGCGGCCAGTCTGTGACGCCAGCCGCAGCAAGGTGCGCGCCAGGCGGCGCTCCACCCGCTGGGTGGCCATCTCGCGGAAGCGGTCCTGGAACTCGACCACATGCCCGGCCATTAACTGCAAGGCATTGAGCGCAAGCTTTGGCATTTGCTCGATCAAGCTCATCAGCGTGGCTTTTGGCCAGACCAGCACCGCACAATCATCAGCAGCTTCGGCAGTCACCGGAAAGGTATCCACTTTAGCCAGCGCAATGGCGCCAAAAACCGTGCCCGGACCGATCACCCGCAGCAAAATCTGGTTGCCCTCGGCGGTCACCTGTGACAGGCGCACCCGCCCGCTGCTGATGGAGTACACCGCGTCGGCTGGATCACCTTGCAGGAAGAAGAATTCACCTGAGCGTTTATGCTGTACCCGGGCAGCGCTGCGCACCCGCTCAGCTTCAACGGGGGTCAGGCCGGCTAGTAAGGGTGATTCGGTTGGGGAGGTTGTCGAAGAATCTGCGGTGGAGGTCATGGTGCGATTCTAGCATAGGCTGGCTCCAGCGAGGTTTAAACTAAATGGCAAGCACAAACAGTCATAGACCCACAAATTCTTAATCGCAAATTCCCCCATATAAAGGTGGAAC
>DATMXL010000057.1:0-3871 GCA_035561555.1 Bellilinea sp.
CTATAAACCAGATTAATCTGGCGGAGGAAATTGATGGCAAAAAAACAACTGGGGTATGTGGAGATGGAATGGGTTTGCCCGCGCTGCGGCAGTAAAAACCCGGGCCCACAAAAAACTTGCACCAACTGCGGTGGTCCCCAGCCAAAAGAAGTTAAATTTCAACAGCGTGAAGGTCAGCAGCTGATTAAAGGAGAGGAGGCCGAAAAAATCGCGCAGGCTGCACCGGATGTGCACTGTGGGTTCTGCGGCACACGTAACAAAGCCGACGCACTGGTCTGTATTCAATGCGGTGCGGACCTCAAAGAGGGTACAAAACGCGAGTCAGGGGAAGTGGTGGGTGCTTTCAGTTCAGCGCCAGTACCCGACCGCCCTTGCCCAACCTGCGGGCAGCCCAACCCAGCCGGCGCGTTGACCTGTAAAAATTGTGGTGCTTCCCTGGCAACGCCAGTTGCAGCAGCGCCGCCACTGGCGGTTTCATCCACTCGTAAACCTGTCAAAATAAGCCCGGTCATGGTCGTAGTCGGCATTGTCGGGTTGATCGGCCTGGTCATTTTGTGCGTGGTGGTTGCCGGTGCGCTAGGGCGCACCGAAAGCGTTACCAGCTCCGTGCAAAGCACAGCCTGGAAGACTCAAATGGTGGTCGAGGAGTTTCAACCTGTGACCTTGCAGGGTTGGGCTGACGAGATTCCCGGTGGAGCTGAAGTTGGCGCCTGTGAATTCCGATTTGCGTACACCGCCTCGGAACCGCAGCCGGTTTCCACTGAGGTGTGCGGCACCCCATACACCGTTGACCAGGGGACCGGCTTTGGCGAAGTAGTACAGGATTGTGTTTACGAGACGTATGCCGAGTACTGCGAGTACAGGGTAGAACAATGGGTGACAGTTGACCGGCTATCTTTACAGGGCAACAACCTCTTCCCGGAATTTCCCCAAGCTTCTCTTAACAACGCTCAGCGCAGTGGCGTCTCCAGTGCAGAATACACCATCCTTTTCAATACTGACCAGGGACTGCTCGAGTACCGCACAAGCGATCTCAACCTTTACCAGCAGGCCCAAATTGGAAGCCACTGGACCCTGAAGATTAACAGCTCTGGCGCCATCGTCAGCGCCCAACCAGAACCGTAAAGGAGCGAAAAAATGGATAGTTTGGTAGGACCTATTATTGGATTAGTCTGCATTGGACTGTTCGCAGTCATATTTACTGTGGTTGGAATCGTGCTTATTCTACGCAGCCGACAAGACAAGGCGAAAATGCAGCAGTCACTGAACTGGCCATCGGTTGATGGAACCGTGATCGAATCCCGTGTGATGACCACCAGTGACGAAGAAGGCAGCAACCTGTACCGGCCTTATATCAAGTACGAATATGAGGCAGGCGGTATAAAACAAACTAATGACAAATTTTCCGTGGGGATGGTGTACTCCACCAGCAACATGAAAAAATCTCAGGAAACTGTGAACCGCTACCCGGTGGGCCGCAACGTCAAGGTATATGTCAATCCGGCCAATCCGGCAGAATCCGCGCTCGAACAAAAAGGATCCACCACGGCAACACTGGTGATTGGAATTGTGCTGGTGGTCCTGGGCGTATGCGCGGGCATCCCATTACTGATCCTCATGCTGGCCAGTATTTTCAATATCACGACAACCACTGGATTCTAGAGAGGTTAGCAAGTTTTTAACCTTCAGGGGGATCATCTTGCGCGCCTAAATGTGAGGGAGGATTGTCGGATCATGGCTGCCATTCTGGTGTCTGGCCTGATTAACATTGAAACCACGCTGCGCATAGCCGAATTTCCATTGGCTTACAATCCGGTAAATTATCCGTTTAACGGTATTCAATCCAGCGTCTCCGGTGTTGGTTACAACCTGAGCAAAGCCTTAACCCGTCTAGGCAACCGGGTGGAATTCCTATCTATTATTGGCCGGGATGAATTTGCTGCCGAAGTGGTACGCAAGACGCTGGCACAAGATGGTATTTCCGACCACTATGTACTTTCACTGGTTGACCGCACCGCTCAGTCGGTAATTCTATATACCGCCAATGGACAACGCCAGATCCATGTGGATTTGAAAGATATTCAGGAAACCTGGTATCCGCTTGAGCCGTTCCGCTCGGCTGTCCAAAGTTGTGATATTTTGGCGCTGTGCAACATCAATTTTTCACGGAACTTGTTGGCACCGGCTCATTCAGCCGAGAAGTTGGTCGCCTGCGACGTACACACTATAGCCTCCCTGGATGACGCTTATAACCAGGATTTTATGCAGGCGGCTGACATTCTGTTCATGTCCCACGAGAGTCTGCCTCAGTCCCCGGAAGAATGGGTGCGGGAGGTTCAATCCCGTTTCCACAATGCGATCATTGTCATTGGCCTGGGAGAGCAGGGTTGCCTGCTGGCTGTCCGGCAGGACAACACAATTGAACGCATTTCGGCAGTGCATACCCGTACGGTGGTCAACACCATTGGGGCTGGAGATGCCTTATTTTCAGCCTTTTTGCATGGCTATGCTGCCCACCGCGACCCTTATCAGGCGCTGCGGGCAGCGGTAGTGTTTGCATCTTATAAAATTGGTGGTGTCTCTGCCGCAGAGGGATTTTTAAGTGCAAGCGAATTGGATGATTGGGAACGGAGCGTTTACAAAGACTAGTTCCTCATAGGTTCGATCGAGCAGATTGATCCATACGACGACAACTTGACCCGCCCTGCCGTTGTGACTAAAATTGCTCGATGACCAACACTACAAAGCCCGATCTGTCTGGATTGGAGCGTGCCACGGAACGGGAAGCATCTATGGGGGTGGGTAAATTCTTCCGCCTGCTGCGCCTGCGGCTGCTTACCCAGGGGACCAGGACTACCCTGCTGTGGATGTTAAACGTTTTTAATCGCAAGCTGATCGACCGCCCATTTCGCAGTCAGTGCCAGGTGACCGACCAGTTATTCGTCGGTCCACAGTTCAAACAGCGAGGCTGGCGCGAGCTGCAATCCTGGGGGATTACCGGCGTGGTCAACCTGCGGAGCGAATTCGACGACCTCTCGCTTAGCGTTGCCATCCCTCATTATCTGCATTTGCCCACCACCGATGACGATTCGCCCGCGTTGGCGGACATGGAAAAGGGAGTGGCATTTATCGTCAGCCAGATTCAAAACGGCGGCAAGGTGTATATTCACTGCGGTGCCGGAGTAGGACGTGCGCCCACCATGGCGGCAGCTTACCTGGTCTCCCAGGGGGACACCCCGGGTCAAGCGTTAGAGCGGATTCGAGCAGTGCGCAGCTTTATCCGCCCAACCCGCGTCCAACGCGAGCAGCTGCAACGGTTTTCCGACCAACTCGGTCTACCCACACAGACTTAATCAAGTCTTACCCTGCCATAAATACCCGGTGATAAAGCACCAGGCTGCCAGCTACCGCCAGGTTGTATGACGGGTAATTGACCGATTCCAGACCGATCAAGGCGTTACATTGCCGTTGAATTTGGTCCGGCAGCCCCTCGGATTCTGAGCCGAGCAGGTAAATAGCTCTTTCCGGATGGGAAAAGGTGGTCAACGGCTGCCCGCCCATTTCAACTCCGATTAACATAGCGCCGACGGGACGGTTCGCCAGAAAATCTTCAAAGCTCGGGTAATTGCGCAGCGGAATTTCATAGGCGGTGTGCTGGGTGTCGCTGGTCTGCCGTCGATAAGGCCGCCCAATGGTAAAAATACCGGCAGCTCCCAACTGGTAAGCGCTGCGCCACAAGGTGCCGATATTATCGCTGCTGCGCGGATGAAACACGCCAATTTCGAAGTAGCCCATAATCAGTCTCAATAACCGGGGGATGGATTTGCCTGATTATAGCCTGAAGGCACTCCAAGAGACTGTGGTTGAAACT
>DATMXL010000058.1:0-6728 GCA_035561555.1 Bellilinea sp.
GGAGTTTATGAAGATACTGGCTCCCTAACCTACGTCAACACCAACGCACGGGATGCGCGCATCGTTGCTTACCTGCTGGAGCAAGGCGCCAGCCTGCGGATCGCGGGTGAATTTCTCAACCCGCCGCTTTCCGAGGAGCAGCGCGAAATCTATAACCGGCTACTACAAGCGGCTGAGACGATCAACGTACACGGGCAGACGGTGGTCATTTCTGCCAGCGAAGCGCCAAACCTGAATGAGGAAATTTCCTCCATTGCGCACAAGCTGCGCGACCTGCTGGATCCCGACGCGCTGTTTTTATTGGTAGGCACGGTCGAAGGCGTGCGGCTGGTAGCACGTTCCACCACCGACCGGGTTAATGTGGCGGAGGTGGCAGCGCGCTTCGGCGGCGGCGGTCATGACCGGGCATCGGCGGCGCTGGTGCGCCAAACGGATCCCGACCCAACCCTGCCACTGCCATTGGAAGCGGCTTACCAGAAACTGCTGACGATTCTACCGGAGATCGTCGAGCCAGCGCTGACAGTAGGACGAATTATGTCGCGCGGACCGCGCGTGCTGTCGCCGGAAACGCCGGCACAGGAAGCCGCAAAATTAATGCAGCGCTACGGCTATGAAGGCTACCCGGTAATCAAAGACGGACGGGTGCTGGGGCTGTTGACGCGCCGGGCTGTGGACCGGGCTTTGTCACACAAGTTGAATCTGCCGGCTGCCAGCCTAATGGAAGCGGGCGAGGTCACGGTGACACCCAAGGACACCATCGAACATCTGCAGCGCCTGATGGCGGATTCGGGCTGGGGACAGGTGCCGGTGGTGTCGTCCGAGGACGGTCATGTGATTGGCATTGTCACGCGCACCGATTTATTGAAAACCATCGGCGGTGGAGAAGCACTGCTGGCCGAAGACAATAACCTGGCGGAACGGTTGGAAGCCGCGCTGCCGCCGGTGCGCATCCAATTTTTGAAGGCCATTGCCGAACAGGCCAGCCTGATGCATGCACCCATTTATATCGTGGGCGGCTTTGTGCGCGATCTGATTCTCGACCGGCCGAGCATGGATTTCGATATTGTGGTGGAAGGGGACGCCATTCAACTGGCACGCACACTGGAGAAGGTGTACGGCGGACGGGTTGCCAGTCACAGCCGGTTTGGCACAGCCAAGTGGCAAATTGGCGACATCCGAGCGTCTATTGCACGCCAATTTTCGGTGGATACCGAAAAAGAGGCGCTCAACTTGCCGGAAACACTGGATTTAATCAGCGCGCGCACGGAATTTTACAACTATCCCACCGCACTGCCGACAGTCGAGCGCGGCAGCATCAAACTTGATCTGCACCGGCGCGATTTCACCATCAATACGCTGGCATTGCGGCTGGATGGGCGGCATTACGGCAACCTGTACGATTACTGGGGCGGGCTGAACGATTTACAGAAGGGTCTGGTGCGGGTGCTGCACTCGCTGTCCTTCGTGGACGATCCGACGCGAATGCTGCGGGCAGTGCGTTTTGAGCAGCGCTTCGGCTTCGAGATCGAGGCGCGGACACTGCAATTGATGGGCGAGGCACACGACCTGATCAAGCAAGTATCTGGCGACCGGCTGAGACATGAACTTGACCTGCTGATGGCAGAGGAGCAACCGACGAATGGCATGGCACGGCTGGGTGCGCTGGGTTTACTGAAAGCCATTCACCCGCTGCTGGAATGGAAAACCGAAATTGGGGATAAGGTGCAGGCGGTGCTCAACGCACCGCTGCCGGAAGGCTGGGACTTACCGGAAAGCCTTGGAACGGTTCCTATTCGCCGGGCGCTGGCCTTTATGCTGTGGCTCGGACCCTATCCTGAGGACGTTGGACAGAGCATTGCCAGCCGACTAAGACTGTCTCACCAATTGAGCGCCGAAATTGCCGCGGTAGGCAAAGCCATGGTCAGCCTGCCGGAACTGGTCGACCGTTCCGCGAGCCGGATTGTGCTAGGTCTGGACGAAATTCCTTTGCCGGTGTTGTTTACGGTTTACCACTTATGTCCATCCAAGGCAGAGTGCAGCCTGCTGGATCAATACGTCACACATTGGCGGCACGTTCAGCCTACGGTTGACGGCTATGCACTGCTTTCGATGGGTCTGGAACCCGGTCCGGCTTACCGACAGATTCTGTGGTCATTGCGGGCAGCCTGGTTAGACGGTAAAATTAATTCCAGCGAACAGGAATCTGCACTGCTGCAGCAAATGCTGCAGACCTTCCAAGTTTAATGGTGGAATGAGCCGATGGACACTGATTTAATCCCTGATCTGGTGCAACACATTACCATCCGCCAGGCAACCCTCAACGACCTGCCTGCCATGGAGTGGGAAGGCGAATTCACACACTTCCGCAATCTGTATGCAGATGCCTACCGGCGGCAAGAGCGGCATTTGAGCCAAATCTGGCTGGCAGAACTGCCGGGAGAGTCGTTGATCGGTCAATTGTTGCTGCAATTGGATTGCGACCGGCCGGAACTGGCAAACGGCAAAGAGCGGGCGTATTTATACGGATTTCGCGTCCGTCCAAGTTACCGCGGCCTGGGCGTAGGAACGCGGATGGTCAACCACGTGGAAAACGACCTGCGTCAGCGCGATTATCACCTGCTAACGCTCAATGTGGCGGTCAATAACCCAAGGGCGCGCAATTTATACAGCCGGCTGGGTTTTGTGGTGGTGGCACATGAACCGGGTATCTGGTCATATCTGGATCATAACGGGAAGCGCCAGTGGGTGGAAGAACCCGCCTGGCGTATGGAAAAGCATCTGTAGGTTCAGCGGTTGAGCAGCCGGTTATACAATTCTGCGCCTCGCAGGCCTTCCTCCAGAGCGGCGCGTCCGGTGCTGGCCTGAAACCACAGGCTGGCCATTTGTCCGAAGGCGGATGAGAAATTGATCTGGATGTAACCTTCATTTGGACCAACCAACTGATCGGGCGGGATATCTTCAACGAAGAGGATGATGCCTTCGGTCAGTTCACCCAGGTTCTGGGTGTCTTCCATATCCGCAATGGGGACCTTAAAGTAAAGATCGGTCTGTTTCGTCAGGAAACGGGCAATCGTGCCGTCAGCCAGGACGCAATTTTCGCCATAGGCGGCGGCGTTGACCTCAGCGGCGAGGATATTCTGCCTCTCCAGACGCTGCTGCAACTCAGCGGTGACGTCCGGCAGAGGTTGGGTGGCCCATTGATAACCGCACTGACTGTCATCAACCATGGCAGCCTGCGGCGGATTAAACCAATTGGCCAACCCCTGCAAGTTGCCGGTGAAGGATAAATAGACCAGTCCAGCCAGGACCAGAATCGCTAAAACCAGAATAAATTTTCGCATCAATTCTTACGCTCGAACCACAGCCAGACCGATGGTCTTGCAGCATCTTTTCCATCCACCCGCTGACGCAGCCCGAGTTCTCCTCTCAATTCCATAATATCGTCTTCGGTCAAACCATGCCCAGGAACGCTTTTCGGCGTCCACAGGTGCCCGTACATCATCCAGGTGCTGCCCGGAGCCATCAAACGAGTCAAGTTGGCGCGGTAGGTGCTGCGTCCAGCCGGACTGAGCTGATGATAGCAGCCAATATCCAAAATGTAATCATATGTCGATTGAATGGAATTCAGGGAGGTCACGTCGTCCAACCAGACCCCGGCGGTTAACCCGGCTTTGAGTAATCGGCGGCGGGCGGCATTCACCGCCAGCCGAGAAAAGTCGACACCGTCAACCTGCCAACCATGGCTAGCCAGAAAAACCAGATTGGTGCCGGTGCCGCAGCCCAGGTCGAGTGCACGACCGGGCGGTGTGTTCATTACAAAATCCTTCACCTCCGGCGGCACCATGCCGGTATCCCAGCGCGTTTTTCCCAACAAATAACGCAGGTTGAATTCGAACCGCCGCATCAATCGGGTTATTCCAGTACAGACTGTCGGACGCGGTCAACATCCAGACCGCCAACCTGGCGCCATTGCTCAACGCCATCCGCAGAGAACAGAATGAAGGTGGGGGTGAATTCAAAGCCTAATTCGTCGGCAATTTCCCGCCCGCTTTTGGTATGGATATCCACATGCAGGACTACCAGTTGACCGGTCAATTCTTTTTCCAACCCGTCCACGACGGGTTTTATGGCGGTGCAACCCATTCAGTACGGCGAGAGAAACTCCAGGAGAACCGGTTTGCCGGCGCCAATTTGATCACGAATCTGCTGAGCGCTGGCTGTTCGGTCTCCGGCTGGGTGAAGGACGATCCAGGCTGCCAGCAGGAGGAGCAGCAACGCCCCCAGTAATAACCCTTTGCCAAGGCTGAAACCGCGGCGCAGGAGTAATGCCACTGCCAGACCAAGGATTACGACAGCCCCAATAATGAAGGAGAATTGATTGATTATTCGATCCACAAGTCGCCGTCCACCTGATATAATTGGGGATGTTTTGCTGGTTGCTCCAAGTGTGCTTTTACAAGAACCACGGTCAGCCTACGCTTTGCCAGGCTGGCACATCACTTCCACAAAAGGGTTTGGTTAATGAAAGAGTATACCACTGAGTCCATCCGCAATATTGCACTGGTCTCGCATAGCAGCGCGGGTAAAACCATGCTGACCGAGGCCTTCCTTCATTTCACAGGCGCCACAACCCGGTTGGGGCGCATCGAGGACGGCACGACCGCGTCCGATTATGATGACCAGGAGCATAAGCGTGGGATTTCTTTGTACGCCACCGTCATTCCGGTGGAATACAAAGATACCAAGCTTAATTTCCTGGATACGCCCGGGTACACTGATTTCGTCGGTGAAGTAATTTCAGCTCTGCGGGTGGCAGACGCCGCCGTGGTTTTGATCGATTCAGTTTCGGGGGCTGAAGTTGGTACTGAGATCGCGTTGAATTACGTCAACCATTTCAACCTGCCACGGTTTGTGGTGATCAACAAAATGGATCGGGAGAATGCCAATTTCCAAAAGGCGCTAGCGTCGATCAAAGAATACACCGATATGCGCACGGTCACGGTACAACTACCATGGGGTGAAAAAGCTGATTTCAAAGGTGTCATCGACCTGCTGACCATGAAAGCCTACAAAGGCGATGGCAAAACGGTAGTCGACATCCCGGCTGAATTCGCCGATGCGGTTGAAGAGGCAAAATTCGCGCTGGTAGAAGCTGCTGCAGAAGGCGAAGACTCCCTGCTCGAAAAATATCTTGATTCCGGCGAACTTTCCAGCGAAGAAATCATCCGCGGTTTGAAGGCCGTCGTGCGCAACGGCAGTTATGCCCCGGTATTTGTCAGCGCCGGTTCACACGAAATCGGAATTGCGCCCCTGCTGGACGCTATGGTAAATTTCTTTCCCTCCCCGGCAGCGATCGCACCGGTGAAGGCTGAGACGAAAAACGGTGTGGAAGAACTCAAAGCCAATGACGCCGGTCCGCTGGCGTTGTATGTCTGGAAAACGACTGCCGACCCATTCGTCGGTAAACAAACCTTCTTCCGGGTTTATTCCGGCATGGTCACCTCTGACAGCCGCGTCTGGAACCATACGAAGGGCATTGAAGAGCGCTTTGGCACCATCAGCATCCCGCACGGCAAAGATACCACCAGCGTAAAAGTCATCCACAGCGGTGATCTCGGGGTGGTTCCAAAACTTTCCGAGACGGTCACCGGCAACACCCTGGGAGATAAGGCACACCCAATAACCCTGCCCATCCCAACGTATCCCAATGGGCTGTATCAGGTTTCGATCCTTCCCAAGACTCAGGCTGATTCAACCAAAATCAGCCCGACCTTGACCCGTTTGTGCGAAGAGGATATGACCCTCTCCTGGCACAACGAAATGGCGACCAATCAGACCATTCTGCAAGGCATGGGTGATCAGCACATCGACGTGGCTATCAAACGGGCCGAGTCCAAGTTCCAGGTGAACTTTTTGGTCGGCGAGCCCAAAGTGCCATACCAGGAAACCATCACCAAGAAGGCGCCAGCCATGTACCGCCATAAGAAACAAACTGGCGGATCTGGTCAATTTGGTGAAGTCCATCTGCGTGTTGAGCCGCTGCCCGAAAAAGAGCTGGAGTTCGCCTGGCAAGTTGTTGGCGGTGCGATTTCTCAATCGTATTTCTCTTCCATTCAAAAGGGAATCACGTCGGTTACGAAAGAAGGCGTCATTGCCGGTTACCCGGTGCGCGGCGTGCTGGTGGCGATCACGGATGGCAAGGAACATCCGGTTGACTCTAAGCCAGTGGCGTTTGAAATTGCCGGACGCGAGGCTTTCAAATTGGCGTTCAAAGATGCCAGCCCGGTTCTGTATGAGCCGATCATGATGGTAACCATCACCGTGCCGGAAGATCACATGGGTGATGTGCTTGGCGATTTGAACACCCGTCGGGCGCGCGTGCAGGGCATGAACAGCGAGAAAGGCCGCTCGATCATCACGGCGACGGTGCCGTTGGCCGAAATGCTGCGGTATACAACTCAGCTGCGGTCGTTGACCGGCGGACGCGGAATTTTCGACATGGAATTCTCGAGCTACGAAATTGCCCCGGCGCACATTCAGGCTGAGATTGTGGCTGCCCGTCAGAAGGAAATGGCGGAAAAGAAGGAAGAATAAGCTTTGTAGGGTTGAAGTAATTGATCCGCCCCAAACAGGGCGGATTTGTTTAATTGGCATTCGTAGGTCGGGTTGAGGACGATGAATAACGATCTTCTAGAAATCTGTTCGGCAGCCCTCAACCCGACAATACA
>DATMXL010000059.1:0-5438 GCA_035561555.1 Bellilinea sp.
GTGGCGGAGCGCATCCAGCCGGTGGCGTTGAGCGATTATTTCAACACGGCTGTTTCCACATTGAACCCCTTCCAGGCGGGCGCCGGCTACACCTACGGCATGCTGCCGCTGTTCCTGACGCGCATGGCAGGCGGCTGGCTGGACATGACGCACTACGACAAGATCGTGTTGGTGGGGCGGGTGCTCTCTGGGCTGTTTGACCTGGCAGCGCTGCTGCTGCTGTTCGTGCTGGGCCGCATGGTCTTCGACCGGCGGGTTGGACTGCTGGCAGCCGGACTATACGCTGTGGCGGTGCTGCCGATTCAACTTTCGCATTTCTTCGCGGTTGATTCCTTTGCCACGGTGTTCATTGTGGCCGGTTTTATTTTTGCCTACCAGGCCGTGCCGCTGCTGCCGGGCAAAAACAGCGGCAGAAAAATCAGCCTGGTTCAATTTGGGCTATTTGGCCTGGTCACCGGGTTGGCTATGGCGTGCAAGATCAACGCGATTGCCTTCTTTGGCGTCATTGGCCTGGCTGCGATTGCCTACCTGGTGACGGTGTGGGGCAACAAAGCGGATCGTTGGAGCACCCTCTGGAATCTGGCCAAGGGGTTGCTCATCGCGGCGGCGATCGGGTTCGCAGCATTCCGCATTGCCAACCCGTACACTTTTCTGGGACCGGATTTCTTCGGACTGCGCATTTACCCGCGCTGGCTGCAGGTGATGAAAGAGGTCACTGGTCAGGTGGCGGGCCGGTCGGAATGGCCGCCGAATCATCACTGGACGAGCCGCGGACCGGCATACGCCTGGTTGAACATGGTGGGCTGGGGTCTGGGATGGCCGCTTGGGCTGGCAGCCTGGGCTGGCTGGATCTATGCTGCCTGGCGCTGCTTCAAAGGCGAGTGGCGGCGGTTGCTGCTGCCAGTGGCCTGGGTTGGCGGGTACTTCCTGTGGCAGAACTTTCAATTCTGGCGTTATATGCGCTATTTTCAGCCGATTTACCCCATTCTGGTGCTGCTGGCAGCCTGGGGTCTGGTGCGCTTATGGGATTGGGCGCAGGTCAGCCGTGGAGCGCTGAAGGCACGCTTCAGCGCCGGGAGTGGAGAAAAAATCAGCTGGAAGGCCAGCCTGCCTGGACTGGCTGTCTGGGGTGCGCTGGTTGTGGTGCTTGGCGGGACGATACTATATGCTGTTGGCTTTACCGACATCTACCGTCAGTCGATCACCCGCATGGCTGCATCCCAATGGATGATCCAGAACATCCGTGGGCCGTTGAATGTGGTGGTTGACAGTGCGGATGGGACGCAATCATATCCGATCTCCTCGCCGGCGCGCTTCACCTTTGCTGCCGGTGAACGCTACCATTCGGCATTTATACCGACCATATCGGGTACGGCCAGCCGCATCGAAACGGTGCGGGTGCGCCTGGCGCTGGCTGATTTGCGCGTCAAGATCTATGAGGACGCGGAGAAGAAATCGCTGCTGGGCGAGGGGTATGTCATCGTGCCGGCCGGCGATGAACTCAACAGCTTAATGGTCACACTGCCAGCGCTCAACGTGGAAGCCGGCAAGACCTACACGGTGGTATATACCCTCAAATCCGGCGGTCCGGTGGAATTGAGCGGTGCGGTACTGCGCAGCGAAAAAGACGACGCTCCGCAACTGCCGGTTGATTGGCAAGTCTCCCACACCAGGGCGACTACCAGTAATGGCACACTGGAATTTACCCCGGTCGAGAATATGCGCATCAACCGGTTGGCATTCACTGAATTTTTTGGAAGAGCGGATGCTCAACAGGCCAGCGTCGAGGTAAAGATCACCGGGGACGATGCGGGAGAGAAGGTTCTGGCGAGCAGCGAAGCCGGCATAGCGCTGGTCAATGGAAAAAGCAGCGCTGCGCCAGTGTTCAGCTTTGACGCGGTGGCATTGGAAGCCGGCACAACCTACTATGTGCGTTACCAGGTGAAGAGCGGCGGACCGCTGATTTTTGAACCGGAGCTGTATGCGCTGGAGACCAGCTGGGACGATGCACTGCCGTTAAGTGTCAAACCTTACTCTTTGATTGGCGGAGTATACGCTCCACTTAACCTTCAGCTGTATGAGCCGGACACCGAAGCCAAACGCGAATCGATGCTGCGCATCCTGGAACGCACCGAGTACCTGGTCCTGCCGTCCAACCGCGCCTACGACGCCATGCCGCGCCTGACCCAGCGCTACCCGATGACGCTGGCCTACTACCAGACCTTGTTCAACTGCCGCTGCAGCGGGGATGATATGGAAGCCTGGGCGGCACAGCTCGAGGCGCCATTTCATTCACCGCTGGGGTTCGATCTGGTGGCAACCTTCACCCATCACCCGAGCCTGGGGCCGTTTGAGCTCAACGATCAGCTGGCGGATGAATCCTTCACGGTGTACGACCACCCGAAGGTGATGATTTTCAAGAAGTCGGCGGATTTCTCCATCGATAAAGTGGGGGCGCTGCTCGAGTCGGTCGATTTGAGCCAGGTGGTATTCCAGGCGCCGCTGGCTGTGACCAAGAATCCAAGCGGCTACCAGATGCCGGCCGAACGGTTGGAAGATCAGCAGGCAGGCGGCACCTGGGCCAACCTGTTCGACAGTCAATCCTGGTTGAACACCAGTCAACCGGCGGGGGTAGTCGTGTGGTACTTGACCATCCTGCTGCTCTCCCTGCTGTTCTTACCCGCGACTCTTACCCTGTTTCGCGGATTGCCAGACCGCGGGTACGGGCTGGCGCGAATTCTGGCGCTGCTGGCAGTAGCCTGGCTCACCTGGCTGCTGGCCAGCCTCAAGCTGGTGCCGTTCACAAGGGGGGCGATCCTGCTGGCGGTGGTGCTGTTCGCGGCAGCCAACGCCTGGCTGGCGCTGAAAAGGCGCGAAGACCTGGCAGGCTTCATTAAAACCCGCTGGCGCCACCTGCTGGGTGTGGAAGTGCTGTTTTTGGTGCTGTTTGGGCTGGGCCTGCTGCTGAGGTTGGGCAACCCCGACCTGTGGCAGCCGTGGACCGGCGGCGAAAAACCGATGAACCTGACCATTTTCAACTCGGTGCTCAAGTCCACCTGGTTCCCGCCGCTGCATCCCTGGCTCTCCGGTTATTACCTCAATTATTACTACTTCGGCTATATTCTGGCGGCTATTCCAACCAAGCTGCTGGGAATCCTGCCGGCTTTTGCCTACAACCTGATCCTGCCGACCTGGTTTGCCATGACGGGGGTGGGGATCTTCAGTGCGGCGGCCAACCTGGCGCTCAAACTACGCGGAAGAGCAGAGGCTAAAGAAAAGGTCTGGTCAGCGCGCACCGTTTGGACCGCGGGTCTGGCGGCGGTGATTCTGATGCTGGTGCTGGGGAATCTTTTCCAGGTAGGGCGGTTGTGGGAACGCTTGCCGGAAGTGGCGGGGGTGGAGAACGCGGATGGACTAACCGGTTTCACGCGGCTGACCGCGGTGATCAGCGGTGCCGGGCGGGTGATCAGCGGCGAGGTGGAGATGCCAGGATCGAAGGCCAGCTGGTATTTCGACGCTTCGCGGCCAATATTAAATGGCGTCAATGAGGGCAAAGAGACCCCGATCGCGGAATTTCCGCTGTTCACGTACCTGTATGGCGACATGCACCCGCATCTGCTGGTGATGCCGCTGCTGTTCGCGGCGCTGGCGTGGCTGATGACCCTGTTCTTTGAGCGCGAACCGCTAAAGTTAAATTTTGGGCAGATTCTGTTCTGGGCTGCCGGCGGGTTGATTCTGGGCGCCTTCCGGGCAGCCAACACCTGGGACTACCTGACCCTGCTGGGTCTGGCAGTGGTCACCGCCGGGTGGACCAGCTGGCAGGTTCATAAAAAGCTGGCGAAACCCTTCTTTGTCGAACTCGGGATCAAGCTGGCACTGGTGATCGGGCTGAGCATTGGGCTGTATTATCCATTCGGACAGTGGTTCGTCACCGGCTACAACTCGGTCAAATTGTGGACCGGCACACGCACACCGCTGGCTGATTACCTGACCGTCCACGGGATTTTCCTGTTTGTGCTGGTCAGCTACCTGTTGGTGGAATCCGGAAGCTGGATTACGCGGTGGTTAGGCCGCTGGAAAGGCAACCGCTACGACATCATTGTTCCGGAAACCAGGGTATGGGTGCGCTGGGCTGTAATAATCGGAGTGGCTGGCGTGGCGGCTTATGTTTTGTCCCGCATCGTGCCGATATTGCCGCTGGTGCTTGTACTATTGGCATGGATTGGGCTGCTGATCTTCAAGCGGAATCAGGAGCCAGCCAGGCAATTCGTGCTGGCGCTGTTCGCCGCCGGGCTGGCATTGACGCTGCTGGTGGAAGTGGTGGCGCTCAAAGGCGACAGCGCCCGGATGAATGTGGTCTTCAAATTCTATATGCAGGTATGGGCGTTGTTCAGCCTGGCAGCCGGGGCCGCGCTGGCAGTGATGCTGCGCCACTGGCGCAGCTGGATACCCGAGTGGCGCTGGCCGTGGGCAGTGGGGCTGACGCTGCTGGTACTGGGCGGACTGACCTACCCGATCAGCGCCATACCGGCGCGCAGCAGCGACCGCTGGCCGGAGATTGACAACCCGCCCATTACACTGAACGGCATGGAGTACATGCTGGGCGAGGCGGTCAACGTGAAGGCGGATTATGACCCAGCACTGGGGGCGGTCTATGATGACGGCGGCTCCAAGCTGCATCTGGGTTACGATTATGCCGGCATCCGCTTTCTGCAGGAAACTGTGATTGGATCACCGACCATCGTAGAGGGGATCCGCGGCGAGTATAAGTTGACCGGGCGGTATGCGATCAACACCGGACTGCCGGCGGTAGCCAGCTGGAGCTGGCACGTACGTCAGCATAACTCATTGATGGATGGCGCTATTGTCGACCGGCGCATCGCGGATGTAAAAGAATTCTACGATACAGCCGACCTTGAGACCGCGCTGGCGTTCCTGTGGCGGTACCAGGTGACGTATGTCGTCGTCGGCGACCTCGAGAGAGCTTTCTATGCGCCGGAAGGCATGACCAAATTTAAGACACTGGTCGAACAGGGCCAGCTGAGCGAAGTATTCAGCCGGGAGGGAGCTGAGGGGGCTGTGAAGATTTATCAAGTCGTCAAAGCGCCATGAGGCCGGCCTTTCAGAAAAAATATCGGGCGGGGATGTCCCACTCACTACGCTCGATCACCCCACTCCCTTCGGTTGGGGGTCCATATTTCGGACAGATCCCGCTTCGCTCGATCACCCCACTCCCTTCGGTCGGGGGTCCATATTTCGGACAGATCTCGCTACGCTCGGGGACGCAAAAACCGCGGAACTCCGCCCCTACAAAAGGGATTTAAAACACACCGCGGAAGGCGGCTATTATGCCGGCGGGATATTCTGGTTGTTGTGAAAGAAATTGTCCGGGTCGTAGCGGGCTTTGACCTCGGCCAGGCGCTGCCAGCCAACTGTAT
>DATMXL010000060.1:0-23412 GCA_035561555.1 Bellilinea sp.
AAGGCCGTTTTTTCTATTATTATTAAGGGCTATTTTGGAAACTCAGCACATGCGGCTGCCGGCGGTCTGACTGAGTTCGAATCGAGCTTTATGTATTACCGGAGTGGTTAATCAGCCGATGAAGTCTACCTGGAGCAGTAATAAGACAATTATTCCCTTGGTCACAATTACCAGATTTTCTTGTTTGTAGGAGGAAATGCCATGTTTAACCGAATCCTTGTCCCACTGGATGGATCGACGCTGGCGGAGCGAGCGATTCCTCATGCTGAAGAGTTTGCCCGCATCTTTGGATCAAGCATTGTGCTCCTGCAAGTCCTCGATCCAACCTCCTTTCACGAAAATCCCAGTGCCGTAGATCCCTTGAGCTGGCAAATCCGCAAAGCGGAGGCTGATATGTATATGCAGGGGATCGCAGCCCGGATTCGCGTTGAACTGCAAGATAGCCCGGCTGACGCTCAGGGCGGGCAAGACCAGGGCACAGATATTGTAAAAACGAATGTCGAATATTCAATTCGCGAAGGGAAAACGGCGGAAAACATTGTCAATTTTGCCCACAGCGAAGCTATTGACCTGGTCGTCATCAGCACCCATGGATCGGGGGGTTTAAGCCGCTGGAACATCAGCAGTGTCACCCAGAAAGTGATCAACCTGATCTATTTGCCTGTGCTGGTGGTCCGTGCTTATTGCCAGCCACCCACACTTGGAGCCAGGGTACATTACCGTCGCATCCTGCTGCCAATCGACAGTTCACGCCGTGCAGAGTGTTCACTTGCCGCAGGAATTGCGCTGGCTGGTGGAGAAATTTACAGCGGATTTTTAGCGGAGGGAAATGACCACTCGATTCGCCGTCCTGCACTCATAAACTCGCAACCCCCAACAACGCTCATCATCACCGCTGTTATCAAGCCGCCTGAAATCCCCATCCCTGAACCCTACCCGGTTGAGATCGAGCAACTCTCCAGCCAATTGATGGAGGTCAGCCGCCTGGCGGTCACCAATTACCTGAACGAAATGAAAGCGCGGTTACCGGTAGAATGTGAAAGCCGCGTCCTTGAAAACACCAATGCATCTTTAGCCATTCAGGAACTGGCTTCCCAGGAGGAAGATATCGACCTGGTCGTCCTGTGTGCCCATGGTTATACAGGGCAGTTCGCCTGGCCTTACGGAAGTAACGCTCGTAACTATATCGAACATGGCACCAAATCTGTTCTGATTATCCAGGATGTGCCGCGCTCTCAGGTTCAGCCGACAGCTGCGGAGATCGCCGCCGAAAAATCGGGGGGTCGCTGACAATGGTGGATGACAACAGAACTCAGGTGTGGGACCAGAATGACGGTTCCCTCTTGAATCCTAGCGTTTCCAAAACAGAGCAGATCCGGGAACTGGTAAATACTCTGGTAAGCAATTACCAACTGGTCGATAGTGAGACACGGGGAAAAAGATCGAAACCCGCAAGGGTAGAACGGGATCTGGCCAGGCAAGATCTGGAGTTATATGAAACCTGGCTGGCGGAAGCGCATCGCTATTTCCGCGAGGCATCGCAACAAAAGCTGCCACTGACCTACGCCTCCGAGTGGATCTTGGACAACTACTACATTATCCGGCAAGCGCTTCAGCAAATTAAAGAAGATTTGCCAATCTCATTTTTCAACCAACTTCCAAGGTTGGTGCAGGAACCACTGAAGGATTACCCGCGCATCTACGCCATTGCTCGGACTGTTCTCGCGAATCAACACCTGTTGTTGGACCCCGTTGACTTGCAGACAGTTGTTGTTCAATTCCAGGAACGCGTTCTACTGACAATGGGGGAATTGTGGGCGTTGCCAATTTTCCTGCGCTACGGCTTGATTGAGTTCCTGGCGCATGAACTTGTTGCCACGATTCAACCACCCAAGAAACCAGATTTACCTCCATCTATTCCAGGCTTGCCAGGTGAGGACGCTCAATTTTATTCAAGGGAAGCTGCTTCAGGCGGCACTTCAAACACGGATGGTGTCGCAAATATAATCCTCAGCCTGAGAACGATCTCTGAGCAGGACTGGAGCGATTTCTTTGAATCGGTAAGCCGGTTGGAACGAACTCTGCGGAAAGATCCAGCCGGGATCTATGCACGGATGGATTTTAGAACCCGCGACATGTACCGCAAGGAGATCGAAGCGCTTTCGCTCGCCACCAGTCGAGGCGAGAATGAGCTGGCAGAGATTATGCTGGATCTGGCGCATGCCACTGAGACGCACTTTTCCACTTTTTCTCAAGCAGTTGAGGAAGATGATCCTCTTGACGACCCACCAGACGATCCGGTCAGCTTAATTGAAATCGATGTATTAGCAAAAATTCAGGATCATTCGATTCCAGTGCAACCCGGTAAGCATATCGGCGAGTTCCTGCTGGGGAAGGGCCGGGCTGCGCTGGAGCAGCGGATCGGTTACAAGCCGAATCTGGCGGCATCCATCAAGCGCTGGGTGTTGCAAAATCCCACATTTATTTACATCTACACGATTTTGCTGCTTTCAATTCTGCTGCTTGCTTCTCTGGCACTGACAATGCCGCTGCAGGAATTGCTTAGATCCACCTCACTCCCATCTGGGAACTCGCTTTGGGTTGTTCCCCAAATCGCTGAGAATCCTACGCTCCAATGGGTCATCGGGATCGTGCTGGCCTTTTTGTTACTTAATCCAGCGATTACGATTGCCACCAGTGTGATCAACTGGTTGATCACACTGGTGATTCGACCACATATTTTACCCAAAATGGATTTTAAGGGGGAAATTCCTAATCCCTTCCAGACTCTGGTCGTCATCCCCGCGATGATTACCAGCCGCAAAGAAATCGATTCTCTCGCTCACCAGCTTGAATTGCATTACCTTCGCAATCCTGAGCCAGGATTGCTATTTGCCTTGCTGACGGATTTTGCCGATGCCGACCAAGAAACCTTGCCAGAGGATGAGGCTCTGATACGCCATGCCATATCGGTGGTCGCGGCGCTCAATCGCAAGTACGGGTTTGCGAACCCCGCAACGAATGGAGATGAAGGTTTGGAGGACGCAGTCTACAACGACCCCACCCTCTTTTACTTCTTCCATCGTAAGCGGTTGTGGAACCCTTCCGAAAGGAAGTGGATCGGCTGGGAGCGCAAGCGCGGCAAGCTGCATGAGCTAAACCTGCTCCTACGGGGCGGTAATGACCTTTCGTTTTCCACTATTGCTGACGGAATCAACGCCGAACCTGCATGCTGTGACGCGCTGCAAAATACTCGCTTCGTCATCACACTCGACACAGACACCATCCTGCCGCGAGGAGCGGCATGCCGTTTGGCTGGCACCCTGGCTCACCCGCTTAATCGAGCTGTGTTCGATGACAAGACTGGGCGCGTCATTTCCGGTTACACAGTTTTGCAGCCAAGAATGGAAATTCACCCCAAAAGCTCAAATCATTCCTGGTTTACCCGCATCTTCGCGGGTGATGCCGGGCTGGACTTATACACCCTGGCAGTCTCCGACGCCTACCAGGACCTGTTTAAGGAGGGGAGCTATGTTGGCAAAGGTATCTACGACGTGGATTCCTTTACACGCAGTGTAGAAGGACATATTCCTGAAAATACGGTTCTCAGTCACGATTTACTTGAGGGGTTAATGGGGCACGCTGGACTGGTCACCGATATCACGATGATCGAAGATTACCCGCAAAGTTACCTCGTTCAGGCTATGCGCCAGCGGCGCTGGATCCGCGGAGACTGGCAGCTCCTGCCATGGTTATTACAACCCGGGAAGTTTGGGATCAATTTCTCGGTTATCGATCGCTGGAAAATTTTTGATAATTTGCGCCGGGCTCTACTCGCACCATCCCTCCTGCTGATCTTTGTTCTGGGTTTGATTTTTTTACCCAACCTCGCCGGCATCTGGACGGCGGTAATCGTACTTTCGCTCGGTATCCCGTTGTTGACCGGTTTGACTCGCAGTGCGCTTCAAATCCTGGGTGGTGAGATACCGCGGGTAGCGCTGCGTCCTCTGGGCTGGAACCTGATACGCTGCCTATTGGCAATTGCTTTCCTGCCATATGAAGCCTATATCTCGATCGATGCAGCGCTCACCTCGATCTACCGTTTATGGATCAGTCACCGCGATCTCTTGCAATGGACCACAGCTGCTCAAACAGCTCGAATGTTTGGTGCGCAAGCGCGCCGAAACATTGCCTGGCAGAAAATGGCCATCATCGCTGGGCTGACCTTGATTTTTACAACCGGGTTGGTGTTCAATGCGATCGTCACGGGGGGTGGTGCGGCGTCAGCGCTAAAGTACGCGTACCCGGTATTGTTGCTGTGGTTTCTGTCACCGGTCATCGCCTGGTGGATAAATCGACCCATCATCGAACATATTAATCCCTTGAACGCTGAACAGATCAATCTGTTACGGCAAGTAACCCGGCGCACCTGGGGCTTTTTCGAACGATTTGTTGGACCGGAAGACCATTGGCTGCCTCCCGATCACTATCAGGAATCACCTATTGGGACTATCGCACACCGGACTTCGCCAACCAATATCGGTTTATTGCTCACTTCAACTCTGGCGGCATATGACCTTGGCTATTTGGACCAACTTGGACTGGCTACCCGCCTGACCACCACGGTCGAAACGCTCGATCAGCTTGAGCGCTACCGCGGACATTTCTTGAATTGGTATGATACCCTGACGCTGAAACCGCTCCACCCGAGCTACATCTCCACGGTGGATAGCGGCAATTTGGCTGCCAGCCTCATTATCACAGCTCAGGCCTGCAAACGGATGCCTAGCGAACCTGCTTTCCGGTGGGAATTATGGCAGGGGTATTTAGACACACTGGAAAATCTGACAGAAACGCTGACAGGCATGCGCAAAGCTGAGTTTGATCAACAAGTTGAAGAGATCAACCAGCGCATCAAGGAGATTCACACCGAAATTCTGGACGTTCGATTGAAACCTGAACGCTGGTTCCCGCTTTATTTGAAGGCGAGCGGACCGTTCTGGCAGGATCTTTCCCGCCGGCTGATGGAACTTGTCATGGTGGGACGCTCCGCTTTTAACCTGAAGACCCTGGGAAAACTGCAGGAAGTGGCAGCTCAAACGGAGCGGCATCACCTGGCGGTTGAACGTACGGTCAGAGAGCTGGTTCCCTGGATCCCATTATTCGAAAATCCCCCGAAGCGGTTACGGGATGCGCGCTTTGTAAAAACGATGACCGACCTTAGGACCGCTTTACCCTACAATATTGCCTTTGGTCAAATACATAACCGCATCCAGGAAGCGAAACAGCACATTGCCACGCTGAATGGGTTGTTAGCTGATCCGTATGATCTGGTCGAGGGTGCAGCCAAAGCTGACCCTGCGTCAGATGTAGTTGCGCAAGAGTGGCTGGCGAAGTTAAGCGAGGTACTAGCACATGCGGATGAAAATTCGAGGTCGCTGGTAGAAAAATACGCGCTGATCTTCTCGCGCACCGAGCAGTACGTCGATGAGATGGATTTCCGTTTCCTTTACCATTTTAAGCGCCGGGTCTTCCATATTGGTTTTAATCTCGTCACCGGACAGTTGGATCAGAACTATTACGATCTTCTGGCTTCGGAAGCACGTATTGCTTCCATCCTGGCGATCGCGAAGGGCGATGTGCCGCAATCTCACTGGATGCATCTGGGCCGACCGGTGACCCGGGTAGAAAACTCTTATGTCCTGCTCTCGTGGAGCGGGACCATGTTCGAATATTTGATGCCAGCGCTGTTTTTACGGTCTTATCCCGGAACGCTGCTGGCAGCTAGTACCCAGGGAGCAGTGCAGCACCAGATTGCCTATGGAAAAGCGAAGGGGGTACCCTGGGGAATCTCTGAGTCAGGCTTTTACCGATTCGACACCAATCAAAATTATCAGTACCGGGCTTTTGGCGTACCCGGATTGGGCTTTAAACGCGGGCTGGGAGACGACCTGGTCATTGCTCCCTATGCCTCGCTCATGGCAGTTAGTTTTGACCCCCATGCCGTGGTGCGAAATCTCGCCAGCCTCATCAAGCATAAAATGATTGGTTTATACGGCCTGTACGAATCGATTGATTTCACCACCGACCGATTACTGCTGGATGGAACGTCAGCCGTGGTGAGTGAATATATGTCCCACCACCAGGGCATGATCTTAATGGCGATGGCTAACTTTCTCAATGATGACGTCATGGTCCACCGAATGCACAGCGACCCACGCATTCAGAGCATAGATCTGCTGCTGCAAGAACAGATCCCCCATGCTGTTCCAGCACAAGATCCTTACGCAGAAGATGTTAAGGGAATACAACGCCTGACACCGGTTCAAGAAGAGATCAATCCGTGGAGAGTGCCGGTACAAACACCTATTCCTCAGGTAAACCTGCTCTCCAATGGCAGCTATAACGTGCTGCTCTCTAACATGGGGGGCGGCTATAGCTCCTGGAATGATGTTGATCTGACCCGCTGGCAGCCTGACGGTGCTTTAGATCCGTGGGGGACCTGGATCTACATCCAGGAAATGGGAAGCGATACACAAGCTCGGGGCACACCCTGGTCCGCTGCTCACCAGCCGATACCTGGCAACGCGGCGGAAATGCAGGTCACCTATTTTGCGCATATGGCGGTGTTCCGCCGAACGGAAAATGAAATCACTTCCACTTTGGAAGTCACGGTGGCGTCAGACGACCCGGTAGAGATCCGCCGGATCCACCTCCATAATAATATGGGAGACACGCGGGACCTCCGTCTGACATCCTATGGCGAAGTAAGCCTTGCACCTCAGTCTGCCGATACCCGCCACCCGGCTTTCAATAAGCTATTTATCGAGAGCGAATTTATTGCGGAGCTGGATTTACAGATCTTCAAGCGTCGTCCGCGTTCCAATCAGGAAACTCCGATCTACATGGGGCATATGCTGGTGGCTAAAGGGGATCACCCCCCGATCCGACATGAAGCCAACCGGTATCAGTTCCTTGGCAGGAATCAATCCTTGCGCAGTCCAGCTGCCTTGATGTCGCAGCAATACTTGACGGGCACATCCGGGGCAACATTGGACCCAATCTTTTCCCTGGGACAAGTGATCAGGCTGGATCCACACGGAAGCGAAGACCTGGCATTCCTTACTTTCGCCGGCGAGAGCCGCGAGGCTATTCTGGCACTGGCATATCGTTACCGCAATTGGACTCTGATCGAGCATTCTTTCCACCAGGCAAATATCGCTGTCCAGTCCTGGTTGAGCAAACAGGAAATCGTCACGGAATCTTTTAAGGACATCCTGCAAGTCCTATCTGCGTTGATTTATTCCTTCAAGGCAGTTCGGGTCGCTCCAGAAACGATCGCAGCCAACCGGCTGGGCCAATCCGGTTTATGGCGGTTTGGCATCTCCGGGGACTATCCCATCCTGCTGGTAGAGTTGGACGATCCTAAACAAATCGGTATGCCGCGCGAAGCTCTGCTGCTGCATAAATTTCTGCGCAGCCGGCGGTTTAAGGTGGATGTGGTCATCATCAATCGCCAACCGACAGATTACGGCGCAGAGTTGAACACCATGCTCTACCGCCTGGTCAGCAAAGTAAACGGCGAGGAGTGGCTGCACCAACGCGGCGGAATCTACATCCTTTACGGTGACCAGATGACGGTTGAGGAAAGTATTTTGCTTCAGACCGCCGCGAGTGTTTTTCTGGTGGGAGATAAGGGATCTCTGGGCAATCAAATCGTGGGATATTCCTACCCGGTGCACCACCTTCCCGACCTCACGCCGACACGGCTGTCGGTAGATTCAACGATGGCAGCCAGTCCGCCGCAAACACTCCCCCTCGAGGAAAAGGGAGAGTTAAAGTTCTACAATGGCTTCGGCGGTTTTAGCGCCGATGGACGGGAATACATTATCGACTGGAATGGACGCAATCACTTCTCCACTGCGGCAGCTGGCAGTTCAGAACAATTACCATCCGGCAAGACCACGCCTGCGCCATGGGTGAACATCATTGGATATCCGGGGTTCGGCTTTATGGTCAGCGAAGCCGGCAGCCAGTGTACCTGGGCAATGAATTCCGGCGAAAACCGTCTGACTCCCTGGTCCAATGACCCGGTGCTTGACCCAACTGGCGAAGCACTCTACTTACGGGATGAGGAAACCGGCGAAGTTTGGACTCCCACACCGCTGCCTGCCGGTGCTAGCCAGCCGTATCGAGTCAGCCACGGGGCAGGGTACACCATTTTTGAACATAGTTCGCATGGTCTCCGTCAATACCTGACCCTTTTTGGAAGTCCGGAAGATCCCGTCAAAATTATCCATCTCAAAGTGATCAATACGCTCAGTCACACGCGCCGGATCACTGCAACGCAATATGTCGAGTGGGTGCTGGGCACAACGCATGCTGCAAACATGGCTTATATCATTCCAGAGTTCGACTCAGCGCAGCAATGCCTTTTGGCATCCAATCCGTACAGTCCCGAATTTGGAAAAAGAGTCGCTTTCCTGATTGCCAATAAAGCGATCCACGGCTTGACTGCCGACCGCACTGAGTTCCTTGGGCGGGGCGGAAGCGCTGCCTTCCCTGCGGCACTTCACCGTTTAGGCTTGGAAACTCGAATTACACCTGGTGAAGACCCTTGCGCCGTCTTGCAAATCCATCTGGACCTGCTTCCTGATGCAGCTGAGGAGATTTACTTCGTCCTGGGTCAGGGATCTGACAAAGAACACGCTCTGGCATTAGCCGAAAAGTACCATCACCCGAGCAATGTAAGCGCAGCCTATAAACGCACTCAAGTGTTCTGGGATAGGTTGTTAGACACGGTGAAAGTTAAGACCCCCGAACCCGCGACCGATTTGATCTTAAACCGTTGGATGTTATACCAGACCCTGTCCAGCCGCATTTGGGGCCGTACGGGGTTTTACCAGTCCAGCGGTGCATTTGGCTTCCGCGATCAACTTCAGGACGTATTAGCTTTGCTCCCCATAGATCCGGCCATCAGCCGGGGTCAAATCCTCAACGCAGCGCAACGCCAGTTCGAGGAAGGCGACGTGCTGCATTGGTGGCATCCGCCATCCGGCCGCGGTGTGCGTACGCGCTTTTCCGATGACTTGCTCTGGCTGCCGTATGTTACAGCGCAGTATATTGAAGCGACAGGCGATCACGCTATTCTGGATGAAAAGGTCCCGTTCCTTAAAGCTCCGGTCCTGGCAGGAGGTGAGGATGAGCATTACGGCGAGTACCTCTCTACTGAGCAAACCTATTCGTTGATGGAACACTGCCTGCGGGCGATCGAGAAAGGTTCTACAGCGGGTACACATGGACTGCCGTTAATCGGTACCGGCGATTGGAATGACGGCATGAACCGGGTCGGTGAAAAGGGTAAAGGTGAAAGCGTTTGGTTAGCCTGGTTCCTTTGCGATGTGCTGAACCGCTTCGCTGAAATTTGTGAAAAGAACGGGAAAGCCGAATTAGCGCAGCGCTACAGATCTCGGGCGAAGGATTATGCCGCTGCGGTTGAAAAGTCTGCCTGGGATGGGAATTGGTACCGCCGAGCGTATTATGATAATGGGGCACCGCTCGGCTCCAGCCAGGATATCGAATGCCAGATCGATGCCATCGCTCAATCCTGGGCAGTCATCAGCGGGGCAGGCGATCCTGATCGCAGCCGTCGAGCGATGCAGTCCGTGGTGGAGCGATTGGTTAATCCCCAGGACCGGCTGGCGCTGTTATTTACACCGCCTTTCGATAAGACCGCCAGCGATCCGGGCTACATTAAGGGGTATCTGCCTGGTACGCGTGAAAACGGGGGGCAGTACACGCATGCTGCCATCTGGACCGCCTGGGCTTACGCTCGCCTGGGAGATGGAAAACAGGCAGCGGCTCTCCTTGACCTGCTTAATCCCATCTTTCATTCCGATAGCGAGGAAAAAGCTGCCATTTACCGGGTTGAGCCATATGTGATCTGCGCCGATATTTACAGCGAAGCGCCTTATGTGCGCCGCGGCGGGTGGACCTGGTATACGGGTTCGGCTGGCTGGATGTACCGCCTGGGACTGGAAGCCATCCTCGGGTTTAAAAAAATTGGCGACAGGCTGCACATTGAGCCGGTCATTCCACCTGCCTGGGACGGGTATGAGATTCGGTATCAATTCGGGAATTCCACATATCTGATCCAGGTGGACAACTCGGAGCATGGTTCTCAGCATGTGCGGGAAATTCGTCTGGACGGGGAAGTGCTGAATGACAAGTCAATCCCGCTGGCAGATGATCATCGCGAGCATAGCGTGGTCGTGGTTCTGGGAGGGTGAGGGAAGGATTGAACAGGTTGATATATTCCTTACACAAATCTGCAAGTCATCCTTTGCTCAACCCAGCTAATATCTCTTTTAGAGAGGTATGGCTCAAATCTGGTAAGGCCAAATCCGCCGTGCCGACTCGCTCGATTGGGCCTAATCCAAGGGTGAGCATTCCAGCTGCCTGGCCGGCTTCTACTCCCGAGGTGGCGTCTTCAACGACCACGCATGTTTCAGGAGCCACGTCTAGTAATTCAGCTGCTTTCAAGAAAAGGTCAGGGGCAGGTTTACTTCGAGTAACAGTCAATCCATCCACGACAACCTGAAAGTATGGTTGCAGCGACAATTTCTCGATCACCAATGGGGCGTTTTTACTGGCCGAGGCGAGGGCGGTTAAAATTCCAGCGGCCTTGATTTCGTTCAGCAATCCGATCACTCCGGGCAGGATATTTTTGGGAGTGACCGTGTGGACCAGTTCAACATAGTAATTGTTTTTTCGGTCCATCCAGGCTTGAGCTGTCGCTTCGGAGATCACTCTTCCTTTTAACATAATGGCGAGTGATTCAGGCCGCCCAACCCCGCGTAACTTCTCATTTTCTTCGCGCGAAAAGGGAATCCCTTCATCGTTGGCCAAGCGCTGCCATGCCTGGTAATGGAACTCCGATGTATCGGTGATGACGCCGTCCAGGTCAAAGATAAAAGCTTTTATTTTCCGCATCGTATTGGGTCTCCGAAAGAAGATCGTTCAATCAATTTAATGCCGCTATCATCACATATTCATCAATAAGGGTGGCAAGCCTGGCATGGAAATGTTGGCTCTTACACTGGAAGTAAAAAAGGGATCGTTTGTAACGTTATTCAAGACCAGGTTAAGTACCAGCTTCCAGGTTATATGGGGAAGATTCATGACGTAAAATTTTCAAAATGAGTGTCAGGCGTGGATATCGAATTTTTGGGTCCTGCCGTCGCTGACGATCTGGAAAGCCAGACGGGTCCAGGTTTTTGGGAGAACAGGATGGACTTGCCAACCTTCTCGAGAGAGTCGGAGTCCGGCAAAGCCGAAGACGACCGCCTGCCATAAGCCACCCGCCGAGGCGCCGTGAATGCCGTCACTGGCGTTATTGCGTACGTCGACGAGGTCGGCGCGGGCAGCACGCAGGAAGTGCTCGTACGCTGATGGATCACCTACGCGGCAAGCCATGATGGCCTGGATGGAAGGACCCAAAGAGGAGCCGAAAGTATGGTCCGTGCGCGGGGTGTAATAATCGTAGTTTGCCTGAATTGTCTCTTGATCGTAAAGTTCGGGCAAAAGATACATTAACATCAAAACATCGGGTTGTTTCAATACCTGGGTTGCGTTGGCGCCAGCGATGCCTAAGATGGATTGGATTGATTCGGTGCGCGGTTCCATGGCAGCCAAATCGACGTCATTGCGGGAGAAGTAGTCATTGAATTGCTCGATCAAGCGCGACTTTTCATCGTATGGCAGATAGATGTGTTCGATAATGTGGTTCCAACTGGATAACTCTTTTTCCTTAAATTGAATCGATTGACTCAGTCTTTTCCAGACTCGCGATTGGTTCTTTTTCATCCAACCAATGATCTCAATGGCAGTTTGCAGGTTCCAGCGAGCCATGGCATTGGTGTAAACATTGTTATTAACGTGATCGTGATTTTCATCAGGGCCGATGATATCGTTGATTTCGTAGCGTTGCATATTTTCTTGCCATTCAACGCGGGAAGCCCAGAAGCGGGCTGTCTCGATAATGAGTTCGGCACCGCGTTTGGCCAGGAACTCGTCATCATGGGTAGCCTGCCAATACTGCCATATCGCGTACGCGATATCCGCAGAGATGTGGATTTCGATGTCGCCGGTCCAGATACGGATTAATTTGGTGCGATCTTTGGGATGAAATACCCAGGTGGGGGTTACTTCTTCACCGGTGGCAGCACTTTCCCATGGAAATTGGGCACCTTTGTACCCATTAGCCCTAGCTTTTGTGCGAGCTCCGGCAAGGTTATGCCAGCGGTACGAGAGCAAGTTCCTGGCGATTTCTGGACGCGTATATGTAAAGAAAGGCAGCATGAAGATTTCAGTATCCCAAAACGCATGGCCGCGATAACCATATCCACTCAAAGTCTTGGCACCGATATTAACATGCTCATCTGTACGTGGTGCTGCGATCAGCAAATGATAGATATTGAAGCGGACTGCCAGTTGGGCTTCCTCGTCGCCTTCGATGATGATATCGCAACGTTCCCACTCCTTTTTCCAGGCAGCACAATGAGCGGCATAAGCGGAAGCCCAATCCAGCCTGGAAAGCTGCTTTATTTTTTTTTGGTTTTGATTCACAGGGGTTTTGACATCACGGCTGGTGTAGAGGGTAACCCATTTTTGGGCTGTTACCAATTCACCCTGAGCAGCACTGATCTTTGATACCAGACTAGGATGATTATGTATGTCCCAAGGCGTGCTGCGGGCACTTCGCGATGACGATCGCAGCGACTGATGAAATCCGATTGCAAGTTCGATGTTGGTGGTCTGAGTACGACAATTAATAAGGGCAGAACTCTGCGAGGTCTCCTGGTGTAGCCAGTCCCAATGCAAGAACCCCTGGCTATCAGCCTTGCCGTTCAGTCCGCTGCGTATTTCTATTGTCCCCTGGTAATTTTCAGGGGTAATGAGGACTCGTACACTGCAGAGGTGAATATTATCCAGGCTGGCAAAGCGTTCGAAAACCAGATGCGATATCAGCCCCCTGGGACTCTGCCAGCGAATATCTCTGCGTAAAGTGGCAGTCTGTAAATCCAAGGTGCGTTGGTAAGCTAAAATTATCCCTTCCGTCAATGTGAAACGTTCTTCGGCTAGAAGAATCTCCATCTCCGTCCAATCAGGAGCGTTGGCTAACTCGGTAAAAACGACCGGTGCGTCGTCAAAGACCCCGTGTATAAAGGTCGTTCGTTGTTCACCCGGATACCATTCCTCAAACGCACCCCGCGTGCCCAGATAACCATTGCCGATCGTAAAAACAGTTTCGTTATGATTAAGCCGATCCGGTTCGAATGATGTTTCAGAAATATTCCAAAGTTTCGTCATAAATAATCCAATAATTCAAGAGAAGGTTGACTTTCAGTTTGAATTATCCAAATCGTGCGTAATCCAATAAGTCCCCAAATCCAATCGTTGCCAGACCGATGACATGGTCAGCGGCGCCGTAATAAACATACACGATTCCATCCACTACCAAGTTAGCACATGAAAAAACAACATTGGGAACATCACCGCGGATTTCCCAAATTTCGCGCGGCTCGAAAATGAAATCTTTCGGCCGGTGGATCACGTTGGAAGGGTCATCCGAATTGAGAATACTGACACCCAGGCGATAGGTATGGTTTTGGTTGTAGGCATGGTATAGCATCAGCCAACCATATTCGGTCGCGATGGGTACTCCGTTTCCGCCAACCCTGAGTGAATCCCAGTCATTCTGGGGCCGTGGTCCGAAGATGGGCCGCATGAATTCTTCCGGCCAGGTGAGTAAATCATTCGATTCGGCCAGCCACACTTGTGTTAATCGTCGATGCAGGGCGACATATCGCCCATTGATACGCCGGGGGAACAGAACATGATCTTTGTTATCCTCACCAATCACCAACGGTCCAATTCGTTCCCAGGTGATCAAGTTCTGGCTGCGGGCGAACATCGGCAAAATCCCGCCGCCCGCATGGGTTGGCTCGCCTTCCCCCTGGTATTCACTCCCATAGGCGGTATAAGTCATGTAAAATGTGCCATCGATTTCAGTCACGCGTGGGTCTTCCACACCTCGTGAATCGCTGGCGTCCTTCGGTTCCAACACTGGACGCCGTAATCGGTTCCACTGGATGCCGTCAACGCTAACCGCATACCCAATACGGCTGATCCAATCCAATCCCTGAGCGCGGTAGTGCATGTGAAACAATCCATTGTTGTAGATCACCGCAGGATTGAACACATTGTATGTTTCCCATTCTGAAGATGGATCTGGAAGGAGGATTGGATTTAATGAGTGACGAACCAACTGCATTGGAACCTCCTATTTAGATGCTTGCCGATGAATCCAGTGAAACTAAATTCAGCCTTGTAAAACGACTTGCTGAAGCGCAACCAGGAGTGAAATTTCAAATCATTCAGGTTGGGCAGCATTTTCTCCCGTATGTTTAATTGTCTCCAAGCGGTTCAATACGGCACGGTTGGCCGCACAGGCAAGGATGACAGCGCCAAATGCAAAGCTGAGCATGAATGCAAAGGTGCTTGCGATAAGTATGAGCAGCAGAAGTCCGGCCAGTATGAATGCGAAGGCCAGGTTATTTCCAATCAACGCTGCCCCGTTTCGCAGCGCCTGGCCTACACTCATGGTCTCCTGCTCAAATAGGAATGGAAGGGCAAAAAACTGCACACCCAACCAGGCTACCAGGAGCGCAAGGTAAAGACCTTGCAAATATTGCTGCCACACACCTTGACCGGACAGGCTGGTTAATAGGAAGTCTCCGAGTAAGAAAGCAACAACTCCCAGGTTAATCGCTCCCCAGCGCCAGGCAGGTCCCCAATACCCTCGGAAAGCCTTCCAGAAATCACTAAAATCAGCCACCTCACCATGCGCCAGGCGGTTTGTATACTGAACCAATGCCAGGGTGGCGGGTGGTCCGGGTATGACTAATAGATTCGCTAGCAACCACAATAAGTTGCAGACGAGCATGGTCCACAAATCTCCCCAGGCATCCTTGATCGCACCTCCCACGATCGATAAAGCGGCTTTCATTATTCTCCAGTCTGCCTTTTCGGGTCGGTTTCTGTCAACCCTTGACCCCGGTATAAGCGACGCCTTCGATATAATAGCGGCTGAAGATGAAGAACAGGATCATCACTGGAATGGCATTGAACATGGCTCCAACCAGGGTCAGGTTCCATTGGGACTTGTATTGCTGCTGAAAGATGCTCAAAGCCACGTTTAGCACATAATTGTCAGGGGAATTCAGATATAACAAGGGCTGCATGAAGGCGTTCCACATTCCCTGAAACTGTAGAATTAAGACGGTCAAGATAGCCGGTCGAGCCAAAGGCATGATGACTATCCTGAAAATCTGCATATGGGTAGCGCCATCAATAAATGCAGCTTCTTCCAAGTCCTTTGGAATGGCTTTGAAAAACTGGGTTAACGTAAAGATGCTGCCCGCGCCGACCAATCCGGGCAGGATCAATGCCCAAAAAGTGTTGATGAGATGCAATTTGGTCATTAATACGTACGCTGGGATCAAAGTCACCGCCCCAGGAATCATCATAGTGGCGAGCATGTAGTTAAACACTGCGTTCTTACCCGCAAATTTCAGTCGGGCGAAGGCATAGGCAGCCATCGAGCCGAAGATCACCTGGGATACGGCGATCACTACGGACAAAAAGGCAGTGTTAAAAAGCCAGCGCGGAAATGTGCCACCCTGCCCAAGGTCGGTGTTCCAGACTCTGACCCAGTTCTGCCACAACCAGGTGGCGGGCAAGAGCTTGGGCGGGAATGCGGTGATTTCCAGATCGGTTTTAAAGGTACCCAACATCGCCAGGATGAAAGGGGAGATCATGACGATCCCAATTACGGTTAACAACAAATATCTAAGAGCCATTTTCAAGTAATAAGCAAACGGCCGCGGAACATGAGTAGATTCGACAACCAGTGCTGGTTTTTGGGCTTCTACTGCCATGTCGACCTCCCTAATACATTTCCGTGCCGCGTTCAATGAACCGGCGCTGGATAAAGGTAAACGTAAAGATGATTACCGCCAATATAAAGGCGAGGGCTGAGGCGTAGCCCATGTGGATTGGTCCCATAATACCCAGTGCTTCTGTGAAAATCATGTACACCGGCGTCAAGGAAGTGTTAAGCGGCCCTCCCTGCGTCGCCAGGTAAACCTGATCGAAAACCTGGAAGGCTCCGATTGTTCCGAGTACGACCACAAGCAAAATAATGGGCCGCAGCATCGGCAAGGTAATCTTTCGAAATTGCTGGGCGCCGTTCGCGCCATCGATGCTGGCTGCCTCATATATCGCTGGGCTGATGTCCTGGATTGCTGCCAGGAACATAATCATGAAAGTCGGGATGGTAGTGAAAATGTTTTGGACCATCAGTGCCATCCACGCAACACTGGGGCCGCGCAGGTACCATTGGGTGGAAGGGATCGTTCCGCCAAAAGCCTCCACGATGAGTTGGATCAGGCCAGTAGGTTCACCCAACCAATTAACTGCCTGAAAGTCGATTCCTACTAATCCGAGTACCGATTGCAAGAAAAAGTTTACATACCCGGTCTTCAAGTAGAACCAGACAAAGATCAGTGTTATGACAACCGATGAAGTAACGCTGGGAGCATAGAAAACTGTGCGAAAAAGCTGTTTCAATCGCATGGGAGCATTTAACAAGACTGCCAACAAGATCGCCAGGAAAGTCTGGATTGGGATCACAAGCAGCACGTACCATAACACATTGTATAAGGACTGTAGGAACTCGCGCTTGGTCGAATCGGTGAACCCCCGGAAGGCTTCTTTATAATTATCCAGGCCAGCCCAGGTTGGCCTGGTAAAAATATCATAATTCGTGAAAGAGATGTACAAGGCAAAAAGGATAACCCCAATTGTGAAGGTCAAGGTAACCAACAAGTAAGGTGCCAGAAAGGCATAACCTGCGAAGAAGTCGGTCCGTTTTTTGCGGTTATGCCAAACCTTCCGCACCTCGCGTGCTGCAAAAAAAGCGATGATGATTCCTACGGCTCCAACAGCTACCATGAATGGAATAGCTGTTTGACGGACTTCAGCCAGGTAGGTATCGACGGTTGCCATGACCCTTGGACCACCCATGGTCGGTGCATTGAGCAGCGCAATCACCAAGACAAGGACGACAATCCCGACAAAAACCAACACTGTTGCAAGTGTCCTACCTTGTTCAGGGTTTTGTGTTTGATTTTGCATCCCACACCTCGATTAAGCTTTTAGCAAAAAAACCGGCTGTTTTTTGCCAACTGGGTCCCCCAACCTGAGGCTGGGGAACCCAGATTTCTATCTGGTTTCAGCTGGCAGAATGCCGGGAGAAACCAAGAACGACATGGTACTCAGACCGTTGTTAATTACCGTCTAGCGCAGTTTGAGCTTCGGCTTGAGCCTGGGCGAAAGCCTCGTCGACTGTCTGATCGCCCAGGAAGATGCGTTCCAAGGCTTTGGATACAGCGTCATTCACTTTGCCCGTATTGGGACCCCAGTAAGCTACGATCGTATCTGGCAACAGACCACCTTGAGCAATCGCCAGATCATTCGGGTCAACCACCAGGTCGGCCTGATCGGGGTGGGTACTGTAAGCAAAACCAGTTTTGACGATCTCAGCCTGATTGTCCCGTCCAGTCGCATAGAACAAAAAGGCTGCCGCTGCATTGGGGAACTCGGTGGCACCATTAATGCCGATTCCATTGGTGAAGATCACATCGGCCTGGGTTACAGGACCAGAGGGGATCGGCAAAGCCTTCCAAACCACATCAGGGTAGGTGGTCTTCATGAAATTAACCATCCAGCCACCTTCCGTGGTCATAGCGACCAACTTCTTGCCGATAGCCTCACCGCACCAGCCAGCGCTGACGTCAGCCGGGCGGACCAGGCTCTTCTCGGTGAACATATCAGCGACAAAAGTCGCCATTTCCTTAACTTCAGGGGTATCGAGGGTGGCTGTCTTGTAATCGGGACTCGCGAAAGATCCACCATTGGAAGTAACGAATGGCGAGAAGCGAGCCCAATCAGCGCCCATGCAGAAGCCACCGAAAGTACCTTTGTCGGCAATGGCTTTAGCTGCAGTGCGTAAATCATCCCAGGTCCATGAGTCCGTTGGTTCCGGGATGCCAGCATCGGTAAACGCTTCGGGCAGGTAAATCAGACCGAGGGTACCCCAGTCTTTTGGCAGGGCATATGTCTGGTTGTCCAGAGTGAATATCGTCAGCAGGGCAGGGATAAAATCCTCACGAGTGACATTCGCCTGGCTCATGAGATCATCCAGTGCCAAGAGTTGGCCAGATGGTGCAAAGGCGGTCATCAGTTGATCGTCAACATAGAAGACGTCCGGAGCTGTACCACCTGCCATCTGTGCCTTCAACTTGGTTTGAAAATCAGAAGGAACAGGGGTGTAATTGACCGTTACGTCAGGACAAATGGTCTTGAACCGGTCAATCGTATCTCGGTAAACTTTCTGTTCCGATTCATCACCCCAACCCGAGAAGGTGATCGTGGCGCCGGCTTCCACTTCCAGCGGGCATAAACTTGGTTCCGCTGCAACAGTGGGGGTAGCCAGATCAACGGGCGGGGTGGTAGGTTGAACAACCGGTGGTGTAGTTGCTTCAACAGTCGGTGCTGGTGTCTCTGTAGCCGCACCACAGGCCGAGATCAGTATCGACACTGTAAGCAAGAATGTTAGGGTCGTAAAAAGCTTTTTCATCGTTTCTTCTCCTGAATGGTTTTTGCACGAGCTAAATCGAACTTATGCTAAACTTAAATGGTACAGGGTTGGAAAATCCTGTCCTAGGGGACCACCTGTTATCTCTTGCCGGAGTAGGTGGTCCTTCTTTTTAACACCAAGTGTGGGGTGCATTTTAATCTTATCGGTAGAGTTCTCCTTTCTCGATCAAAACGCGATCCATTTCGATTCCAGTACTGGAAGTACGAACTACCAGTTCTGGAGCAACCAACTCCTCAAATGGATCTGGATAATGGCCAGTCTCCAGATAAGTAATCAGCCTTTCCATTAGATGTTGGCCGATTTCCCAGACCGGTTGTCGTAAACTGGTCAAGGGTGGGTTTAGAAAGCGAGCAGTGGGAGTATCGTCAAATCCGGTAACGGCGATATCCTTGCCAGGAGATAATCCAATATTGCGAATTGCTGCCATTGCGCCGATCGCCATCAAATCGTTCATCGCCACGATTGCGGTTGGGCGTGTCGTTTCTGGCAGAGCCAAGAGCGTGGTTGTTGCCCGAAGACCTACCTCGTAGGATCCCTCACCCCGTTCCACCCACTCGGGCCGTACTTCTATTCTGGCCGCTTGCATGGCTGAAAAATAACCCTCTATGCGGTTGTCGCCCACCCGGGAATTATTCGGCCAGGCTAACGTAGCAATTTTCCGGTGACCGAGCGAGAGTAAATGTTCGACCGCCATCCGAATCCCAAGGCCGCCATCGACATCGATGTTGGGAAAAATCAAGGATCCGTCTAACCGGCCGAACGCGACAAAAGGGAATTCCCGTTCACAAAGAAGGGCAACATTTGGGTCGGTGTAATTGAGGCTGGAAACGACAAATGCGTCCACCCGACCGGTATCAATTAAGTGGCGGTACATATCCAGCTGTTTTTCTGGTTCCAGGTAGGGAAAGCACAGCAAGTAATAACCGCGCTTCTCTGCTGTGTTGAACATGCTTTGTAAGAACTGATCGAGGATCGGGTTTGCCTGGTCGGCAGGCGAGGGTTCCCAGGTATATCCAATGGTCCGGCTGCGCTGGATGCGCAGGCTGCGGGCTGTGTAGCTCGGCGTGTAGCCCATCTCGGTAACAGTGTCCCAGATGCGCTTTTCTACCTCAGTAGATATGTGCACCTTATGGTTAATTACCTTCGAAACTGTCTGGTAACTAACGCCCGCGCGTGACGCAACTTGCTTAAGGGTGACACGTTTCAACAAAGTTTTGTCTCCAAAGTCTTATGCGAACGTTCGCTTACACTGTACGTCTTTGAAGACTATTTGTCAAGTACTTTTGTCATAATTGTATGAACAGGTTGGGAAATGAGGTGAAACTATTAAAATAATGGATGATGCGCTCGATTCTGTCTCCATTTCTTTGGGACAGAATGAGGTTCAACTGGTGGAGTGATCCATCGCACTCTATTGCACCGGATAAGAAATAATAGCAACCGAATTGCACCCGATTGAATACCGCTCAGGAAGGAACCAGTAAGTTTCTTGCCAGATGTGCACATGCAACGGAATGCTCAAGCGCATGGAATATTTCATTTCGGTTTCTGATCAGCTTTAAACCTATAGAATTTTCACGATTCAATGGGCAGACCTGTCATCTCCAACCCATTAACCAAAAGTGGATTTCCCGATTGATGAGGATCGAGTGATTGTGCACTTATTTCAACCACGGCAAGCTTAGAGACAAATTGTTCGACCGGGAAATATTCTGTACTTTAGAGCAGGTGAATATGTTGATTGAAAAATTGAGTGAAGAGTACAATCAAGTCATCCCATATAGCTCATTGGGTTTCGACCACCAACACCAAAGACTGTTAACACCTATCTGCTCGGTAACACGAGACTGGCTTCTATGTCTGCGAGGCTAGCTTAACATGTGTTAAATATATTAGGCGCGGGTCAAGATCATGTGCGCAGCCTCACGAAAATGAACCGGCGGACATGTTTTGATGCGATTGGTGGAAGGGTGCCTACCTTAGGTTGGGATTGCGATGGATGCAGGATACCACTACCTGGCTGCACCTGGAAGGAAGGCTGGCAAACTCTTAAGTGGTGAGATTATTGCACCAGACCCGGAAACGAAAACTATTAGGCTTATCGGTTGGAAAACCAGTCTAAGAATAAAAAAAACCTGGCGCTACAAGTGAGACATTTTTTCCTTTTTTGGAGTGTGCGAATGATAGCAATTGTTTTGCCAGCTTACAATGAAGAAGACTCAATTTCTTTACTTATCGAGCACATCCGTAAGGTAGCCAAAAAGCATTTACCGGAAGGGGTAGCAATTATCGTTGTGGATGACGGTAGTGCAGATAATACCGTCTCTTGTGTTCAAGCATTAGCAGGCAGTGATATTGTCCTGCTGCAACATCCAAAAAATAAGGGACTGGGTGAAGCCATTAAGACAGGTATGCTGCATGCCATCAACCTGTCGCCTGAAGTGGATGTCGTTGTCACCATGGATTCTGACAACACCCATACACCAGGCCTGTTAAAGCGCATGATCTTGGCTGTTGACGAAGGAAGTGAAGTGGTAATTGCCTCACGCTACCAGCCAGGTTCTCGCGTCGTTGGTGTAAGCCGTTACCGCCAGCTGCTTAGCCTGGGAATGAGTTGGATGTTCCGATTGTTGGTGCCGATCCCGGGTGTAAAGGACTATAGCTGCGGTTACCGCGCGTACCGTGCTGAATTGCTGCGTGCGGCTTTCCAAAAATGGGACAATCAGTTCATCAGTCAGTCTGGATTTAGCTGCATGGTGGATATTTTATTAAAGTTGAATCACCTGAATGCGATCATGACGGAAGTGCCAATGATTTTACGCTACGACTATAAAAAGGGAAAATCGAAAATGAACGTTCGCAAAACCATCGTCGATACGCTGGGGCTCGCCTGGCGGGAAAGATTTCCCCGTTTTAGTCAAAAGGACTGATCTCTCCCATCCTGTTACTTGTTTCCAGGTGTTCAAGAGGATTGGTCGTTTGAGGTATTGACCTCAGTTGATGATCAAATCGAAGTCCTGGTTAAACTTATCGGTCCCGTCACTCAATTCAATCGTGATCTTCCAGTTACCCGTCATAGAGAAATTGGTGGTCACGGCATAAACACCTTTGCCCTGGTCGGTGGCATCCCCGTGCATTCCCATGCCGGTCATATCGGTATGGTCCGCGCTCACCGCGACATTCGCACCTATCACCGGCTCCCCATTGGCATGCAGGACGGTGAAGTACAGCAGCACATCCCCGACTACCGGTGGCTCAGGCAATACTCTCATGGTAACCGAGTAACTTTGCTCCTTTGTGGCAGAGTCGGTGTTGGCAGTTCCGGAGCAGGCAGCTAAAACCAGCAATATACCCAGGGCGAATATATTCATGATCTTTTTTCGGTTCATAATCGTGGAATCTCCTTAAGAATCAAAATTTATTCTGTCACGTTGATCATCAGCATCAATCCACCGGGTTCGACATTGTCGTTGGTGGTATGGTGCAGAATATGACAATGCAGCATCCATTGACCGGGTTCGCTGGCAACAAATTCGATATCGTAACGCTCACCGGGTGAAACCAGCACCGTGTCTTTGGTCAGTTGAGCCGCTTCTGGAACGGGGTGGCCATCGGTGGCAACAATCTTGAAAGGTACGCCGTGCAGGTGAATGGGATGAACGAACTGACCGATGGATGTTAAACGCAGCCGCACCAATTGGCCTTTCTTGACCTCGATCGTTTCGGTAGCCGGGAAGGCCTTGCCATTGATGGTGAAGAAATTGGGTTCCATGCCCGCCATGGGCATGGCTGCAAATGTTTGACCGTTTTCGATCAGCATTTCTGAAAACATGAGGTTTACATCTACATCGGGTAAGGGTGAAACAGGTTCTTTTGGGTCAATAATAAATGGCGCATATAGCCCGGCGGATACCTGCAAATCCCCTTCAAAATGGCTGTGGTACATGTAGCTGCCGGCCGGGCTGGCAACAAACTCGTAGGTAAACGTCTCACCGGGCTGCACCGCAGGTTGGGTTACGTCCGGGATCCCGTCCATGGCGTTGGGCACTGCAATCCCATGCCAGTGGATGGTGGTTGGGTCTGAGAGGTCATTCTTGAGGATGATGCGAACCCGGTCGCCTTCGGTGACTCGAATCATCGGGCCAGGAATGGTGCCGTTGTAGGTCCAGGCATTGGCAATCACTCCTTCCAATATGGGCCAGTTGACGGCTTTGGCAGTTAAATTGAAAACTTTGGTGTCGCCATCCAGCACAAAGTCCAACGGCTGACCACCTATATCGGTAGAGACTGCCCCTGACGGGTCTCCTGAAATGGGTTCCATCATGTGACTCCCGGCACTGCTGCTCATTTTGCCCGGGGTGGGGGTGGCATTCTGGCTGGCCGGCGTATTTACATCGTCTGTTGGGTCAGCAAGCTTACTGCCGGCGGTGCATCCAGTGAGGACCAGCAACATGGAAAGTAATATTAAGGATAATTTTGACATAGGCGACTTTCCTTTCGTGAAGAGCGCGGGGCGATAGAAATCCCTTTGATCTTAGAAAATATCCCGTTCAAGGCAAAGCGCCAATTTACGGGATATTCATTAGGCATAAATGCCCATATTTTATCTTAATTATAAACAATATGAT
>DATMXL010000061.1:0-2672 GCA_035561555.1 Bellilinea sp.
CAGCCATCTCACCGGAACGAGGTGCCCAAACGTCTATTTACCTGGCTTCCTCGCCAGAAGTAGCTGGGGTGACAGGCGAGTATTTCGTCGATTGCAAACGGCAGCGTTCCTCTCTCGAATCGTACAATGAAAACATCGCGCACCGCCTGTGGGATGTCAGCCTGAAGCTGACCGGGCTGGCAGATTAAATTCTCCCCTAAAATCCGAAAAGCACGACTTTAAGGGGAGGTAGGAGGGGGTACGGGCTATAATTACCTCACAACACCAGCCTCAACAGGAGCCGTGTGTGAAAAAACTTGCCACCAAATTGCTCTCACTCGTATTTCTTGCTGTTCTGCTGTTGGCAGCCTGCCGTCCGGTGATCCTCACCCCGCTGGATATCACGCTTGTTCCCACCCGCACCGTTTCTCCAGGCGAAACCTCGGCCGCTGCCGCTGCCCAGGCCGCGCTGGCGAAAAAACTGGGTATACCCGCCGCCTCGATCGATATCCAAAAAATTGAACCGGGTCTGTGGCCGGATTCCTGCCTGGGGTTAGGCGGTCCGGATGAAAGCTGCGCGCAGGTTATCAGCTCCGGTTACCTGGTCACCTTACTGGCTGGCGGTGAGACCTACGCCTACCGCACCGATATGGATGGAAAAGTCGTGCGGATGGTCACGACCCAAGCTGAAATCCCGGCCCATGTCATCGCTTCCATCCTGGCCCTGGCCGATTCGTTGACCGTTGATCCAGCCACCATCTCCCTGGTCAGCGCCGAGACGGTCGAATGGCCAAACGCCTGCCTGGGGGTCGAATCCCCGGATGTTGCCTGCGCTGAAGTCATCACCCCCGGATACCGGGTCTTGTTGAGCGTCAGCGGCGTGACCTACGAATTGCATACCAACCAGGACGGCTCCCAGGTGATGCAAGTCGGCCCGGTCAACAATCCCAATGACCTGCCGGTGGTGATATTGACCAGCCGGGATGCCCAGGGAGGCTGCGAGCAAATTGTTGTCACAAACTCCGGAGCCGGGTCAGCTGCCTGCGATGGCACGCCCGAGATCAAATCTTTCCCGGGTATGCAGCGACCGGTTGAATTGGCGACCTGGATGGCGCGCTTTGCCCCCTTTGAAGTCAGCGGTGCGGACGGCAGCTTGAAGTTTGACGGACGCGGCACCCAGGTAGCCGAGTTGGAAGAGCAGCGCGCACTAATCGCCTGGACGCGGTTGGCCCTCATGGATGTTTCCGGTCTGCCAAGTAACCCCACCGCTGGTCTGATCATCGATTGGCGCCGTACCGGTGGGATCGCCGGAGTCTGCAATCGTCTGATGATCTATGAGAGCGGCTTTGCCTACGCTCGGGACTGCGAGCAGATCGCCCTCGGTCAAGCCTTGCTACCATTGGAGCATTTGAAGCTATTGTATAATTGGCGCGATGCCCTCGCCAGTACGCTGATCACCGCCAGCGACAACGTCACCGACGGGTTCAACTACGAACTTCAATTTAATGGGACTGGCACGAAAAGTCCGGACGACACTATAAAACAAGCCATGCTGGTGCTGGCTGCCCAGCTCTACACCATTCTGGTGCAGTAACCCATTTCGCCATCACGGAGGCTCGATGAAATTCCTCGTCACCGGCGGCGCCGGCTACATCGGCAGCACCATCGCTTCTGCCATGCTGGACAGTGGTCACACCCCCATCCTGCTGGATAATTTATCTGTCGGCAAACGCGAATTCACCCACGGACGTGACTTTTACCAGGCCGACATCGCCGATTCCGCGGCCCTGGAAACAATTTTCCGCGATCATCCGGATATTTACGCGACCATCCATTGCGCGGCACTGGCGGTTGTGCCAGAGTCGGTCGAAAAGCCATACGAGTACTACTACGAGAACGTGGCTAAGTCACTCGAATTATTCCGCACCCTCAACCGATTGGGCTGCCAGCGGGTTCTCTTCAGCTCTTCCGCTTCGATCTACGACATCGTTCCCGGCTTTATGGTGACGGAAAACTCGCCGCTCAATCCATCCAGCCCGTATGCCCGCACCAAATTCATGATGGAATTGGTGCTGCGGGATTTCTGCATTGCCTATGGCATGAAAGGCATTGCGCTGCGTTACTTCAACCCCATCGGCGCCGACCCTAAAATGCGCTCCGGAATTCATGTCGAAAGACCCTCGCATGTGCTCGGCAAACTGGTGGATGTGGCCTTAGGCAACCTGCCTTACTTTGAATTAACCGGAGTCGATTGGCCCACCCGCGACGGCAGCGGCATTCGCGACTATATTCACGTCTGGGACCTGGCAGCCGCGCACCTCACGGCGGTGACCAATTTTGACGCAGTTTTCGAACGCGCCGGCAATCCTAAAGATAATTACCTGGTCATCAACTTAGGTACCGGGCACGGGGTGACGGTTCGGGAAATTGTGGCCGCCTTCGAAAATGTCTTCGGCAAGAAAGTACCGCTGCGCGAAGGACCGCCGCGCCCGGGAGATGTAGCCGGCGCCTACGCCAACGCCGACACTGCCGGCCGGCTGCTGGGTTGGGAAGCCACCTCCACCATCGAGCAGGGAATTGACAGCGCGCTCAAATGGGGCGAGGTGCGAAAAAGCATTCTGGGATACAAATAAATACCGGTCGTTATATAGGCTGAACATAGCGAGTAGGGGCGGACCCGTGTGTCCGCCCCT
>DATMXL010000062.1:0-23124 GCA_035561555.1 Bellilinea sp.
TCCTAGAACTGGTCGTAATTTTCGATAATAATTCTTTTCGTTTTCAGTACACATGGTGACGAAATACTTCCCCCCATCCGAATAATCGAACTCCATTAACCGGTTTGGTTTTCGCTGTGGAAATTGTGGATGATCCATAACCATAATGTTAATTATATGGGGGTTTTTGTAGCGTAGGGGAGGGCTTCCACGCCCTCCCGTGATGATTTAAAACGAAGATTAAATTTCGGGACGGGATGGAACCCGTCCCCTACAATCAAATGAATTTCCGTCCCTTACGCAATAAACCCCTTGATATCCTTCGTACTTGGCTGATCTTTGCTTTCGATCAACGCCCGGGCTTGGTCAATCCGGTCCCATGTGTTGACCAATAGAACACCAACCACACGTCCGGCCTCGAAATAATACACTACGCCAGTGCGGTACGGATCCTTCCAGTCGCCGACCATTGGCAAGCGCGGGTCGATGATGCCAATCATCTCGAATCCCAATTCGAACAAATCGGAATAGGCAAACGGGAGGTGGGTGTAACTGACCGAATGCCCAGCCATTGCCTCGCCGGCCACCTTCCCCCCTTTATTGGCATTTTCTTCGTGTTCGGTGCGGATGGTGCGGTTGAGCGCCGGGTTGAAATATCGGGCTACGTCTCCGGCGGCGTAAATATCCGGCGCCGAAGTCCGCATGGATTCATCCACCACGATCCCATTGTCCACCTTGATTCCGGCGGCTTCAGCCAATCGGGTGTTTGGTCGCACTCCCAGACCGGCAACCACCACATCGGCTTTGATTGTCAATCCCTGTTCAGTTTCCACCACCATCTGATTATCCTGATGCAAAATGCTATTTACCGATTGTCCCGGGTAAACCTTCACCCCTTTTTCGGTGTACATCTCGTTGATTTGCGCCGACATCGCCGGCGGCACCAGGCGAGCGATAATGCCATCCTCCATAAATACCATGCTGACCGGATTACCTGCCATCCTTAACGCTGCGGCGATTTCCGAGCCGATATACCCGCCGCCAATCATTGTAAAGCTGCGATTATCGTTGGCGAGAGCGCGTAACTGTTCATAATCCGCATAGGTGCGGTAATAAATGACCTTGCCGGTTTCCTCTTTCAGATGGATCGGGGTGGCGCCGGTTGCCAGCAGCAGCTTATCGTAAGTGTAGACGGATCCCTGATCATCCACGCAAATCTTTTTGGCCGGATCTAGCGTAACAACCTCCCGTCCGAGGTGAAAATCGACATCGAATTTATCGGTGCCGCGCCAAATTTGTTCCACCTTTTTCTTTTTCGTCCATAAACCCTTCGAGAGCGGTGGTCGGTCGTACGGTGGGACGGTTTCCTGGCTGACCAGGACGATTTTGCCATCGGCATCATGCTCGCGGATGCCGCGAATAGCCGCGTCTGCCGTCATCCCGCCGCCAACGATCAAATATTTTGTTTTTATGTCAGACATGGGTTTTCCTCCTGCTTTATGATACGGATAACAAGCCGTCCGGATCTGCCCTGCGATAAAAAGAGCGGTACGCAGCGGTCTCGTCCAGCGAGACCTGAATATCCCGTTCCAATGCAGCAGCAGCCTGGGGATTTGGCACACCAGGCTCTGCCAGCACGAAATTATTATCTGCGTACTCCATCTGCCGCAGAAAGCCTTTGGCAATCAGCCAGTTGATGCCCAGGCGAACGGTATGTTCCCGCTGGTTAAGCAGCCCGGCAAATTGAGTGACGGAAATTTCCCCGGCGCGGGTGCGCAATGCATGCCGCACCAACCCGCTCAAGTGAGCAAGAAAGGCTTGAGGTTCATCATTGCCTGCTGTGTTGGCGAATAGAGCAACCACAGTAGGCTGAACTTGATCAAGCGCCTGCCGTAATTCTGTGCCACCAGGTGGGGGATTCCAGATTACCAGCGTTTGACCCGGCACCAGGTAGGCGCGCTGCAATCCTTTGGGATCGCCATTCGCGCTGCCCTCCCGCCAGATGACGCAGTCCGATCCGGCGGACAAGGCGGCTAAATCCTTAAGCGGATCGAGCGAATCGCGGAAGTCCAAAGTCTGCCAGCCAGGCACTGCTGTCTTTTTGTCTGTCTCCGACGGTTCAATCACCCGTGCATTGACCCATTCCAGCTGGACGTCCAACGCGCCGCGGAAATCACTGGTGCGAGCCGTAAATGCCAGGTCAAATTGGCCTTCAGGAATCAGATCGCGTATTCCCTGCCACCACAATACCCGGCGCAGGCTGCCGGCCTCATCCTCGACCATCACCTGCAAGTGTTCACCAGTTTTCCCAATGGCTGTCACATCCACTGCTCTGACATTCCTGGCAGCCAGAATGATCGGCGGATTCCCAGCACCGAACGGTGCCAGACGTTCCAACTCTGTGACGGCTTCCAGGGTCAGGTCGTCGAACCGCAGCACGGCATCAATTACCACCTGCGGGGTTAGATCCAACCCGGCAGTTTGCTGGCGCACTGATTGGGCTGCCCGCTGCCGAAATTGCGGCAGGTTGATTGGCTCGATGGCCAATCCGGCTGCCATGGGGTGTCCGCCAAAACCAATCAACAAATCAGATCCAGCTGCGATCGCCTGGGTGATGTTGACACCTTCGATCGAGCGGGCTGAGCCGCGCGCCGGTTCACCCGGCGGTGAACTGAGCAGAATTACCGGCTTGTTGAACAATTCCACCAGACGGCTGGCTACAATACCGATGACACCCGCCGGCCAATCGGGGTGATTCAATATCAACAAGGGCGCAGCCGTCAGCGCAGGTTCGCGCTCCAGCAGAGTGAGAGCTCCCTGAAACACTTGCTCCGTCATAAAGCGGCGTTCGCTGTTCAAGCCTTCCAGCCGGGCGGCAAAAACTGCTGCGGCGGCTGTGTCGGCTGACGTTAAGAAATCGACTACCGGGTTTGCGTCTGACAGCCTGCCAATGGCGTTCAAGCGCGGTCCAAGAATAAAGCCGATGTGTTGCTCGGTCATACGCTCCGGATTCAGTTCAGCGCGTTCATACATGGCTTTTAGTCCGATTCGCTGTGGATTGCGCAACTGTTCCAACCCCAACTGCACCAGGTAGCGCACATCTCCAGTCAAACCTGCCACATCTGCCACGCAGCCTAATGCCACCAGGTCCAATTGTTGATCAGCTAATCCAGGCTTTCCCTCCAGGCTGCACAATGCCTTTGCCAGCTGGAATGCCACGCCCACACCTGCCAGGGTGCGCAGCGGGTGACCGGGTGCCAAACGCTGCGGGTTAACTACTGCCAGCGCGTCTGGTAAAGTCTCAGCCAGGCTGTGGTGGTCGGTGATGATCAGGTCAAAACCCTGCTCGCGCGCAAAATCAGCCGCTTGATGGGCAGTGATGCCGGTATCACAGGTCACAACCAGGTCCACTCCATTCTCGACAAATTTGACCAGTCCAGCGAGGTTCACCCCATGAGACTCTTTTGCACGGATGGGCACGTGAAAAACCACATTGGCGTCCAACCCACGCAGTACGCCGACCAGCAGAGATGTGGCCGTTTGGCCGTCCACATCGAAGTCACCCCACACCCCGATGCATTCCTGGTCGCGAATCGCATTTTGCAGCCGCTGGACCGCGATGTCCATGTCTGGCAAGTCGAACGGATCGGCGGGAGAGTATTTGAAGTAGTCGAGGAAACCTTCAGCCTGCTGCCAGCTGGAGATTCCGCGGTTGACCAGAGCGCGCGCCAGCAATTCATTCCCGCCTACTCCTTCCAGCAGATCCGCCGGCAGAGGCTTAGAATGATCCGGTTCGATCCATTTCGTTTCAGGTATCGGATTCACGACTTTATCGTACCTCGAAACCTCTTAAAAAGCGATTTCCGCGATTTGTTCGAAGTCCAGCTCGAAGCCTGAAATTCCGGCTTCATCCAGCGATTCCTCTTCATATTCACCGGCGGCTTCGCCGCGGTTGCATAAAGAGCGGAAGTTGCAGAAACGGCACATTTTTAGGTCGCCTGTCAGTGGGAAGTCCGTCTGGCTGGCGTTAACTACATCCGCAATCAGATTCCCCAGGAAGTTCTTGTCTTTCTCATAAAGGGCAACCGAATAGGGAAAATGCTCCGGGTTGCGTGACTCAGCCGTGAACCAGTAGATCAGCTCGACTTGATCAGGCGTAACCGGTTGACCGCCGTTGATTCCCTTGCCAGCCTCTACCAGCAGGAAGGGGTACAGGCGCGTTTGCAGCCTGTCTGCCAGGATCTGCCGCTTCGGTTTTTTGCGGCTGGTCTTCCAGTCCACAATAACTACCTGTTCACCGGGTGCAATCGCCAGCAAATCAAATTTGGCCACCAGGCGGAAACCGCCAAATGGAGCTGCCAGGGTGTATTCAACCAGCCGCTTCTCCGGCAGCGGCTCGGGTGCCGCATTGAGGTACGCCTGCCACCATTCCACCAATTCCGGCTCGCTGGCGAGAATGCCGACTACATCAGCAGGCAAGCCGCTTTGATGCTGCTGCAGCATACGGTGAAAGCGCTCCCCCAACTGCATGTGGCGTTCCACTGCCAGCACCGGCTCCGACTGGATGGCAGGCCAGGCTAATTTTTTCAAGTAGCGCAGTTCGAAGCGCCTGGGGCAATCGACATAATCCTGCAGGTTGTTCTGGCTGAAAGCAAAATTATCCGGAATTTTCATGGAGCCATTCCTTCCAGTACGCGCTCAAGTGAACGAACGGCAGCGAAGCCTGGTTCTCTCTGGAGCCGCCGCTGTCCTGGCCGTTATTCCAGGTGACCGTCAGCATACGCCGCGCTCGGGTGATCCCCACATATAATAGTCGAAGCCGTTCGGCGCAATAATCAATGCGTGACTGGGCAGTAGCTTCACCTTCAGGTTGGTACAAGGCGGACGGGTCACCTGCCAGGACAGCTTTCAAGCGGGTCAGTGCCTCTGCTTCCAAGTTCAGTTTACCGCGGATGAAATACTTTTCCGGCATATATTGATCATATTCCTGCACGGATGGAAAATCGTAATTACTGGCCGAGAGCAGATATACCCGGTCCCATTCCAGGCCTTTAGCCTTGTGAATCGTTGCGATGGTCACCTTGCCGGGGTGCTTATCCGGATCAAAGCCGAGGTCCTCATCGGAAAAGCCTTCCAGGCGGCGTAAATTACTGGCGACCTGTTCCAGCTCCTGGGCGAATTGCAGCATGTGCCAATCTGGATGGGTCTGTGCGGCGCGCTCGAGCAGCAGGGCAATTTTATGGCTTAGCGCCAGCCGGGGAGGATCTGTGAAGAGGTCCTGCGCAAGGGTCAGAATCAACTGGTCGATGGGCAGCAGTACCGCCTCCTGCCAGCCGCGAATCAATACCTGATAGGCTTCCAATTCTTCGGTGATGGCTGCATCCACCCCGTTGGCGGTTAATTCATCCAGCCAATCATTTCCGGGACGCGGCCACAGGTAATCTTCCACCTTTTTCTGGCGGGAAAGCCAGCCCAAGGCGGCTTTACAGCGTTCTTGTGTCTCGGCGAATTCCAGGCGATGCGAATTAATTCCCTTGTAAACCTTGGCCAGCCGGTGTTGATCGGTTGGCCTGGCCAGCATTTCCAGGATATGCTGCAGGAGTTCCGCGGTTTTTCGGGTGGTCTGCGAGGTGTTCATTAATTCGACGGTTTGGACATCCGCGGTGTGCAAATCCTCTGCCATTTTGATCAGCCGGCGGTTGCGCGGTGCCAGCACGGCTACTGTCTTATCTGGATTTTGTTTGATCCAGGCTTTGACCGAGCGGGCGACCAGGTCAATCTCGCCGGAGGGGGTCATTTTTTGGTCATACAGCACAATACCTGCCGGGTCCATGGGCGGATTGGGTTGTGGATCTCCTGGCGGGGTAGGGCGGATGAGCGGGGTGGTCAGCGAATTCTGCAGTTCGGCTACCGGGTGTTCTTCCATCGTCCAACGGATGAGCTCGTTAGCCAGACGGATGATTCCCGGCTGCGAGCGTCCGGAATCGGGCAGATCGCGCGCCGTCACATCTCCCCGCCGTAGAAATCGGCGTAGATGCTCGGGACTGGCGGTGGTGAAGGTCTCGTAAATTGCCTGGTTCGGGTCGCCGACGCGCACCCAGTTACCGTCGTCTCCTGCCAGCAGCGTCAATATCTGTTCCTGCACCAGGGAACTATCCTGCGCTTCGTCCTCCAGGATATAAGGCCAACGCTGACGCAGACGCAGCAAGTAATCCGGATCGGATTGGAGTACCAGCAAGGCTAACCGAATCAAGTCATCAAAATCCACGGCGGAGCGGTAAGCCAGTGCTCGCTGGTAGGCGGTGTAAATCTCCAGTCCGAAATCCAACAGACTGTAGCGAGTCTGGTACTTGTTCAACGCCTCCGCCAAAACATGCGGGGTAGCCTGCAGGTCTTTGGATTGACGGATGATGCTTTTAGCCAGGCTTTGCAGTCCGTCTTCCCAGGCCTGGTAGCCGCGGGGATTCTCTTCCAGATGAGCCTCTGGATCGATCCATTCTTCCGCAAACCCTGGATGCGCTCGCAGCCAACCGCGCACAGCGTTTGCCAGAATCTCGTCACCTTCGCGTTCGTCGATGATATTGAACCGGTCGGAAAGACCTGCCAGCTCCGGTCGCTCCTTTACCAGATCATGCGCCAACCCATGCAGGGTCCGAACCCGGTATCCCAGGTCTGGCAGCAGACCAAATTCTTTTATAAATCCGGCAATCCGGCTGGTGAAGTTATCCACTGCTGAGTTGACCAGCGTGACAATCAGAATTTCCTGGTTATCTCCCAGCCGGCCTTCGGAGATCAAATTAGCTGCCAGACGGGAGAGGGTATGCGTTTTTCCACTGCCGGGCACAGCGGACACACCCATGAACCCGCCGGTATAATCAAGGATTTCGCGTTGACTGGGGCGTGGGTTAAACATGGTTGTTCTCCCCCGCACGGCTGAAGCGCAGCAAAGTTTGAACTGCATGCAGCAGTGGACCTTTTTCCTCCGAACCGCGTTCGTTGACCCGCGCCGCACACAAGTAAATATGGTCGCGGCAGCGGGCAATCAAGCCGCTGGTCAAGCGCTGCAGGGTAAGCTGGTTGGCTTTGAAATCCAGCACATCCGTCCAGATCTGATCTGGCTGCCAGCGCCGCGAGAGGACATGCGGATGCGTCAAGGGCTGGTACAGGCGCTCGAACCAGCCTAAACTGCCAACATCGAGCCAAAATTGGTACCGCACGGGCTGATTGTTCATCAAAAAAGAGTAAGCTGGGGCAATCAGTACCGCATCTGCGGCAGCTTCGTCTGCCGGCGCCAGGTATTGTGCCGCGATGACGCCATCTGCCACCATTTGCAAATACTCCTGGCCGATGGTTTTACCCGAGAATAGTGCGGTTGGTTCAGCCACGCGCCGAAATTTTTGAATCGATTCAATTAACCGTGCTGTTACTCCGGCTGCTTCAAAATCATCGTGAAAACCGAAACCCGGCTGCGCCAACAGTTCGCCAAACAGCCGTGCTAGGAAAACATCCAATTCCACGGGTTCATTCTCGATATATTCTGTCAACCAGGCGCGCAGCCGCATATACCGCTCGCCAATGGAAAAGGTGATGCGTTCCTGCACCTCCGGCTTAACTGGGTCAAAACTGGCCAGCGGTGCTTGACGGTTCTTTGAACTGAACAACATGGCGGCAATCAGGTCCGCGCGCACCAGGTCGATGCCGCTGATGGTTTGCAGCAGCATGGCGCGGATATCAGCGGCAGCCACCGGCATTTCCCAGACAGGGTGCGCCAATCGCGTAAGGGTGATCAGGCAGCGCGCCGCGGTCTCATCCCGCAGGCTGCGCGAGGGTCGGTAGGTGTGCGTTTGTAATCCGTAACCCTGCAGGCGTTGCGCCAGAGCATGGCGCAGCGAATCCGACAGAAATGGCGAGACGATGGCAATCTCCGCGGCAGGTACCCGTTCCTCGTGAACCAGCCGGGCAGCTTCACGGGCTGTCCAATCGATCATTTCGGGGTAAAACCGGCTTCCCTCGAATGAGAATGCGGATATTGCACCGGGAGTGACCAGCTTCTCTTCTTTTTGCAGCACGATGCTCGAAAACGCCTGTGAAAACTCCTGCAAGGCTGGCTGTGTGACGAAGGATTGATCCAACTTGATGATCTGGTCGCAGGCGTCTGCCAGAAGCGATCCATTTTCCGGGTCAGCTCCCAGGAAGGCGCGGTAGCCAGCTCCTTCATCGTAAATCAGCGTGGCGCTATCGAAGTTCGGCAGCCAATCGCGCACCAGGTCGTGCGCCACCGGCACATCTTCCTCGATGTTGTCATAGATCAGGTGTCGGTACTGGTTCGAAAGGTACTGCCGCACCAGATGCGATGGCCACAGGTGTTGGGTGAACATTTCAATCTGCAGGGAATAATCCAGCAGGTTGTTTTCCAGGCAGTAGGCACGGAATAAATTCGCACATTCCTGAGCTTGCTCGTAATGAATTTTCTGCTCTTCTTTGCCAATCCAGGCTGCTTTGAGCCGGGCGCTGATATCCTGGTGAGAAAATCCCACCACCGCAGCTTTGTTGAGGTTGTCCAGTACCTGTGAATACAATCGGTTGCGGTCAATGACCAGCTGCTCGAAATATCCGCGGTCGAATAACGGCGCTGCTACCTTGGCCATATAATACTGCGCCGTTTCCAGGGTGAGATAAGTTGGCGGCAGGTCTGGGCGCCGAAAGCCGGCGCTTTCTGCGACGGCTGGCCAGAAAAGCGCCAGGGTGCGCTGCGCTAACCCGCCGAGGGTCACAATGGTAGGCAGACCGCCGGCTGGCAAGTCAACCCGGCTGATTTCGTGGGCATAAGGTAGGCTCAATGACCGCTGCGGCGTGATGATCAGAATCGACTCGGCTGGAATCCCCCGCTCAACCATAAGCTTCAGCCGTCCGACAGCTGCGCTGGTTTTACCACAGCCAGGGCTGCCAGTGACAAACAGGCTGCCAGAGGTCGGTGTGTCGATGACCTGCTGCTGTGCGGTATTGTAAACGATACCTTCCAAAAGAGACCCTCCTCAACCATGCTGGAATTATTGTAGCCGAATTTGATGCAGGAGGTCGATGCTGCTCTATCCGTGACGCAGCTGATCAGCATAGAACCTAAATCATTCTGGGAACAGAATCATCATGCGTATAGTCAATTTTAATATTCCAGACCGCCAATCCTGCGCAGCAGGGCTCGCGCCAGCAGCGCATCCTCCGCCGCCCGGTGTGAGTTGGGCAGGGGAATGTGGAAAAACCGTCCGGCATCTTCCAGGCGAAACCGCCGCAATGCCCGGCGGTTAGGATCCCACTCACCGCGAAATTCAGAAAACAGGCTCAGGATATCCATGGTGGAGAGGTTCTCGCGCCAGGGCAGCCGGTAACGCTCCAGCGATTGCCGCATAATACGCACGTCGAATTCGGCATTATAAATTCCAATGGTTTTGCCAAGCAATGCCCCGCGTACCGTCGGCCATAACGCAGGCCAACTCTTGGCTGAAGCCACCATCTCATCGGTTATGCCGTGCAGGCGCGTTACATCGGCGGGAATCGGTATGGACGGCCTTACCAGCTGGTTGATCAAAATGACCCCGTTGTCATCCACCACGGCAATTTCAACGATTTCTGCATTTTTATCCAGCCCGGTGGTTTCGCTGTCCAGATAAACCGGATTTTTTTGCACAATGGAACGGGCAATTTCAGCCACACGCTGTTGATTGGGAGATAAAACGGCCATTTCTTCAGCCGTTCCTAGTCAAATTTCCAGTAGGCAAATTCGTCAATTGAAACGGTCAAATTCTGCGTATTGAAGGACGCAATCACTGCGCCATACGATCCTGGCTCTGTCTGTGAGGAGTCATCCACTTCAGTGACCAGTTTTCCGTTGATGTAGAGTTTGATTTGACTGCCGCTGGTCCAAACACCCAGCCGGTTAGTTTGATTCGAACCGGTCAGCAGCGCTCCGCCCGGGTTAGCGCCATCACCAAGCGACGTGTAATCATCACCATCCCAATACCCCAGGCTCCAGCTGCCATCACACGTCACCTGAAACCAATAGCCCTTGATGAAGTCCGGACTGCGAAAAACCAGTCCGTACATATCATTCTTGGAACATTCTGCCACGTGAACTTTGGCTTCCAGGTAGGCATTTCCCAGTTTGGTGCCGCCTGTGCGCCAGCCGCGGAATCCGGTGGCGTAGCGGCTGGTCAAGATTAATGCCCCATTCTCCACGCGAATGGAAGTATAGTCATCATCGTAAGCCTGGCTGTCTAATCCGAAGGATCGCCCGCTGTCAAGGGTGTCGGTGAAATCCGGGTTGCCCAATTGAACGCGCGGGTCCTCCGGAGAGATCGTGGCAGTGGCGGTCGGCTGCGGCGTGGCAGTAGGAAGGGGTGTGGCAGTCGCTTCAGCCGTAGGCAGGATCACCGCCGGTGTGTCTATCACTCCAGATGGAGTCGGAGGTTGGGTGAGCATGGTGGCCACCTGACTGGCGACGATATCCGGGGTAGGCTCGGTGGGTGAACTGTATGGCAGATTGCAGCCGGAAGCGGCAAAAATGATCAGGAGAATGGCGAGAGCAGTCTTTTTCATGGAGTCCCCTTTCGCGGGTGCATGGTGATCGAATTATAATCATTTAGCAGTGCGGTTGACAATCTTGGGGGAGTTGACCGAAGCCTAGATTTGATTTTGGGATGGGATGGATGGTTCGACCGCAAAAACATCGGGTGATTGCTTTTTATAAACCCTACGGAGTCATGTGCTCCTTCACCGATTCTGAGGGACAGCGCCCGACCCTGAAGAATTACATTCCAGTCGAGGGTGTCTATGCTGCCGGACGATTGGACCTGGACTCAGAAGGGCTCTTGTTGCTTTCCAACGACGGAGATTTGATCCACCGCCTGACTGCACCGGATCACAAGGTCGCAAAAACCTATCTGGTGCAGGTTGAGGGGGAGATCACTGATGATGCGCTCGCGGCTTTGGAGCACGGGGTGGAGTTCAAGGGGCAGCAGACTCGCCGCAGCCAGGCAATGCGGGTACCCGAACCCACCCTGCCGGACCGTGAGAAACCGGTGACACCGCACGGACCGACCAGTTGGATCCGTCTTGTACTGCGTGAAGGTAGAAAACGCCAGATTCGCCACATGACCGCCGTGGTTGGATTTCCCACCCTGCGGCTGGTGCGCATTAGCATCGGCAATATCTCATTGGAGGGTTTGACACCCGGTCAATGGCGTGACATAACTTCTGCCGAGCTCAGCCGCTTGAGAGACCTGATTGCTGCCGCAGCGCGAAAATTTCCAGACCGTCCCACCGGTTCAATTGTATAATTGCAGCTTAGGATGCAATGAAAACTCAAATCCTGCGGCTGGAAACCTCCGATACTGTCACCTCCATTTGCGATAAACTGGCCTGGGCGAAATCCGCCCGCATTTTGTTAGCCTTTCCCCGCCGCCGCCCGCCGCTGTTGGACCGCCTGGATATGATCCTAATCCAGCGTGGGGCTGCCAGGGTAGGCGGTCAATTAGCGATATCGACGCTGGATGCAAAAATCATTAATGTTGCCAGGATCGTCGGCATTCCAGTCTTTCCTTCCATTCCGGCAGCCCAACGGCTTTCCTGGAGTTCCCGCGCGCATCGCGGCTGGCGGCCATTTCAGCGTAAGGATTCCTCCGGACTGAGTGACATGCAAAAGCTGAGGGTTTCAGCCAGCCCACCTTTCCTCCCAGCCTGGCTGAGGGTTGGTGCATTCACCCTCGGGCTGTTAGCGGTTTTTTCCTTAGTCGCGCTATTTCTACCATCTGCAACCATCGAACTGCCGCTGATCCCTCAAATCCAGTCATTGGACATGACGGTTTACCCGGGATTGGGTATTCCTGGCGTGTTACCGGGCGGGCAGATCCCGGCGGCGGTCATCAAAACCACCATCGAAGGCCAGCTGGAGACCTCAGCCTCGGGTGAAATTACTGTACCAGATCAGTTCGCTCAAGCCTCGGTGACCATCACCAATCAGACTGAGCAAGCAGTCGTATTACCGGAGGGGATGGTGCTGTTAGCTCCGGGGGCAACCCCTCAACGGTTCCTGACGCTGAATTCAGTCGAAATTGCACCCGGGCGCGGTCAGCAGGCGGAAGTTCAGGTGCGTGCGGAAAACCCGGGATCGTCTGGCAATGTCCCTGCGGGCGCGATTAATACCATTGAAGGGTTGATTGGATTGCAGGCTACTGTAGCCAATGCTTCGCCAGCTCAGGGGGGCACCGACCGGCAGGGTCGAGCCGCCAGCGAACAGGACTATGCCCAACTTTATGATCGGCTGCTGACCTCCCTCACCGACCTGGCGTTGAACCAGTTGATCGCAGAAAATTCCGAATTAATGGTCATCCCGGAAAGTCTCACTCTCACCGAAGTGCTGGAGGAAAGCCGTCAACCGCCTGTTGGCCAACCCACTGACCGATTAAAACTTTCGCTCAATGTGGCTTTCTCCAGCATGGCAGTTAGCCGCGCGGACTTGACGGCTGTCGCTGCTGCTGCTTTAGATGCCAACCTGCCTGAAGGTCATTCCCCAACTGCGGTTGGGCTGACCCTCACTCAGAAAACTGCCTGGGTTGTCCTCCCAGGTCAGCGGCTAACCCTGGATGTTTTGGCTGCGCGATCCATTACTCCCAACCTGGATACATCTACACTATTTTGGGAGATCCGCGGATTCACTCCCGTCATGGCCGCGGAAACCATCCAATCTCAACTGAATCTGGACGTACCACCGCGAATTACGATCACTCCAGCCTGGTGGCCGCGCTTGCCGGTTTTACCTTTCCGCATTCAAGCAGGTAGCTCATGAACCCGTCGTTGGGTCGCATCCTGGCAGTGGATCCAGGTTCCAGGCGTATCGGCCTGGCCATCAGCGATCCGACCCAAACGATTGCCACGCCGCTTAAAGTGATTAATCACGTTTCACGCCTGGTGGATGCCGCGCAGATTTCTCAGGCGGCTGTGGAGCAGAAGGCGATTTTGATTATTATTGGCTGCCCGCTTGATTTGGAAGGTCTGCCAGGTCCAGCAGCACGCAGCGCTGCCCGGGTGGCAGAGGCGGTGCGGTTGCAATGCAGTCTGCCGGTGGAGCTGTGGGACGAAAGCGGCAGCACTCGGACCGCGCAGGTCACGGCAGCAGAGCTGGGTATTCCCCGCCGCAAGCGTGCCGGACACCTGGACGCTGTGGCTGCTGCAGTTATCCTCCAGTCCTACCTCGATTCCCTTTCGCATAGCCAATCGTTAAATAACTCATACTAAACTCGCTAAGGAATTCACTCCATGGTCCAGGCCAAACCGCGCAAATTCCCGCTGACATGTGCTCTATTGCTCATTTTGCTATGCATCCTGGCGGGCGGGTTGTTTTGGTTGGTTCAGTCTATTCCTGCCATGGCGCAAGAAGCCTTTGGAGCGCCTGACCCGGGTCTCGGATTTGTTCAGCGATTCCAATATTCCGTCCAAATCCTGTTGGCGCGTAATGACCTGCTGCTTCCGGTGGATGAGGATGGCGCAACACAAGAATTCACCATTAGCCCTGCGGAATCGGTTAACTCGATCGGTCTACGGCTGGAGCAGGCGGGTCTGGTCAACTCTGCGGCTGCTTTTCGAAATTACCTGATCTATTCCGGGCAGGATACCAGCCTCCAGGCGGGTGATTTCGGGCTTTCACCCGCGGGGAACTCGCTTGAGATTGTCAAAAAGCTGCAAGATGCCACCCCACTGGAAGTTACATTTGTAATTCTGCCCGGCTGGAGAGCTGAGGAAATTGCCGCATCTTTGCCAACAACCGGTCTGATCATCGCTGCCGACGACTTTCTGGAGGCTGTTCGAACGCCTTCGGCTGAATCTTTAGCGCTGCTCGGAATCCAGACTGGCAGCCTGGAAGGATTTCTATATCCCGGCACATATAAATTGCTCCGCACGACTGATTTAAACAGCCTATTGCGGGTGTTGATCCTCGAATTCAAAGCCCAATTATCCACCGATCTGCAGGCCGGTATCGAGCAGCAAGGACTGACCCTGGAGCAGGCAGTTACCCTGGCTTCCATTGTCCAGCGGGAGGCCATGGTCAGCGACGAAGGCCCGATGATTGCCTCGGTTTTTTACAACCGGCTGGCTGCCGGCATGAAATTGGATTCGGATCCAACCGTCCAATATGCGGTCGGTTACAACCAGAGCCAGGCTACCTGGTGGACCAACCCCCTGTCCTTCGCCGACCTGGAAACGATTTCAGCATATAATACCTATCAGAATTTTGGCCTGCCGCCTGCACCCATCAGCAACCCCGGACTAACAGCTTTGCAGGCTGTAGCTGCCCCGGCTGATTCACCTTATTTTTATTTTCGAGCGCGTTGTGACGGTTCTGGCAAGCACGTCTTTGCCATTACCTTCGAGGAGCACCTGCAAAACGCCTGCCCATAAAACCATTCACCCTTAACCCTTTCGGCGGAGTCAAGATGAAAACTCTCTTAGGCATTGACATTGGCGGCAGCGGCATCAAAGCGGCGATGGTGGACGTGGACACAGGCGAGATGGTCAGCGAACGCAAACGGATTCCGACTCCGGATGGCGCCCGCCCCGATGATATGGCTGAGGTGGTAGGGCAACTGGTCTCCAGTTTCAAATACAAGGGAGTTGCCGGCTGCGGGTTTCCAGCAGTGGTGCGCCACGGGATCGTCAAAACGGCGGCGAATATCCATCACAGTTGGATCGGTGTAGACGTAAATCGCCTGCTGAGCGATGTCAGCCGCTGCACTGTCCTGACTGTCAACGATGCCGATGCTGCCGGAACAGCCGAGATGGCCTTTGGCGCTGGACGCGATCAACAAGGCACAGTGGCGATCATTACACTGGGTACGGGTATCGGCACTGCCATTTTTGTAGATGGTAAATTAGTTCCCAACTTGGAGCTGGGACACATAAAAATACGCGGTCGAGACGCTGAAGAACGCGCCACCGATGCCGTCCGCCAAAAACAGGACCTTTCCTGGAAAAAATATGCCAAACGCCTCCAGGAATATCTGTCCGAGTTGGAATCGCTCATCTGGCCGGATTTGATCATTATTGGCGGCGGCATCAGCAAGGAATCCGAACAATATTTACCGCTCATCAAAACCCAGGCTAAAATAATACCAGCCCAGTTACTCAACCAGGCTGGTATTGTCGGTGCTGCCGTTTACGCACACTTGCAAAGCTGATTATCCACCGCCCCCGCCGCCGCCGACCAGGCCGCCTTCGGTGAACTTGCGCATATCGCTGAAAATTGATCTGATTTCAGCTTCAGTCACTGATTGACCCGTTTCCTTATGCTTGAGTGTACCCTGCGCTGATTTTTCCAGAGCTACCTCTTGCACGGTCAAATCACGGCTTAAGGCTTCTTTCACCAGTGACGCTCCCACAGAATAGCCGATGATGGGGTTGAGTGCGGTGACTACGATCGTATTGCGTGCCAGCCAGCCTTCGGCTTTCGGCCGGTTGACCTTGATGCCTACCACACAGCGCTCGGTGAAGGCTTTTACTGCGCCGATCATCACGTGCATCATTTCAAAAAGATCATGCGCGATGATGGGCATCATTACATTCAATTCCAGTTGACCAGCTTGCGATGCCAGGCTGACGGAAGTGTCCAGGCCGATCACATGGAACATGGCCATATCCAGCATCTCAGCCATAACCGGATTGACCTTGCCCGGCATGATGGACGATCCAGGCTGCACTGCCGGCAGGCGGATCTCGTCAAAACCGGTGGACGGTCCGGAAGAAAGCAGGCGCAAGTCATTGGCAATCCTTATCAGCGTAATTGCTAGCGTCCGCAGCGAGGCTGAGAAATCCGCCATATCCGCCATGGACTGCATGCTTTCGAATAAATTATCTGAGGTGTAAAGCTGCAAGCCGGAAACCTGCATCATCACCTTGACCATCTTCGGGTGATACTCCCGATGCGCATTCAGTCCGGTGCCGGTAGCGGTTCCGCCGATACCAAGGCGCCGCAGGCCCTCTGCCGCCCGTCGAATCCGTTCCACGTCGCGCTCGACCGCGCGCGCATACCCACCAAATTCCTGTCCAAGCCGTACAGGTACGGCATCCTGCAGGTGGGTGCGCCCGGATTTGACCACATCATCAAATTCCACCGCCTTTGCCTGTAAGGCTGCTGCCAGTCCGCTGACCACCCCCAACAGCTCTTCCAAACGCCACAGGCAGCCTAGCCTAATGGCAGTAGGGATGCAGTCGTTAGTTGACTGCGACATATTGACGTGGTCATTGGCGTTGACGGAATATTGACCCAATGCCCCACCCATAATCACTGTGGCGCGGTTCGCAATCACTTCGTTGATGTTCATGTTGTGGCTGGTGCCAGCGCCCGCCTGGAACGGGTCAACCACAAATTGTGGCGCCCATTTGTCCACCATCACTTCTTCGCTGGCCTGGATGATGGCTTCGGCAATTTTCCCATCCAACAGGCCAACATCCTGGTTGACTTCAGCAGCAGCGCTTTTGATCAAAGCCATGGACCAGACAAAAGCCCGGTATGGTTTATGCCCGGTAATCGGAAAATTTTCCACGGCGCGCTGCGTCTGCGGACCGTAGAGAGCGTCAGCCGGGACTTGAATTTCGCCCAGCGAATCACGTTCGATGCGGAATGCGTTCTCAGTCATGGACTAACCCTATCTCCAAAGTCAGAAATTAGCATAATAAAAGAGGAAGTCGATTCGACTTCCTCTACATCACACAATGAATTTACCCGGCCGTGCTGTATCCGGGTCCTTCAGTGAAATATTTGTAATTCTCCTGGATATCTGGCGTCAGGTCGACCTTTTCGCCGGCTGCCAGTGTGCGAGTCCCTTCCAAATGCACAACCTCGCCTTCGTGGTTGGTGCCGTCGTAGATCTCCGCATGCCCGGGGGTACCCACTGGCCAGGAAACTTTTTCGCCGCCCTTGGCGGTGAAGACAGATGGGACTTCATCCTCCGGGAAAATCGCCGCGAATGGGCATTCCGGGATGCAGGCGCCGCAATCGATGCAAGTATCCGGATCAATGTAGAACCAGGGGTATTTATCTTCCGGCTTGCCAGGGACAATGCATTCCACGGGACAAACCGTCGCGCAACCGCCGTCGCGCAGACAAAGACTGGTAATAATATGGGTCATTTTTTTCCTCCAGTTGGAATTAAAAAGGGCGAACGGATTGAACGGATTTCTTACATTATACCCTCGGTGGTCAAACCCGATGGGTTTCCTGCCTGGCAACCTGAAAGTAACACATAAGGGAAAGGTTTCAGGTGCTTTAGCGCAAGAAATGGACTCAGCCAAAATTGGCTTTATAATCCATCCATCTCCGTTACCGCACCTTGTAAAGCTGTACCAGTGTCGCAAATATTTATCGATCAGCCGTACGAAATTTGAGGCTAACGGATCAATTTTGTACACTTGACCTACAGAAATTGTAGTCACCCCCTTTACCTTTGTCAAGCAACAACCATCGCTTCTCTCCAGGTAGCGCATGACCTCAACCGATCGTCCCAGAGTCCATCCCATCGCTATCCTGATCGTCGGGATTCTGGCAGTTTCAACTGCCTCGATTTTTATTCGCTTTGCCCAACGAGATGCACCTTCACTGGTAGTTGCCGCTTACCGGATGACGCTGGCAGGCATGCTGCTGGCACCTCTCGCACTCCCGGGGGCATTCAAGGACTTTCGTTCTCTGACTGTAAGACAACGCTGGTTGGTCCTGCTGTCTGGCTTGTTCCTGGCGCTCCATTTTGGCGCCTGGATCACCTCCCTCGAATACACCTCAGTCGCCAGTTCCGTCGTGCTGGTTACCACCACGCCGTTATGGGTTGCCATTCTCTCGCCGCTAGTGCTCAAAGAACGCATGAGCCGCGCCACCTGGGTAGGATTGATATTGGCGATGCTGGGCGGCGCCCTGGTAGGTCTTCAAGAAGCCTGCTATTGGAATACTGGCAGGTTGGTTTGTCTACCTCTGGGAGACTTTATTGGCGGTCGGGCAATGATTGGCAATGGGCTGGCGCTGTTCGGCGCTTTTATGGCTGCCGGCTACATGCTGGTTGGACGTCAGGTGCGCCCAGTGCTCTCCCTGTTTTCCTACACCTTTTCAGTATACAGCCTTTCGGCCATTTTCCTGCTGATCTTTGTCGCGCTTTCGGGTCAAAAATTGACCGGTTTTCCGGGTACGACCTACCTCTGGTTTGTCCTGCTGGCAGCCATCCCGCAGGTGGTCGGGCATTCGTCCTTTAATTGGGCTTTAAAATACCTGCCAGCGGCATTTGTGTCGCTGGCATTAATAGGCGAACCGGTCGGGACCACCATCCTGGCAATGATTTTTCTTAAAGAAGCGCCAGGTGCGGCTGAATTGACCGGCGGTGCTTTGATCTTATTTGGAATTTTCCTGGCATCCCGCGCTGGAATGAAAAATAATGTCTAAGCTTGGTAATCTAACTTAACCACTGGCTTTGGCGCGGTATCGGGCTCAATGCGGCTGTACAACATATTCGTCTCATTCAATCGGCGGGCAATGGCGTCCGTGAGGGCGTTCGGATGCATCCGCCATCCCCAGTTGCCGTAGGCGCGACCTGGCAGATTCATGCGGGCTTCCGGTCCAAGGCTGAGGACGTCTTGCAGCGGCGCCAGCGCAAATACAGCCACCGAGGACCATACCGCCCTGATCATATCCCAGGCAATATCCACGCCAGGACGAGCCAGATAACGGCGGATGAAATCCCGTTCTTCTTCGGGAGCAGTCTGGTACCAGCCGAGGGCGGTGTCATTGTCGTGCGTGCCGGTGAAGGCAACGCATTGCTGGTGGTAATTGTGCGGCAGGAAAGGATCGCTGGAGTCGCTGCTGAAAGCAAATTGGAACACTTTCATCCCGGGCAAATTGAACTCTTCCCGTAAAGCTACCACATCCGGTGTGATGACGCCCAGGTCTTCAGCAATGATCGGCAATTCACCCAGCCTGGCGCGCACCACTTCGAAGAAATCGCGTCCCGGTCCGCGTACCCAGCGGCCTATTTCTGCGGTGGGTAATCCGTAGGGAATCTCCCAATAACCTGCAAAGCCGCGGAAGTGATCCAGCCGGGCAATATCCACAAATTGCAGTGTAGATTTAAACCGCTCGACCCACCAGTTATACTCAGAGTCTTGGTGGGCAGTCCAATTGTATAGGGGGTTGCCCCACAACTGACCGGTCGGCGAGAAATAGTCCGGCGGTACTCCGGCGACAACAGTCGGCCGGCCATCGTCGTCCAGGTAGAATAACTCTGGGTGAGACCAGGCGTCGGCGCTATCGTAAGCGACAAAAATTGGGATATCGCCAATGATTTTAATGTCGCGGCTGTTGGCGTATTTCTTCAGCTCTCCCCATTGATGATAAAACAGGAACTGGCGAAACATATGACGCTCGAGTGCCTGTGCTTCATTTCTCATGAAGGTTTCTAGCGCTTTAGGATTGCGCTTGCGCAGCGGTTGAGGCCAATTTTCCCAGGAAACGCCGCCGTACGACTCCTTGATCGCCATAAACAACGCGAAATCTTTGAGCCAGAACGATTGGGCAGTTTTAAAAAGGCCGTATTCGACCCACAATCCCGGATGGAGGGTTTGATTGAAACGGATATAAGCCCGGTCCAGCACTTTGAGTTTCCACTGGATGGCTTCGCCATAATCTACTTGATCGATCGGGAAGTCTGGTCGGTCGCTCAGGTCGCCGCGGGTGAGCAAACCCTGCTCGAGCAGTAAAGCTGGACTGACCAGAAAAGGATTCCCGGCGAAAGCTGAAAAGCACTGGTAGGGAGAATCGCCGTAACCTGTGGGACCCAGTGGAAGGATTTCCCACAGGCGGCAGCCCGTGTCCGTCAGAAAATTGATCCAACGGTACGCTTCGGGTCCCAGGTCACCGATCCCGTCCGGTCCAGGCAGGCTGGTAGGGTGTAGGATGATTCCGGAAGCACGCTCAAATTTCATAGGGTAACCTTCTAGGTTGTACGAAGTCGCCTTCGTGAATTTCTAGGCTGGGGTAGTCCGATAATATCACATCCCACCCGACGGTTCCGCCGGGATGAACAATGGTACCGGGTGGTACGTAGGAATTTCGGCCTACCATGGCGACTTTTATATCAAACTCCTCACGCCCGCCAATCCGTGCCCCTTCGTCGATATGGATGCGTTTATCCAGCACGGAGCGGATGATCTGGCAGTCATTGGCAATGCTGGTGGCGGTCAGGATGATCGATTCTTCCACAACAGTGCCGGCTCGCACAGTGACGCCGGGGGAAAGTACCGAGCGAATTACCCTGGCGCCTGGTTCGATGGTGCAACCGTCGCAGATCAGGCTGTCTTCCACCAACGCTCCGGCGTGAATCCGGACCGGCGGGCGTTCTTCGGTTCGGGTATGGATAATCCACTTGGGATTATACATATTGAAGGCCGGAGGTGAGCACAACAAATCCATGTGCGCCTGCCAGTAGGATGCCACCGTTCCTACGTCCATCCAGTAGCCATCATACGGGTATGCGACGATCTTTTTGCCGCTGTTGACCAAGGTAGGCAGGATATTTTTACCAAAATCGTGGGCTGATTCCTGATTGAGGTGGTCTTCCCATAAAGCGTTATTTAATATCTCCATGCTGAAGACATAAATGCCCATGTTCGCCAGGGTGGATGGCGGCACGGCTGGTTTTTCCACAAACGAGGTGACGTTGTAATTCTCGTCCACCCCGACGATACCAAAACGCGAGGCTTCGGCATACGCGACGTTGATGACCCCCACCGTTACGTCAGCCTGGTGATCCTGGTGATAACGTATCAGCGGCTCGTAATTCATGGAGTAGATATGATCGCCTGAGAGCATCAATACAGCATCCGGGTTGTCATGCTTGATGAAGGTAAAGTTTTGCTGCACTGCATCCGCTGTGCCGACGAACCAATTAGAGCCGCGTGCACGATAGGGTGTCAGAATCCGCACTCCGCCGGTGAAATCGCGGTTCAAGTCCCATGGACCGCCAGCCCCGATATGTTCGATCAGCGAATGCGGACGGTATTGCGCCACGATCATCACATCGAAAATTCGGGAATTGACGCAATTAGACAAGGGAAAATCTATAATACGATATTTGCCGGCGAAAGGAACAGCAGGTTTGGTGCGTTTGGCTGTTAATACTCCCAATCGAGTGCCTTCTCCCCCCGCCAGAATGACCGCCCGTATATTCATAAATTATCTCCCAGCCAGTTTATAGTACAGCTCGGCGTATTCCAAAGCGCTTTTTTCCCAGGAAAAATCCTGCTCCATCCCCCGTCCTTGAACTTGGGACCAGGTTTCGCGATCAGGGAATCTATACAGAGCTCGCCGCAGCGTATCGGCAAATGCCTCGGGTCTGGCTTCCTCAAACAGAAATCCAGTGCTGTCCGAGAGCGTCGGATCATCCAGGATAGTATCTCGCAGGCCGCCGGTAGCCCGCGCCAAAGGCACGGTGCCGTACCGCATGGCGATCATTTGCGCCAGACCGCACGGCTCGTAGCGTGACGGCATGAGCAGGATGTCGCCGCCGGCATACATGCGGCGCGACAGGCTGACGTCGAAGCGAATCAATGCCCGCACCCTTTCGGGAAACTCTAACTCCAATGAGCGGCAGCTGGTTTCAAGCAGAGAATCTCCGGTGCCAAGAATGATAGCCTGCCAATCCAGGTCAGCTGCCAGGCGCAACCCCTCGACCGCGATATCGACTCCTTTTTGCTGATCCATGCGGGTGACCATTACCAGCAGCGGCACCTCAGGTTTGACCGGCAGGTCCAATTCAGCCTGCAGCGCAGCCTTGTTTGGTTCTTTCAACCCTAATGACGCCCGGTCATAGCGGCTGACAATTGCCTCATCTGTCGCAGGGTCCCAATCAAGCGGGTCCAGACCATTGAGTATTCCGGTTAAGACATCCTGGCGGGTTTTGAGAAAATCCTGCAGCCCGCAGCCGAATTCAGGAGTCAAAATCTCTTTCGCATAGCCAGGAGATACCGCGTTGATCAAATCGGCGCACTGCAGCCCAAGCGGCAGGGGGAATTGGCGCGCCCAGGTCGGCAGGTGTTTATCCCGCGAACGCGGAAGTCCGTAGCTGGCGACCGCTGGTTCGGCGTCTTTTCCCATGAAAGGCAGGTTATGCACACTCAATAAGCTGTGCATGGAATTAAAGACAGGATCACTTTTTCGCCTTTGTGCCAGTGCATACAGCGCGGTGCTGGTATGCCAGTCGTTGGCGTGGATAATGTCTGGCTTCCACAATAAGCAGCGAGTCATTTCCAAGGCTGCCAGGGAGAAAAAGACATATTTCTCGCCATCCAGCAGTGCATCAGTAGCATAAACCCGGTTGTCGGGTGCAATGGGCGGTCCGTCGATCAGGTAAACGGGCAGGTCTGCCACCTGCGTCATATAAACCAAAACCGGGATTTCTCCATGCGGCACAACCAGTTTGAATTCGGCTGCCAATTGCGGCTGCCTGACTTTTTCTCTAATGGCGTTATGGAAAGGCAGCACCAGCCGTACATCCAGCGGCCGGCCGGTCAATAGGGGTGCGGTCAGTTGCCTTAAAGCCAGCGGTAATGAACCGGCCACATCACCCAGCCCGCCGACTTTTATCAGCGGTGCAGCCTCAGATGCCATAAACAATACTTTCAGAGCTTCCAATTCTGTATTCATCGTTGGCTTTTTCCCCCGCGATTATTTCTCGGCATGCTCGATCGCCATTTCCAGGTAATCATTCGAAATCGTTTTCTCCGGTGATTCGCCGAGGAAGCGGATCAAATCTACGACCAGCCGTGATTTCACTTCGGCATCCTTGCGCGACCAGGTGCGGCTTTTAATTTCCAGGAAGTGTCCCAACTCGGGTTTTTGCATCTCATCCAGGTTGATGTAAAACTCCATATCCTTGAATTCCACCAGATAGCGCAGGCGGTCTTTTTCCACTTCGATCTCGTGCGCAGGTTTAAAATATTCGCGATAGAAACGCGGGCTTTGCGTTGCGGAGGCCAAAAAGCGGCTGCGCGAGAGCAGAACTTTGAGCGGAAAATGGTGTTCGCGTGAAGGGCCGATCAGCGTCAATCGCGAACGGACCTGCA
>DATMXL010000063.1:0-10635 GCA_035561555.1 Bellilinea sp.
CTCCATATATAGAAGGGCCAGTTAGGTTTACGCTCTGCGGAGAGGGTGGGATTCGAACCCACGGTGGCCCGGAGGACCACAACGGTTTTCGAGACCGCCCCTTTCAACCGCTCAGGCACCTCTCCGAAAACTGCAGCGCAATTATAACCGAGGATAGGCTATATTTCCACAACCTGTCCCCAGCCGGGGTAGTGGATGTTGTTGAACCCTTGCAGAGTCAGCAATAACATTAGAGCGCCGGCTGCATCTTCCTCGCCATGAACCAGGAACAACTCGTCCAGGCTGGACTGAGTGGATTTAGCGTATTTCAGCAGCTGCGTTTGTCCGGCATGACCAGACAATCCGCCAATGGTGACCACCTCGGCGCGCCGGTCATATGGTTCGCCAAAGATGCGGACCATTTGTTCGCGGTCAGCCAGGGCACGACCTAAGGTGTGAGGTGCCTGCCAGCCGACGATCAGTACCATGTTTTTTGGATTTTGAATATTATTGCGCAGATGGTGCAGGATGCGTCCGGTTTCTGCCATGCCTGAGGCTGAGATGATGATCATGGGTTCGTGGATGTTATTCAGGGACTTGGATTGATCGACGGACTCAATGTAGGTCAAAAGTGGAAAATTTAAGGCCGGGTTGCGACCAGTGCGGACAAATTCCTGAGTTTCGGCATCGAAAATATCGGCATACTTCATAAACACTTTTGAGGTCTCGACAGCCAAAGGAGAATCGACAAAGACCGGAATGGCAGGTACTTCACCGCGCGTTACCATCTGATTGAAGGCGTAAACCAGCTCCTGGGTTCGTCCGACCGCGAAGGCAGGTATGATAACCTTGCCGCGCCGCTCAACCGCTCGTCGGACTGCGTCGCGCAATTCAACATAGGCTGTTTCTGGCTCTTCATGCGGCTTGTCGCCGTAGGTACATTCCATCACCAGGTAATCAGCCGCGCTCGGCATCACTGGATCCTGCAACAGCGGAAGGCGTTCCCGGCCAATGTCCCCTGAAAACCAGAAGCGGTAACTGCGTCCGTGTTCGTCGATATCCAGGACAACTGCGGCTGAACCCAGAATGTGTCCCGCATCGACAAAGGTAACCCGGACACCTTTCACCACTTCGATCGGCTGGTTGTAATCAACCGGCTTGAAATAATTGGCAACTCGCTCGGCGTCGGCTATGGTGTAGAGTGGTTCCAACGGGGGTTCACCGCGTTTGATGCGTTTCTTGTTTAAAAATTCAACGTCCGCTTCCTGAATATGACCTGAGTCGCGCAACATGACATCCGCCAGACCGGCAGATGCACGTGTGGTGTAGATTGGGGCGTTCAAGCCATGCTTAACCAGGTTGGGCAGGTTGCCGGAGTGATCAATATGTGCATGCGAGAGGAGTACCGCATCCAATTTGGCCGGATTGAAGCTAAAAGTGCGATTGCGCTGGTAATAATCCTTGCGGTGACCCTGGTACAGGCCGCAATCCAATAAAAGTCGGTAACCGTTGACTTCTAACAAAAACTGCGAGCCTGTGACGGTCTGAGCAGCGCCATTGAAATGTATGTTCACTCCGACTCCTTATTTATGTTGGATGGCTGCCAATATCTGGCGGCCGTAATGCTCAAAGCGCCAGGGTATTTCCTGCATCAACTCGCGCAAATCGTTTCGTGTAGCCGGTGCTTTGTTGGCTATGAGCTCCATAACATCGCGCGGTAAAACCACGTCTGACTCGACCTCCAACTTGCGAGCGGTCTCCTTGCGCCATTCCCGCAGGATCTCCAACCGCTCGAGTACAGGTTCTGCCGGGCGGTGATTGACCGGCTTAGGCAGCGGAGGCGTGAGCAGTCCATGCTTGATGGCTCCCAATAGTCCGTTGGCGTGACGGTCTCGTTGACGCGCGGACAGACCAGGGATATCCGCCAGGGCTTCCCAGGTGAGCGGCAATTCTTCAGCAATTTGCATCAGCGTCTGGTTGGAAAGAACTTTGAATGGCGGAAGGTCAGACCGCCGGGCCTGGTGGTCGCGGTACTCGAGTAAGGCCTGTAAGACTCCATTCTGGGATGGGGTTAATTTCTGACTGCCGTTGATGCGCCAGTAGAGAGGCGGCTCCAGTTCAGTGACTCCCGCATCAACCAGGGTAACGCGCCGAAAATCTTCCTGTGCCAGTCCAAGCAATCCTTTTTCCACCAATTCGGCATAGAGACGGTTGCGCAGGTCAATCAGGTAGCGCGAATCCAGACGGGCATAGGCCAGCATGGCGCTTGAGAGCGGCCGTTCACCCCAGTTGGCGCGCTGGTACTTCTTTTCGATCGTTATGGCGAACTCGGACTCGAGCATGGCAGCCAACCCGACGTTGATTCGGCCAAGTATGCGGGCAGCCTGCATGGTATCAAACACGTTATTGAATTGAAACTCGAAATCGCGCTTGAGACAGATCAGATCGTACTCTGCGGCATGGAATATTTTCTCGATTGTGGGGTCAGAGAAGACTTTTCCCAAAACGAACAGGTCGGGCAAGGCGATGGGATCAACCATGTAATCTTCAGCTGGAATCGAAAACTGAATCAAACATACCTGTTCCTGGTAAGCGAAGAGGCTGTTCGATTCAGTATCAACCGCCACCTGGGGTTGAGCAGCGAGGGTGTCAGCCAGGTCGATCAGTGCATTAACCTGATCCACCATCACTGGCGGCTGGTCGGGAGGTCCCATCATGGCATGGATTATAGTCGATTCCGAGCGTAATCCTACAATTGACCAAACTGGCGGCATCATTTCTATGCTATTTTTCCGTGGATTCGGTACAATTTATTCAGCAAAACCTTTGCTGCCGGTTCTGACCCGGTTAACGAGTGCATGGCTTTATCGCGACTGGCAAGATAAAATTCATTCCGATCAATTTCCCGCAGGAGGGGCCATGAAAGAGCGAATCCTAATCATCGAAGATGATGAAGCCATCGTGCGGGTCTTACGCCGCAGTCTGGCTTACGAAGGCTACACGGTCGATGCCGCGACTGACGGGGAATCTGGTCTGGCTCTGGCACGGGATGCTCACCCCGACCTGGTAATTTTGGATTGGATGCTGCCTGGCATGGACGGGTTGGAAGTCTGTCAACGGCTGCGCGGTGGGGGAAATATCCCGATCTTGATGTTAACTGCCAAAGATACGGTGCAGGACCGTGTCCATGGTCTGGATGCCGGCGCCGATGACTACATGGTTAAACCGTTCCAGCTGGATGAACTATTGGCGCGTGTACGGGCATTGCTGCGCCGTACTCAACCGGAGCGCATTCCGGTGCTGTCTTTCAGCGACATGAGTCTGGACACCTCAACCCGGCTGGCCATGCGTAAAGGACGATCGATATCGCTGACAGCCAAGGAATACGATTTATTGGAGCTTTTCCTGCGCCACCCGCGCCAGGTTTTAACCCGCGAAATGATTTTTGACCGCGTTTGGGGGTATGATTTTGGTGGTGAAAGCAATGTGCTGGATGTTTACATCCGCTATCTGCGCCAAAAATTGGAGCTGGAAGGCGAAACGCGTTTGATCCACACCGTACGGGGTGTGGGGTACGTCTTGCGCGAAACCGAATAATCTATGTCACTGCGTTTACGTTTGACTTTGCTGTACACCTCGATTCTGGGTGGTGTGCTGCTGGTTTTTGGCGTGCTGGTATATACCCTGATCACGGTCACGCTGCTTGATTCGATCGACAGCCGATTGGAGACCGCCTCGCAGCAGATCGTTGACCGGCTGCGCATCAATTCCACCGACCAATTTGATCCCCGCTCGGTTGCCGGTTATCAACCGACTGAGAATTTGCTGTTTCAAGTGTGGGATATGGACGGCAACCTTCAGTTGAGCCGTCCGGTTGGGCTGCTGGATGCACTCGACGAAAATGGACTGGCAGTTGGTCAATCGTTTTTCGCCTCCAAATCTTTGAGCAACGACCGCATCCGGGTGCTTTCAGTGCCGCTGCAGACAACGCGCGGTCCGGTGGGAGTGCTGCAGGTGGGAGTCAGCCTGGCGCTGGTGGATGTTGTACAGCGTACGTTGATTGGCATCCTGGTGCTGCTGTCGGTGATTCTGATGGGGTTGGTTGGGTTGAGCACCTGGTTCCTGACGGGACAGGCACTGGCGCCGTTGGCGACCGTCACCAGCACCGCAACCCGTATCACCCAGGCTGATGACCTTTCACGGCGCATCCCGCCATCACCCAATTCGGGTGACGAAGTTGGCAAATTGATCCGGGCTTTTAATGAAACCCTGGAACGGCTGGAAAACCTGTTTAACACACAACGCCGCTTTACCGCCGATGTCAGTCACGAATTACGCACCCCGCTGACCGTCATCAAAGGCGAGGTCGGACTGATGCGCCTGACGGGCAGCGTCGACGAAGAATCGATTGGCAACATCGAGCGCGAAGTGGACCGGTTGACCCGTCTGGTAGGTGACTTACTGCTGCTCTCGCAGGCGGAATCAGGCCGGCTGACGCTCGAAATGGCCGAAGTCGACCTCGACACCGTATTGCTGGAGGTATACCAACAGGCACGCACCCTGGGGGGCGACAAATTGACCGTATCGCTGGCTGAAATAGACCAGGTACAGGTCACCGGCGACCGTGACCGGCTGAAACAGGTGCTGCTCAACCTGGCAGCCAATGCCATTCAATATTCGCCGACTGGCAAATCAGTGACGCTTGGGATGCAGCGGATTGACGAGCAGGTCAAGGTTTTTGTGAAGGATACCGGACCCGGCATTTCCAAGGAAGACTTACCCCACATTTTTGACCGTTTTTACCGGGCAGAACGTTCGCGAAAACGCAGCTCGAGCAGTGGTTTTGGCCTGGGCCTCTCCATCGCCGATTGGATCGTCAAAAAGCACAATGGGCGGATCGAAGTGATTTCGGAAGAAGGCTCGGGGACGCTGTTTAATGTGTGGCTGCCATTAACCCAAACTGCTCCTAAAAAATAAAGTCCGGGCAGGTTGGCGCGGAGGTGCCAAACCTACCCGGGGTCTTACCCGACCATCCCATGTTACAGGTGATAGGAGGAGTTGTCGTTATTGCCGCTTGAATTTTGGCGGCCAGCCGGCCTGGCATTGACGCTGTGGTAGGTGGGTTCGGGACGCGGGGCATTGCGCTCTGTTGAGAAACCAGGGCGCGGAACGCTGCGCGTGGCCATAGCTGCGCCGCTTAAACTGGCTGGCGCTGGAGCATTCGAGCGAACGCCGCGCGCTGGCTGTTGGGTGTAAACCGTACGGCGCTGACCATCCGAGAAGATGCGGTCGCCAGCCATGGACAGCGATCCAATCAGCAGAATGCGGATGATCCAGACCATCAGCGAGACGAAAAGTGGGACAACCAAACTGATTGTCTTTGGGTCGATCATGGAACTGGAGGCGATGGCATGGCTGTTGATTGCCATGGAGACTCCCCACCAGGTGAGGACGGCGTTCATAGTGGCTGCCAGCAGCCAGGCGCCGAATAAGTACCATACCTCTTTCGGATCCTGCTCGCCTTTCTCCGGGGTGAACAAGCGGGCGATGCCTGCAAAATCAATGCCGCAGAAGGCCAACGCCAGGATGGTCGCCCAATGGACACCGGCAAAGCGCAGGTCACCGAGCAGATCGCGCAGGGCGTAATCGGTGGTGGAATAATTAAAGATTTCGAAAGCGATCAGCGCTGTCAAAATGATGGCTCCGAAAGCCATCCCGGAACGCGGCTTCAATTTTCCTAAAACCTGACTGAAGGATTTGGACGATGTGCGAGTGGTTGAGAGGTTCATGATCGACTCCTTGACGGCTGAAAAAGAGAATTAGAACAAATTTTCATCAGTATAGAACAATAATTCTAATTTGTCAATAGGCAATTTTACGCAGCTGTCGGATTGACAGTGCGGGTGTAAAACCCCGAGTCAACGAGTGCTGGGAGTGATGGTATTCCTGGCCGAATCTGTGTGGAGCGATTTTCGCAGGGATGGCCATTCAGGTTCAGGATTGCGTCTCCGGCGGTGATTTACAGGCAGTCTGCCGGGTCCCCGAAGGCTTTCTGGCTGACCAACGGATGAGGCCAGAAAACCCGCACGATCGAACAATTCTCCGGCACTAAATCCCGTGCTTCTGCCAGAGGTAGCCCGACTGCCAGGCAGCGCAGGGCAGCCAGTGACAATCCGTGCATAACGACCAACACAATTTGGCCGGCATGGCGTTCTGCGATTTCATCAGCGAAGGCACGTACTCGCTCTGCCACCTCCGCCAGTGATTCGCCGCCCGGAGCACGGCTGTGCGCTTCAGTATAGGCCAGACCATCAGCGCCATCCGGTAATTCCTGGTTGACCTCAAAAAGCGTGCGGCCTTCCCAATCGCCCATGGATATCTCACGCAAGCGGCGGTCCGGGGTGACATTAGCACTGGTATGCTGAGCCAGAATGGCGGCGGTCTCCAGTGCCCGGCTGAGATCGCTGGAGTAGATGGCAGCGATCTGGCTGCCATTAAGTTCCGCGGCTAATTCGCTTGCCTGTTCGCGTCCCAGGGAATTTAATGGGATGTCAATGTGTCCCTGATAGCGCCGCTGCATATTCCAGTCCGTCTGACCGTGGCGCACCAGCCACAATTCAGCGGGTTGTCGAGTTTCATCAGATGTCATGAGGGAAATAACTCATTAAAAATAGTCTGTGTGTACTTCCACACCATTGTGCTGTCTATGCCGTTCTCACGGCAAATGGCCTCGTACACATCTACACTGGTACGGCGGGTACGTGCCTGGGTTTCCAAATCCAACCCCCACAGACCAAAGCGCTGCGTCCAACCGCGTTCCCATTCGAAATTATCCACTAATGACCAGTGGAAGTAGCCTTTAATCGGCCAGTTGAAATTTACCGCCCGCCACATTTGATGAATATGCTGGATCAGATAGCGCGGACGTAAATTGTCATCGGCATCCTCGACCCCGTTTTCAGTGATGTAGATGGGGATACCAAAGCCTTTGGCAAATTTCATCGCCTCGTAAAACCCCTGCGGCACATTGGCCATGTGACCGGTGTCCGAAATTTCGGCATCTTTAGGGTAGCTGAGATGAATGAAAAGGTCTTTTTTCCGGAATAGGTTGACCGCCGCCATTTGCCGGGTGTAGTAATTGAGTCCAAAGAAATCTTGGGTATTACGAGCCTCCGGCAGGCTGATCGATTGAAAAGCAAACTTGAATTTTCCGCTTGCCAGCGCCTGCGGAAAAGCTGCATTGAAATTGTTATGGACAAAACGCGCCAACCAGTGATCCAACGGCAGCCAGGGATGCGCGGGTTGAAAGCTCTGATAATTGAGCGCAATCCCCACACTGGCATCCGGCTGTAGCGAGTGAATGGCACGGTAGGCTGCTGCATGACCGCGGATCATGTTTTTCAACACCGGAAAGCAGGATTTCAGGTCATTTTTTCCCGGTGGGAAAGCCCCGAAAATATAGCCCATAACAGTATAAACATTGGGTTCGTTAATGGTTATCCAGGTGCGGCAGAATTCCTTGAGCGCATCCACCATCTTGGCAACAAATTTCTCGAACAATGCCGGCGTCTCGTCATTTTCCCAACCGCCGATCTCCGTCAGCCACAAAGGATCGGTGAAGTGATGCAACGTCACCATGGGTGTCAGGCTACGCTGATCCAGTCCACGCAGCATCTGGCGGTAATAATCAATGGCAGATTCATCCCACACACCCTGACGCGGTTGAACCCGGCTCCATTCGATCGACATTCGATGAGCGTTTTGACCCGTTTCGGCTGCCCGGTCGAAATCTTCCTTCCATCGCCCGCCCCACCAATCACAGGCTAAACCGGCTGTATGACCCAGGCGGATTCGACCTGCCTGTTCCTCCCAGGCAGACCAGTTGTTGTTGGTGTTGCTGCCTTCCACTTGATGCGATGCGGTCGCAGCTCCCCATAAAAAACCTTTCGGAAAATGATAGGTTGCTTGCAGCATTGTTTCCTCTTCCGTTACCCCGGGGCGGTCATGATGGGTAGATTATACCCAAGATACGCTTGGTGATTCCTACGGTGGATGCTTCCGCCTGGCCGGCTAAATCAAAATCCCAGCACGCTTGGATTATAATGAACCTGCTGTAGGAACGGCTGATTACCGGAAAATAGTTGAATTCATGGAATCTTCATCCCTCGAAATTCAAATTGGACCTTTATTACGGCTGCGCGGCATGAAACTCGCGGTAGCCGAGTCTTGCACCGGCGGGCTTATCGGCAATCGTATTACCGATATACCTGGCTCATCGGATTACTACCTTGGCAGCGTAACGGCATATGCATATGAGGCCAAACGCTTTTTACTGCAAGTTAAATCAGAATCATTGATTAAATTCGGGGCTGTGTCGCGCGAAGTTGCGTTGGAAATGGCACAGGGTGTGCGCCGGGCTTTTGCCGGCGAGGAGATCCCTCTTGAGCAGGTGATCGGTATTTCGGTCACGGGGATTGCCGGGCCAGGGGGCGGAATGCCAGGGAAACCCGTCGGGTTGGTGTGGATTGGGCTAAGCTCGCCGGATGGGGACTGGGCCTGGAAGTTTCTCTGGGAAAGCGACCGGGTGGGGAATAAAATGTTGTCTGCAGGACGCGCGTTGCGCTTGCTGCATGATTATTTGACCGACAATCTATCTGCTGAAAACAAAATCTAGTTAAAAGGTCGCCGGATTCTGAAACCAATCGTTCGATAAGGAAGTGGACAGAATGACAGATCGAGAAAAACGCATCCTCATTTTGACTGCTGACGCGGGGTTTGGTCACCGCAGCGCTGCTAACGCGCTCGAGAAAGCTTTGCATTTGCGTTATCCAGATTTAGCCCGGGTGAAAATCATCAACCCCCTGGACGATAAACGTGCCCCGATCGTCTTGCGGGAGGCCCAGACAGATTATGACACATGGGTTCGCAAAGCCCCTGAATTATACAAATTTGGCTATGAAGTCTCGGATAGGACGGTGCCGGTAGCGATAGCTGAAAGCGCACTCACCGTCGGCATGTTTGAACTGATGCGCGACCTGCTCCGCACCCACCGCCCGGATGTGGTGGTGAGCACATACCCGCTTTATCAACAAGCCATTACCGGTGTTCTGGCACTATTCAAAGCCGTGATTCCAGTGATCACGGTGGTCACCGACCTGGCGAGTGTTCACCGTCTGTGGTTCAACAACCGGGTGGATACGCTGTTGGTACCAACTGAGGTTGTCAGAGACCTGGCGATAGAATCAGGGGTTGATCCGGCGCGTATAAAAATCACCGGGATTCCGGTTCACCCGGAGCTCATCGGAGACACCCGCCCGCGCTCCCAGATCCGGGCGGAGCTTGGCTGGCGCGAAGACTTGCTTACCATATTGGCGGTAGGCAGTAAACGAGTAGAAGGGCTGGTGGAAGCGCTGAACGTCATCAACCATTTTGGGCAGCCGCTCCAGCTGGCGGTGGTTGCCGGCAACGATGAAGAGTTATTCGCCGAAATGCAACGGGTGGACTGGCATATTCCGAACCATATTTATGAATTTGTCACCAACATGCCGCAATTGATGCGTGCAGCTGATCTGATCATCTGTAAAGCCGGCGGTTTGATTGTGACTGAATCTTTAGCCTGCGGACTGCCTTTGATGCTGGTCAACGTCATTCCCGGGCAGGAAACGGGCAACGCGGAGTATGTGGTCAATCATGGAGCTGGCGTTTTGACCGAAAGTCCGGTTGCGGTACTCCAAGCTCTGGCGCATTTTACCGCCGATAATCGCGCCGAGTTAAAAAAAGCCTCAACAGCCGCTGCTCGAATTGGCCGACCGCAGGCTGCTTTTGAAGCTAGTGATGTCATCTGGCAGGCAGCGCAGCACACCGAGCTTGAGCCAGACCTGTCATTCCGCTCCAATTTGATCAATTTACTGGCGCTTAATCAGATTCCCTGGAAAGAAGACGAAGCACTCACATCCGGGGAGGTCAAGGAGTAATGCCGGGCTCGCCAGTGGTTATATTGATTTCAGCCAATGCGGAGTGGCGTGTGGTTTTAGCACATCAGCTTCCAGAAACGATTGAAAAAACCCCGTATGGCGAGGTATTTGAGCAGGAGCTAGCAGGAATACCGTGCATATTTATTCACGGAGGGTGGGGCAAAATCGCTGCAGCGGGCAGCACCCAATATGCCATTGACCACTGGCAGCCGGAGCTCCTGATCAACCTTGGGACGTGCGGTGGTTTCGCGGGGCGTGTAATGAAGGGCGAAATCATTCTGGCTGAATCGACCCTGGTCTACGACATCGTCGAGCAGATGCACGATCCTCAGGAAGCTATTGATGCGTATGCGACCAGGCTGGATTTGAGTTGGCTTGGCAACCCGGTTCCGCTGCCAGTCCGCCGCGAGCGGTTGCTCTCGGCGGACCGTGACATTATGCCAGCCGAACTACCACAGCTGATTAAACAGTATCAGGCAACCGCGGCGGATTGGGAGAGCGGGGCAATTGCCTGGGTGGCATCCCGCAATCAACGGCGATGCCTGATTCTACGAGGAGTCACCGATCTTGTAGGTGTGGACGGTGGTGAAGCCTACGGCGAACCTTCAGTTTTTGTGTCAGGGACGCATACCGTTATGCAGCAACTGTTGGATAGTTTACCGGAATGGCTACGCATCTGCGG
>DATMXL010000064.1:0-14015 GCA_035561555.1 Bellilinea sp.
ACCTGGACGATAAACAGAACACTGGTCATGGCGCCGGCAGCCACATCGTTCATACCTAAATGCTTGACGGCATACACAGCATAAAATGCCGAAGCCATGGTGCCAAATTGGAACACAAAACGGCTGAGGATGAACCTGCGAAAACTGCGGTCCTTCTTGAGAATTTTGCCGACATTGCCCCAGAAATTGACCTGTTGGCTCGGCAGCGGCTCGATCGTCCGATCCGGTTCACGTGTTTGCGCAATGGCGAAGAACGAAATCGTCATACTCAGGCCGCATAGCAGAAAAACCAGCCCGAAGCCGTCCGGAAAGTCCATTTTCTCCAGGATGAAGCCAGCCGCGACCGCCCCGGCGCCGCCCAGCAGGTTGGCTGCGCCAGACTGCAAGCCAAAAAAGGTGCCGCGGATGTTGGACGGAATGACCTTGCCGATCATATTCTGCCAGGGGTTGGCGGTCATGCCGGCACTTAGGCCTTGCAGAATCAGCAAAAGGAAGGTGGCTACCAGCGCCACCGGTTTGGTCAGCCAGCCCATCAGCGCCGCGATGAGCGCCAGACCAAAAAAAGGCCAGCGTTCATGGATGGTCCAGAAAATCACTGCTGGCTTGAAACGCTTCATGCGCGACACGGACTTGGCTGTCAGCAGCTGCGGCAGCATCCAACCTACGTTGTGCACTGCCGGAATCAAGCCGATCAAGGTAGCCGAGTCGGTCATATTGGAGACAAACAACGGTAAAACGGTGGCGAACGACGAAAAGCCCAACCCGAGCCCAAAGAAGGTGCCATCGAGAACATTGGCGATAAAGTTGTGTTTCAGATTTTTGGCGAGATCCGGGTGGCTTTCCATGTGCGCTTTCTGGAAATAAATGCCCCGGTCGATTTTCCCGGGGCAATGGATTTCATTTTTGTTGCATGCAGGCCATACTCTGCCTTAATGGGGAAGGGGGATTAAAACTCCTCTTCCTCGTCGCCCCAATCTTCATCATCCTCATCGGATTCTTCCTCGAGTTCTTCCCATTCTTCTTCTTCGGCATCGTCCCAGTCGTCCTCGTGCTCCGCTTCAGCGATGGGATTATAGGTCAGGCAGCCTTTATCGGGGTTTATTTCGACGAGGGCGGCGCTGCAGTAGCCTTCATCGAGGAAGGCACAGTCGTTGTAATGGCAGCGGATTTTTGGCATTGAATCCTCCTGAAGAGATTATTCGTCCCCTGAACCCTGGGTAAGCTGAAGCAATGAGACGATAAATAGAATGACAAGCAAGATGGCAGAAAGTACACAGAACGGACAAATCGCTTTTATAACCGCAATTTCAAGGTACGTCAAGTAGGCAGAATAGATTACCCCAATCAAAGAGAGCATAAAGTTGGCAATGGGGACATTGCGACGGGTGAAATTGTTACGCGGCAGCCAGATCCACAATCCCAGGATGACGGCATAGGCGGCGATACCCAGAGCGGAGAGTGGAATACCAAACACCTCGGAATAGCGGCTGGTGTTGACCGACCAGCAGTCGCCGACACCCTGGAGGCACAGGTTTTTATTGTCCAGGACTTTGATCAATAGCAGATATATGGAGTCGATGATGCCAAGAGCGGCGGCAACGATGGCGATGGTGCGCAGTGATTTCATACGATTAAGCTTCTACCTCCGGGTAAGGATCGGACATTAACCAGATTTCGGCCTCGGTCCCCGCCGGGAGCGATTTTACCCCAGAGGGAATGATCAGTAAAGCGTTGGCGCGAACGATCGAAAGCAGGTTGCCGGAACCCTGGTGCGCCACCAGCGCGGCAGTCAAGCCATGCGGGGTTGATTTCACCTGAACGCGCAGGTAGCTCTCGCGTCCGTCGGAAGTGACGGCATGCTCCAACCTGGCTCGCCGCAGGTTGCGCGGTTGAGCCGGCAATCCGATCATGCGCTGGATCGCTGGAGCAACGAAGACCATGAAACCCACGTAAGCTGAAACCGGGTTGCCTGGCAGGCCGATAAGCGGGGTGCCGTGGTATACACCATAAGCCAGAGGTTTACCCGGGCGCATGTTGACGCGCCACAGGTTCAACTGACCGTCTTCCTCGATGACCTGGCGCACGTAATCATACACACCCACGCTGACGCCGGCTGAAGTCAGAATCAGATTGACGCCGGTGTCGATAGCCTGGTTCAAACGGCTGCGTATGGCTTCCGGCTGATCAGCTGCGACCCCCAACTGCAGGGGGATGGCGCCAGCCTGGACGGCCAGGCCGCTGATCATCCAACTGTTGGACTCGTAAATCTGGCCGGGCATTAACGGCTGACCGGGTTGCACCAACTCATCGCCGGTGGATAAAATCGCCACCCGCGGCAGGCGGTGAACCGCGACTTCGGCCAACCCGAGGGTAGCCAGCAGCGCTACCGCTGGCGGGGAGAGCAGCTGACCGGTATGAAGAATCGGCTGATGTGCCAGGGCATCCTGTCCATGCGGGCGTACATTGACCCCGGCTGCCGGAAACCGCCGGATACGCACACTGTCTGGCAGCGCGCGCGACTCGCGGTAGGGAAAATCGGTATCCTCCACCGGCACGACACAATCAGCGCCTTCGGGCAGCGGAGCGCCGGTCATAATGCGGGCGGCCTGACCGGGCTGCAAGCGCAGCGTCGGTTGAACGCCGGCGGGGATATCGCCGATGACTTTGACCGTTACGTCAGTCTCATCCGGCGAATTCGGCCGGTCAGCAGCATGCAGCGCGAACCCATCCATGCTGGAATTGTCAAACGGCGGCAAATCGGAGGCGGAAACCACATCCTGCGCCAGCACGCGACCGACAGCGTTGAAGAGGTCAACCGGTTCAGTTGGCAGCGGTGCAAAATCACTCAGTATGCGATCCAGGGCGTCTTTGACAGGCAGCAATGGCGAATCGGTCATGTTTACCTCAGCCAGGATGCTGGCGGTGGGCTTCCATCACGTTGGGTAAATTCTCGATGCGGCTCAACACCCGGCTCAACTGCGAGATATCGCCGACTTCCAGCACCATGATGATGTTGGCCATGTTGTTGCTGATTTTGATGTCAATATCGATCAGGTTAACATTCTCGTTGCCAATGATAAGCGAAATATCGTTCATCAAGCCGGCGCGATCGTAGGCTTTGATGGCCACGGACACCGGGTACACCTGGTGCGGCTCACCCCAGGTGACCTTAATGATACGCTCGCGGTCGGTCATGCGCAGCACGTTGGGGCAATCCTGCCGGTGAATCGTGGCGCCGCGTCCGCGGGTGATGTAGCCGACGATATCGTCGCCGGGGGCGGGATTGCAGCAGCGCGCCATGGTGGTCAGCAGACCCTTCAAGCCGAGGACAGTGACGCCTGCGTCGCCGGTTTTCGGTTCTCGCGGGGTCATGGGGAAAAGTACCGGATCTTTCGGTGCCGTGACCTCGCTCAGCCGGTTGACGATACGTCCCAGACCCAGGTCTCCATTGCCGATGGACACATACAACTCTTCCACCGAGCGAAAGTCGAACACCTTGGCCAGGATCTCAGCGGAATAGTCGACCAGACCCAGGCGGCGCAGCTCTTTTTCCAGCATGGCCTTGCCTTGGGTCAGGTTCTGGTCGCGGTCCTGCCGTTTAAACCAGGCGCGGATTTTGGAGCGGGCGCGCTGAGTCTTCACCAACCCGAGGGATGGGTTGAGCCAGTCCCGGCTGGGACCACCCTGTTTGGCAGCCAGGATCTCGACCTGGTCGCCGGTCTTGAGCTCGTATTCCAGCGTCACCAGCTTACCGTTCACCTTGGCGCCGCGGCAGCGGTTGCCGATCTCAGTGTGCACGTGATAGGCAAAGTCGATGGGGGTCGAGCCCGCTGGCATGTCGATGATGTCGCCGCGCGGGGTGAACACGTAGACGCGGTCCTGGAAGACGTCGCTCTTCATCGAATCGACGAATTCCTGGGCGTCCTCGATCTCCTCGCGCCATTCCATGATGCGGCGGAACCAGTTCACCCGCTGCTCGTACATCTCGTCGCGGAAGCCGCGTTCCTTGTAGCGCCAATGCGAGGCGATACCGAACTCGGCGTTCTGGTGCATCTCAACCGTGCGAATTTGCACCTCGAGCGGCTTGCCATCATCGTAAATCACTGCGGTGTGCAGCGACTGATAGAAGTTGTCTTTTGGCGCGGCAATATAATCGTCAAATTCCTGCGGAATGGGGCGCCAGCGGGTATGGATCACCCCGAGGGCGGCGTAGCACTCCTTGATGTCGTTGACGATGCAGCGGAAAGCGCGCAGGTCGCGCACCATCTCGAACGGCTTGCCTTTTTCAACCATTTTTTTGTAGATGGAGTAGATGTGCTTGGGACGTCCGGAAATTTCAGCTTTGATGCCTTCACTTGCCAGAACAGCCTGCAGGTTCTCCATAATCTTGCGGACCATGCCTTCGCGGTCCTGCCGGCGCTCGGCCAGGTTTTCAGCGATCTCGCGGTACTTGTCCGGGTTCAGATAGCGGAAAGCCAGGTCCTCCAGCTCCCACTTGATCTGCCAGATACCCAGACGGTTGGCCAGGGGAGCGAAAATGTCCATGGTCTCGTTGGCGATGCGGATGCGCTTGCCTTCCGGCATATACCCCAGGGTACGCATGTTGTGCAGCCGGTCAGCAAGTTTGATGAGCACCACGCGGATATCGTCACCCATAGCCAGGAAGACCTTACGCAGGGTCTCGTTCGCCAGGTCTTTACGCTTCATGCGGGCTGCCATGGGCGGCAGTTCTTCCGGCGGATCGTCGATCAGGGCGCCGCTGCCGTTGTGCTGATCTCCGCGGCTGACGCGCGGCAGGTTGGTCAACTTAGTGACGCCTTCCACCAGTTTGGCGACTTCATCGCCAAATTCCTTTTTGATATCAGCCGTAGTGGTAGATGTGTCTTCGACAGTATCGTGCAGCAGCGCGGCGATAATGATGGTCGGGGTGACCTGCATCTCCGCCAGGATGCCGGCGACCGCGGTGCAATGGCTGACATACGGCTCGCCGGAGACGCGTTTTTGGCCATCATGCGCTTTTTCGGCAAATTGATAGGCTCGCATGACCATTTCGCGATCTACGACGCTAAAGTTCTGGGGAAGGATCTCCATCAAATTGGCGATTTGCATTTAATCAGCTCTGGCATGGCAGGCCTTCCACGGCTGAGGTCAGCCGTAAAGCCTGCTGAATTGACGACAAGTATATCGCCGTTTGCCTTAGATTCAAGGGCGATAAGAGCGTGTAAACCCCCCGGTAGATGTATTGGTAGACAGATTATACGGTCACTTGAGCCATTTCAACAGCCGCGACGAGCTCGGTCAACGGCATGGCATCGATGCGGGGGAGCAGCAGGTTGGCGAAAGAGGTATTCAGGCGGCTGCTGACGGCATTGGGCACACCCACGGTGAAGATTTTGGCGCGGCGGGCAGCCGTGATGCCGTTGGGTGAATCCTCAAAGGCAATGACCTCGTGCGGGTTTAACCCCAGACCGTACAGGGCTGCCAGGTAGAGGTCCGGTGCCGGTTTTACTTGCGGCACATCTTCCATGCAGACCACGAAGTCAAAGTAGCTGGATAATTCCAGACGTTTCAGGTGACCAATCACCCAGGCGCGCGGCGAGCTGGAAGCCACTGCCAGCTTCAAACCAGCCTGGCGGGCAGTGTTGATGGTTGGTAAAATGCCAGGCAGAGGCGGCTGCTGGAGAATCGCACGGTCCGTGATGACGCGCGCGGTTTTGCGCAGCATGGCCTCGTCAACCGTGTGGTTGAGCATCCCTTGCAGGTGAGCCACCGGATTGAAGGCTGCTTCTGACGAACCCAGACCGCTGGCCCAGGCATTAATATCCAGTTCAAGACCATAGTCCGCATAGAGCTGTGACCAGGCATTGTAGGACGGCGCTTCGGTATCCAAAATCAGGCCGTCGAAGTCGAAAATTAATCCTTTAATCCTACCCATAAATTTTCCCAGGCTGCGGGCTTAGGATGTATAGACGTGCCCGCAGCGACGGGTTATTATACCAAAGATGGTGAGAGTATGTTATTTCAATAATTCCTGACCGGCGAACTGGCGGTACGGCGATAAAATGTCGAGAATTTCCTGGTCGGTGGGGAGAAGCTGACCGGAGACGAGTCGGGCAGTCAATTCACCGACACCCGGACCGAGCATGAAACCCTGCCCGCACATGCCGACTGCATACAGGTAGCCTTCTAACTCCCTGGCAAAACCGACGATCGGGGCGCCATCGGGGGTCATTGGGTACAGACCGCGCCAGGTGCGCCGCACGCGGATGTTCTTCAGACGCGGCATGAGGTCGACCATGCGTTTGGCGACCATTGGCAGGAAGGAGCTGGTCTCCTCGGTGTCAAAACCCCAGATATTGGGCGAGGGGGTGATGCAGAAGATAATTTGGCCAGTGAGGTGCTGGTAGAAGTAATAATTGGCAGATCCTGGACCGGGTTGAATATCCACGATCATGGGCTTGAGGAACGGAGCGACGGCTTCGGTGATGGCGGCTTCATGCGAATCCGGCTGCACCGGCACGTTCAGCCCGGCGAGCCGGGTAATTTCACTGGCATGAGCACCTGCAGCGTTCAAAACCACATCAGTGCCGTATTCGGCGCGGTCCGTCTTGACTCCAACGACTTTGCCGCTGCGAATGACGATTTCGAACACTTTTTCGTTAAAGCGGAACTCGGCGCCGTATTCCATGGCATGGGTATAAAAGGCGTGCACAGCCAACAGCGGGGACGCATTACCGTCCTGAGGTGAGAAGGTACCGCCTAAAACCTCAGAGGGGTTCAGGTCTGGCACAACCTCCAGCAGTTGGGGCTTATCCAACCAGTCAATGTTCAAGCCGAAGGACTTCTGCGTTACCAGCAGGTTCTTGAGGGTCTTTTCTTCATTTTGACCGCGCGCGACAAAAACATAACCGCCTTCTGACCATTCGATATCGTCGCCAAAGCGTTCCTTCCAGGTGGAAAAGATCTCGATGCTGCGCAGGCTCAATCGGATTTTGGCCGGGTCTGAATGGGTGGCGCGGATGCCGCCGATGGCGCGTTTATTGGATGTCTGACCGACGCTCGGGGCGGAATCAAGCACCAGTACCTTATAGCCGGCTTGCGCCAGGTAAAAAGCAGCCGGGGCACCGATGGAGCCGGCGCCGATAACAATCACATCGTAGTGGGGCAGGGTTGGGTTATTCATGGGTGTTGTTCTCTTGCCCGTTAGCGCCAGCTAAAATCCCAAGCGGTACTTCGATGAATACCGGGCGCTTGGAGTATTCTGTGATCTCCTCGCGGGTGATACCTTCCTCGCGGAACAGGCGCAAGATCAGGCTGACACAGGTCTTGCCGCCGCAGGCACCCATACCGGCGCGGGAAACGGTTTTGATCTCGTTCATATCGCGGTAACCGGCGCGGATCAACGAACGCACCTCACCAGCGGTCACATGCTCACAGCGGCACACAATCGTGTCATCGGCAATGTGGGTGACGTAGTGGTCGAGGGGTTGGGTGACTTCTTCATCCTGTACCTGGATGCCGGCAATGCGTTGAGCGATCTCGCGCGGCGCGATAACCTCTACCACCAGGGTACGGTCATTATTCACTATGGCATGGACGGAGAGGACTGAAACCTGCCCGAGTTCCGTTCCTTCCGTATCCAATACGCTCACGCGGTCCTTCGCCTGTATGGTCTGGCGGGTGAATTCGTAGGGTATAGACACGACGGGCAGATCCGGATTTTCACGATAATTAACCAGTGTGATGGCTAATCCCGGGCAGCCCGCCACACATTTTTCGCAGATTTCACAGCAAGTACTGTCGCCCAGGAAGGTAGGTATGCTGCGGATGTCGCGCCGGTCGATGTAGATCAAACCATGAGAGCATAAGCCGGAGCAGGGGTCACAGGGGATTTCCTGAGTGCAGTGAATCACCGGCACAACGCCGGTTTCAATTTCGGGAAGTTCCTCAGCATAGGTGGAGCCTGGTTTTGACTTAAGGATTTCGCTGGTCCAGTACCATTCGACCGGAATCTCCGCGGTCTCAACGCCCAGTGCGCGGGCAATTTCCATGCCGCGGATTTTGCCAGAGAAGATGGCTGCCGAAGCTTCAGCAATCTCTTCAGCGTCACCACCTACGAAGCAGTTTAGCCCGTATTGTTTGGCTTTGATGTAAAACTCGTTGACCGGATCCAGGCCGACCGCGATCAAGACACTGTCACATTCGAAGGATTGCTCGGTGCCGGGAATCGGTTTGAAATCCGCGCCGACCTGTGCTATGGTGACCGATTCAACCTTGCCTTCGCCGTTGGCGCTGAGAACAGTATGCGAGGTGTAGATCGGTACCCCCATGCGGGCCAGCTTGTCCTTGTGCACTTTGTAGCCGCCGCATTCCGGCAGGGCTTCCACCAGCCCGACGACCTGGATACCCGCCTGCAGCGCATGATAGCCGGCGATCAGGCCAACGTTGCCGCCGCCGACGATGAACAACTTCTCAGCAGGGCGCACCAGGTCGCGATTGACCAGCGTCTGGAAGGCGCCGGCACCATAAACACCGGGCAGCGTGTTACCGTTGAAAGCCAGAAATTTCTCGCGCGCGCCGGAGGCTACCAGCAATACTTCCGGTTCGATGACGGCGTAATCGTGACCATCCTTCAAAATGCCGACCTTCTTATCGCTGAAGACCGCCAGAACCGTGCTGTTAAGCCAGACCTCCACCGAAGGATGTTCGCGAAGGTCCTTTTCAAGGCGGGTAGCGATGTCGATGCCGCGGGTACCGGCGTAGACCGCTTTGGTTGAGCCGAAGAAACGATGGGTTTGAAGCACCAGCTTACCGCCGAGGCGGTACTTGTCATCCACCAGCAGAACCTGCACGCCGCGTTTACCAAGTTCGATGGCAGCTGATAAGCCGGAGGGACCGCCGCCGATGATCAATACCTGGACCTGCCGCTCAATGATGGGCTTGAATTTCGGCTCAGTTTTTACTTTCGGCAGGACGGGTAAACCATCAGCGGGCTCAACGGTCTGCCCGGGTTTGACCAACTCCATGCAGGCCTTGACCGGCATACCATCTGCCAGCACCATGCACTGCGAGCACTGACCATTGGCGCAGAAGATACCCAGCGGTGAGCCATCCTTGTGGTGATGGCCAAAAACGCGTTCGCCATTGGCAAACAAGGCTGAGGCGATCGTTTCGCCAGTCAGCGCTGAGATTTTTTTGCCACGCCAGTAAATCTCAACAGGTTCACGTTCCGGGATGGGGAGAATGGGGTGCTGCCTGATGCGATAATCTGACATTGTTAACCTTAAGGGGAGGCTGCGGCCGAAAATTACCAACAAAAAGACCGCGCATGATCGTGAAATTCATTTTTGAAGGCATAAAATCCAACGTAAACCCAATACGGGATTGTATGCGAGCACATTCTAACAAAAGGTGCGGCATATTCATACTGCCTTTAAGCCAAATCTTGGTACCCCAAGTGTCACAAAAATTTTCAAAAGGATGGTTACTTAACCGGTGAACAGCCGATTCAACGGCTGGAGCGCAGGGGAAACCGTGATAAAATCTGCGGTGAGATCGCAGGGAATGCAGAGAGGCTGGTAGGATCATGAAGAAAATCGCCGTTTTGACCAGTGGGGGAGACGCTCCGGGAATGAACGCCGCCATCCGCGCCGTAGTACGCACCGGGATTGCCAACGGGTGGGAAGCCTATGGTGTGCGGAACGGTTACGAAGGATTAATTGACGGAAAAATTATTCCGTTGGGCGCTCGCGAGGTTGGCGGAATCTTGCAGCGCGGCGGTACAGTGCTGGGCAGCGCTCGCTCGCTGGAGTTCAAAACCAAAGCCGGGCAGCTTAAAGCCATACGCACCCTGAATCAATCTGACATCGAGGGGCTGGTCGTGATCGGCGGCAATGGTTCGCAGACCGGTGCACTGGCATTGCATAACCTGGGATTTCCGGTGGTGGGTGTGGCATCCACCATTGACAACGACCTGTACGGCTCGGATATCACCATCGGTGTTGACACGGCGCTCAATATTGCGTTGGAAGCCATCGACCGCTTAAAAATCACAGCGTCTTCGCACCAAAGAGCTTTTCTGGTGGAGGTTATGGGGCGGAATCACGGCTACCTAGCAATGATGGCAGCGATTGCCGGCGGCGCGGAAGAGGTGGTGCTGCCGGAGTTGGAAATCGATCCGGAAGATATCGCCACCACGCTCACGGATGCCTACGAACGCGGAAAACAGCATGCGATTGTGGTGGTAGCCGAAGGCGCCAAGTACAATGCCAATGCTTTAGACGAGTATTTCAAACAACACCGGGAGCGGCTGGGATTTGACCTGCGGGTCACCATTCTGGGACACGTGCAGCGCGGAGGTGCACCCCAGGCGTATGACCGCATCCTGGCATCAAGACTTGGCGCTGGAGCAGTGGATGCCCTGGCGCGCGGCGAATACGGCGTGCTGGTGGGGATGGTCAAAGGTGCAGTCACAACCACTCCTTTAATGGAAGTTGTAAACACGCCCAAAAAACTGGACCCCGCGCTCATCGAGCTGGCAAAACGCCTGGATTAACCTGTTAGAGAACTCACCGGTTTATTTATGCCAGCGTAAATAACTTTCGATAAAGCCGTCGATCTCGCCGTCGAGGACACCCTGGGTATTGCCGACCTCGAAGTCGGTGCGGTGGTCTTTGACCATCTGGTAGGGGTGCAGCACATACGAGCGGATTTGCGAACCCCACTCCGCTTTTTGGTATTCCCCGCGAAGATCGCCGAGTTGTTTGTCCAATTCTTCCTGGCGGATGGCAGCCAACCGTCCACGCAGAACCTTTAAGGCGTTATCACGGTTCTGCATCTGGGAGCGCTCATTCTGACAGGTGACGACGATGCCGGTGGGCAGGTGGGTCAACCGGATGGCGGTCGCATTCTTTTGGACATTTTGACCGCCAGCCCCGGAAGATTTGAAGATGTCAATCCTAATATCCTCCGGCGGGATGACGATTTCGGAATCCTCCTCAAGTTCGGGCAGGACTTCCACCTGAGCGAAGGAGGTATGGCGGCGGTGGGCCGAATCATAGGGGGAGAGCCGCACCAGACGATGAACGCCTTTTTCAGTCCGCAGATACCCGTAGGCATAGGATCCAGTGACGGAGATGGTGACGGTTTTAATGCCGGCTTCTTCCCCTTCGGTCAAGTCGATGATATCCGTGGCATAGCGGCTACGCTCAGCCCAGCGCAGGTACATACGCTCGAGCATGGCAGCCCAATCCTGCGAATCGGTGCCGCCTGCGCCGGCGTTAATCGTCAGCAGGGCATTACCGCGGTCGTAAGGTCCGGAGAGTAAGGTACTCAACTCGCGCTGGTCCAGCTCCTGCTGGATAAGCGCAGCTTCCTGCTCTAATTCCTGTGCCAGCGATTCATCTTCAAGCTGAGCCAGTTCGAACAGGTCTTGGATACGCTTCTGTAATTTTTCCCAGGACTCAATCTCATACCGCGTATCTGACAGCTTCTTCATGATTTGCTGGGCACGCGCAGGATTGTCCCACAAATTTGGATCTTCGGAGGTCTTCTGAAGCTCGCTTAGCTCAGCTTTGCGGGCTGCCAAGTCAAAGATGCACCATTAATTCATTGATTCTGGTTTTTTCATCTGCCAGACGTTCGACCATCGCTTGCATGTTTCCTCCACCTGCGGCTTACGAGGCGCTTAATATTCCGTCCACGAAGGATTCGCGGTTAAATTTTTCCAAATCTTCCGATTTCTCACCCAGTCCGGCGTACAGGATGGGAATGCCCAATTCTTTTTGAATGGCAAAGGCCATACCGCCGCGCGCGGAAGAATCAAGCTTGGCAATGATGATGCCGGTCACCTTGACAGCTTCCTTAAACATGCGGGCTTGTTGTAGGGCATTTTGCCCGGTTGTGGCGTCCAGCACCAGCCAGACCGCGTGCGGTGCGCCTGGCAGTGCTTTGCCGCTGACTCGATGCACTTTTTTCAATTCTTCCATCAAGTTGGTACGGGTATGGAGCCGTCCGGCTGTATCCACCAGTACCAGATCCATCTTGCGAGAGACACCTGCCTGGATGGCATCATAGGTTACGGCACCCGGATCCCCATTGGGCTGCCCGGTGATGATCGGGATATCCAGCCGGTCAGCCCATACCTGCAACTGATCAACCGCCGCGGCGCGGAAGGTGTCTGCGGCAGCCAAAAGGACCTTCTTGCCCTGTTGTGCGAATTGACGTCCTAATTTCGCGATCGTTGTGGTCTTGCCCGAGCCATTAACCCCGACGATCAGAATCACAACCGGTTGGTTGCCGTTGAAATCAAGGTCCGGCATTGGATCCAGACGGGAAAGCAATTCTGCACGCAGAATGCTGGTCAATTCTTGCGCGCTGGTGATGCCATCACGGTCGACGCGCTGCATTAGCGAGGCTATGATCTCGTTGGTGGTGTCAATGCCTACATCAGCCTGGATTAATAAGGCTTCCAACTCGTCCCAGGTTGATAGCGTGATCTCGGTGGCGCCAAATACGGTTGCCAATCGGCCAAAGGCGGCTTTGCTGCTGCGATTAAGAGCTTGCTTCCATTTATTGAAGAATTCGGCCATAGCGCACCGATTATATCACAGCGGTCTGTGCAGAATTTTGTTCCGCCCGTGTCGCCAACTGCCCGCAGCCAGCCTGAATATCGATGCCGCGGCGCATACGAACGGTGCAGGGAACACCCATTTTTTCCAATTCGGCTTTGAAGGCAGCGGCGCGCTCGCGGGTGCTGCCGATACCGGTGAATTTGTGGGTCGGGTTGAGGGGAATGACGTTGACATGGGCAATCATGCCTTTGAGCAGATTTCCCAGTTCACGGGCGGTCTCCACCGAGTCGTTGACGCCTTGAATCAAGGCCCACTCAAAAGTCAGACGGCGACCGGTTTTTTGGATATACTCGCGGCAGGCAGCCATTAACTCAGCGATTGGGTATTTGCGGTTAATCGGCAGCATGCTGGAGCGCAGTTCGTCATTGGTGGCATGCAGGCTGATGGCTAAATTGACCTGGCTTTTTTCGTCAGCGAAGCGTTTGATCATCGGTACCAGTCCAACGGTCGATAAGGTAAAACGGCGGGCTCCCAGGTTCAGTCCGTCGGGGTGATTCAACCGGGAGATGGCGCTCATGGTAGCCTCGTAATTATGGAATGGCTCACCCATCCCCATAAAAACCACATTGGTTACCTGTTCACCCTCGACTCGCAGCATGCGGGCGTAATACAGCACTTCCTCAACGATTTCTCCGCTGGTCAGATGGCGTTTGAAACCCATCTGACCGGTGGCGCAGAAAACGCACCCCATGGCGCAGCCAGCCTGAGTTGAGATGCACAGGGTTTTCCGTTTGTCGTAATGCATCAACACAGCCTCGATGGCGCGGTTGTCCGGCAATAAAAACAGCGTTTTTCGTGTTTCCTGGTCGGTGGAAAGCATGACCAGATCAGGGGTCAGGTTTTGAAATACAAAGGTAGTGCCTAACCAATCGCGCAGAGATTTGGGCAGGTTGGAGAATTGTTCCGGCTGGTTCCACAGCTGCTGATAGAGTCCCTGCCAGACCTGCTTGGCGCGATAGACTGGCTCGCCGGCAGCCTTAAAGGCCTGCTCCAAGTCTGGCAGGTCGAGATCGTAAATCAAACGGCGGGTTGGTTCGGGCATACAAATTCCTTCTGGAGGGAACTCCAGTTTAATTTTACCATTTCGGGGGGTAGCTATTCAGCAGGGCAGGTTGACTGGAGATCAAGCCAGAAGTTCAGCCAAATCCGCTGCGACCAAATCGGGTGGGGTGGGCCATCGGTCCACATCTGCGCGGGTAGATACCCCAGAGAGCACCAGGGCGGTGCGCATGCCGGCGCGCTGACCGCCTAAAATATCAGTTTCCAGCCGGTCGCCGACCGCCAGGGTTTCCTCTGCAGAAGTCCCCAGGCGCTCAAGCGCGACCTGGTAGAGGTATGGCGAAGGTTTACCGATGAGGGTCGGAGTAACCCCGGAGGCGGTCT